>CAUZAE010000018.1:0-26239 GCA_963577685.1 Gemmatimonadales bacterium UBA6960 | reverse complement strand
CACCGACATGGACAATACGATCATTGAGGCCACCAATTACTGGGGCTACCTCATCAACGAAGGCTACGAGTTTTTCGATGACGCCATTTGGGATGAATGGATCGCAACCCGAGGGCCGTGCCAAAGCAGGTAGCGCTTGGCCGTGCCCATGACCAAAAGGAGCGTTTGCAGAAGGCCGACGTAAAACGTACGGCCCACGTCTGAGCGAACTGGCCCCACGGTTTCCCGGTGTCTTCGGAGGCGGACGACGGGCCTCCGAGGCGGGGACCCGTGGAACTCCTAAATATCAGGGCTCCCTCGGGCGGAGGGAAGAATTATTTTACCGTCTCGGGGAGCTGCCGGTCGTATCCGGCTGGACCTCGGCTTCCCTCCGCTCCCGATTCCTCCTCCGTCGGATGGCTTCCGCCCTCTCTCTCCAACTGGCACGGGCGGCCGCCCCGCTCGCTCCACTGAGAATCGACTGCTCCTCCCAAGCCCTCAGCATTGCCTGCTCACGCTGCCACGCGTTCCCCCTGAAGTAGAACGGCATCGGAAGTGTGACGTCGCCCAGATGGATCTTCCCCGGCGAGACACCCCAACGACGCCCTTCCGCGTCCGTCGTCGTCCAATCGGTGAGGGCCTCCTCGGCGGCCAGCGCCGCCGAGACCGAATCGGCCCACTCCTCGAGGCGTCCCGCCAGCCTGAGCCGTATCAACTCGACCTCCGTGAGCGAATGCAACTCCGGCCGGGCCTCACGCCAAAGACGAGGGTCTGAGCTGCGCACTCTCAGCACCTCAGCAGCTCGGGGGCCCCTCAGCGCATCCTCCTCGTCTCCGCCCCCGACCGCCACAGGTCCGACGGCAGGTCGCGCGGCCGCCGCCTCCACGACCGGCTCGGGCTCAGGTTGAGCCTCGACAGTTTCGGGGGGCGGCTCCTCGGGAGTCATGATCTCGACCAAGCGAACCACACGCATGCTGGAGAACGATGTGGAGGGAGACTGCACTGCGACCACGGCCTCGGCCGGACCCCAACGATTGAGTCCGACGGCATAGAGAAGGATGAAGATGACGTGGAGGACCGCCGAGACCCCCAGTCCGACGAGCGTGGTATGACGCTCGATCACCGACCGGTACCTCGCTACTCGAGGGCTCAGGCCCGGCTCGGCACTCATCGAACCATTCATCGGACGTACTAACCCCCGTTAATTCGGTTCCTCACCCTCCCCAACCTCTCCGACGCCTCGGTCATCCGCCGTTCGTCGACCGTGAGAGCCACTCTAAAGAACCCCTCACCCCCATCGCCTAGTGCCACACCAGGAAGAATCACCACACCCTCCTCTTCCAAAACCCGCCTGGCAAAATCTGCCGAGGACTCGCCACCGGGCACGGGCACCCATAGGTACATCGTGGCTCTCGGCTCTGTCACCGAAAACCCGGCTTCTCTCAAGGTTGCGACAGCCACGTCGCGTCGCGCCTGGAAGCGGGCGACGTTCCCCGGAACCCAATCGTCGTACGAGCCAAGCGCCGCGGCTCCCGCGGCCTGAACTCCTTTGAACACTCCGGTGTCGATAAACGTCTTGACCTTCGAAAGCGCCTCGATGAGATCGGCGTTGCCCGCCGCCCACCCCAGCCTCCAGCCTGTCATGTTGTAGGTCTTGGAGAAGGAGTGAAACTCGATCGCGACGCCCGAAGAACCCCTCACTTCCAGGATGCTCGGGGGACGATATTCGTCAAAAGCGATTTCACTGTACGCATGGTCGTACACGAGCACCGCATCGGTGTTCTCACAAAAATCTACGGCTTCACGGAGGTACTCGAGTGGGGCCGTAGCCGCCGTGGGGTTGTTCGGATAGTTGAGGTACAGCATCCGAATTCGCGCGAGAAGGTCATCCGCGAACCCATCTAACGGAATGAGGAAGTCGTTGTCCGGACGTAGTTGCACCGGGTGGGGTTCACCGCCGGCCAAGAGGACGCCCCCGAGATAGGCCTGATAGCCCGGGTCAGGTAGCACGGCCACATCGCCCGGATCGAGGAAGGCCAGCGGAAGCTTGGCAAGTCCCTCCTTGGAGCCGATCAAGGGCAGGATCTCGCGGTATGGGTCCAGGTCGACCCCGAAGCGCTTCCCCATCCACGCAGCGATCGCCTCACGGAGTTCGGGAAGGCCCAACTGAAATGGGTAGCGAGAGTTACTCACGTCCATCACAGCCTCGCCGAGTCTTCGTATCGCTTCGGGTGGCGGACTCAGATCGGCGTCTCCGGCACCCAAATCGATGACGTCGACGCCAGCCGCCTGAAGACGCCTTCGGGCTTCGGGAACACCCGCCAGCGGGTAGCCTGGAAGACGCTCGAAGGCCCGGCTCCGCCTAGGAGCCAATGTCCCCTTCTCCTACGACCGGATTCCGGAGCGTCCCGACGCTCGAGATCTCCACTTCGACCTCGTCCCCCGGTTCGAGAGCTCCGACACCTTCGGGAGTACCCGTCGCCACGATGTCCCCTGGCTCGAGCGTCATGACGCGGGTGATGAACGCGAGGAGGAAGGGCAGTGAAAACACCATATCCGACGCTTGTGCCCGCTGACGTTCCTGACCGTTCACGCGGGTGGTCAGACTCAGCGACGGAAGCTCCTCCAGGGAAATCTGAACGACCGGGCCGAGGGGACAAAACGTGTCGAAGCTCTTGGCTCGCGACCACTGGCCGTCCTTGCGTTGGATCTCCCGGGCCGTCACGTCGTTCAGCGGGAGCACTCCCTCGACGTAGTCCCACGCCTCCGCCTCGGAGAGATGCCGAGCTGACCGACCGATCCGCACCGCGATTTCACCCTCGAAGTGGACCTCACCGACGCCGGAAGGAGCCACGATCGGATCCCCTGCAGCGATGACGCTGGAAGGCGGCTTCAGAAAGAGGATCGGAGAGTCCGGGACCGGGCCTCCCATCTCAGCGGCGTGTTCGCGGTAGTTCTTGCCCACACACACGATCTTAGACGGACGGGCGTCATTGTTGGAGGGCGTCACGCGATCAGTCCTCCCTCGGCTGCGTATGAATCCAGGTCCCGATGACCGCGCCGAGCCCTGCGATCGTCAGGAGCACCGCGATCACCGCCCACCAAAATCCAATGTCCGTGTTTCCGGCCGTCCATCCGGCGGAGGAATCGCCATAAGCGAAGCCGGCCAAGATTAGGATTCCGCATCCCGCCATCACACCTAACACACGAGTCATGGGCCATCCACAGTGGAGTTGGACAAAACCCGGAAGAGTCCCGGGTGACGGGCGGAATCTAGTCCCCGCGCGGCGTGCCACAAGGTGCAGTTCGTACGGTTATCCGCAAATTCAGGACCCGGTGTAGAACTCCCTCAAGCGCTGGGAAACGTCACTCCACGGACCCTTGACGAACGGTGTAGTAGGCAGTGATTCCCGCAGAAACGTCCCATAGCGCTTGCGGACGATACGATCGTCGAGAATCACGATACTACCGCGGTCGCCCCGAGCCCGGATAAGCCGTCCGAACCCCTGCTTGAGTTTCAGCGCGGCAAGGGGGAGCATGAACTCCATGAAGGCGTTTCCACCCCGTCGCTCGATGGCCTCGACGCGAGCTGCCGTGACCGGCTCCGTCGGGACCCGAAAGGGTAGTCGTGGGATGATGAGCCCTGCGAGGGGCCGCCCCGGCACATCGACGCCCTCCCAGAAGGATGCCGTACCGAGGAGAACTCCCGATCCATGCTGAATGAATCCCTCCAGCAGTCGGGAGCGCGTCTCCTCCCCGTGAACGAACAGCGGTCGGCCAGATCTGCCGCCCTCTCTCATAATCTCTGCGACTCGGCGGAGGGCGACGTGCGATGTGAAAAGCACGAACAGGCCCCCCTCGACAAGCTGCGACATGTCATGCACGATGCCGGCCGTCGCTTCGTGGAACTCCTCGCCCGCGCCGTTCGCCGCCGGCAGATCGGTGGGGACCGCCAAGATTATTTGCTCTTGTAACTCAAATGGTGACAACATGATACTGTCTGTTATCGTAAGTGACACATCATCCATGTCCACCATTTCTTCTCCGAGCCCGATCCTGCTTCGGAGGAACGTGAAGGAATCCCGGATGGCCAGCGTGGCCGAGGAAAGCACAACCGTCTCCAGCTTCCGAAACAGGTTCTCCCGCAACAGATCTCCCAATTCGACGGGAGCCGACGCGATCACGAGATTGCCGGGTTTTCCTCGGACTTTTCCGCGCCACTCCAGCCAGCGCACGGAGTGCTCGTCTCCTTCTTTCGGCGACAGGACCGTCCTCAACGCCTGAACCGTACCTGCCAGACGGCGCTCTCCGCTCGAGAGATCGAGGATTCTGCCCTCCAGGTCATCCGACAGCACCTCGTGACCCTCGACTCGTTCCCGCACGCGGCGTAGCTCCAACTCCAAGGCACGAAGCGCGGCGACGAGGCCGTCCAGACCCTCCCGGACATCGGGATGCATCGCGGGCTCCGGCAACTCCGGCGTCCCGATGCGGACCGCGCCCACGACATCGGGTGGAAGTCTCGGTTCGATCGCGTCCAGAAATCTCGTCAGATGGGCCCTCGCCTCTTCGAGTGCCGGCCGCACTCGTTCTTCGATCCGGCTCCTCAGTTCCGTGGCGACTGGCTCGTCCTTTCTCTTCCCCAACGCCTCCTGGACGGCCGTGAGCACACCGCGCCCTCGGCGGTCGAGTCGGGCCAACATTCTGAACATTCCGGTACGGGTGGCCTCGAGTCCCAGGTGGGACGTGGCCGCATCTTCAATGTTATGGGCCTCGTCGATGATGAGGTGCCGGTAGGCCGGGAGCACAGCCGCTCCGGAGAAGTTGTTCGTGCCGATACGGACCGAAAGGTCCGTGAAGAGCAGGTGGTGGTTCGTCACGAGCAGGGTGGCCGAAGCGGCTCTCCGCCTCGACCTCTGATAAAAACAGGCTTGAAAATGAGGGCAGCGAGTCCGCAGACATAGATCTGTGTCACTCTTCACCTCCTCCCAGACATCTTCACGGGGCGTGAAGCTCAGGTCCGCGCGGGACCCGTCGTCGGTCTGTTCAATCCAGCCGAGAAGGTCAGCCAACTCATCTACGCGATCGTCTGCGAAGAGCAATGGCGCGGACTCGGCAGCGAGCCGTGCCCGTCGGATGGAGATGTAGTTGCCCCTCCCCTTCACCAGAGCCCAATCGACCTCGTCCCCCATCAATCGCCTCACCAGGGGCAAATCGTTCCTGTCCAGTTGCTCCTGGAGGTTGATGGTGTTCGTGGAGATGACGGTCTTCTCGCGGTTCTTGATGCCCCACTCCGCCGCCGGAATCAAATACGCCAACGACTTCCCGGTGCCTGTCCCCGCTTCGATCAACGCGATGCCTCCGTCGTTATAGGTCCCGGTGACCTGACGGAGCATATCGCGTTGCCCTGGTCGATCCTCATAGTGAGGGTACGATTGGGCGAGGGGTCCCTCGGGGCCGATCATCGCCTCTAGAATCGTCGCGTCGATCGGCTCCACGACCCTGGGCGCCGGCGGATCCACGATGACGTAGAGGCCCTGAGCTTCGTTGTCGGTGATGGCGGAGCCCAGCCCCTCCTCGTGCAGGCGGGCGGCCACTCCGAGGTCCGCATCGGAAGGCTCTAGATCGCCGGAAGGGTGGTTGTGGATCATCAAACCCCCTTCCTCCGCGCCCCGCGCCACCGCCAACACCGCGGCCTTATTCCCTCTGGCCACCGCCCTCGGCTCCACCACCTCTCGAGCCTCGTTTATGCGCGCCAAGAAACAAACCTCACGCCCCCCGGCCTTTAGCACCTCCGCGCGGATGCGCCCGGCCGCTTCCGGGGACAGCGTAAGATCGGACGCTGGAGCGCCAGATTCAGGGTGGTCTTCGGAAATGGAATCCAAGGAGACGCCCCTCAGGTCTTTAGCATCTTCTTCTTGGCCGCCGGGAACAGGACGTTGTTCAGGATCAGCCGGTATCCGGGTGAGTCGGGGTGGAGATCCAAGTCGGTCGGGGGATCACCAATCTGGTGCTCCGGATCCTCCGGATCATGACCACCCAGGTAGGTCCAGGTCCCCTCCCCGAGATTGCCGTGTACGTACTTGGCGATGTCACCGTCCCGGGCGAGCACGATCGTGCCAGGTTTGAGGCGGTCTACCCGAAACGAAGTCGTAAGGCCGTAGAAATCAGGGATCACCCCCTGGTGGCTCTGCGTAAGCATGGCCGGGACCGGATCGAACTTTGCGGAAAAATCGAAAAGGGAGAACACGCCAAGACTCAGTCGCCACGGCGTGTTGACCTGATGGCCGTCAATGTCGCTGAACGCGTTCACCGAGGGGGCGATCTGGACGACGGCCTCGCTAAAGGCCATGGACTTCGACCAGTCCATCTTGCGCGTGGCATTGGGATCCGGAGGCGATCCGTCGGAATAGGCCGCCGCGATATCGACGTTCTCCGCACCCAGTGCCAGCTCGAGTGTCTCCGTGGCAGAGCACATGGCGAGGAGGAACCCTCCCTCCTGGATGTACTGCCGTATGCGGCGCGCCACGCTCTTCTTCAGTGCGGGGACGCTTGCAAAGCCGAGTCGATCCGCGACTTCCTCACTCCGAGCGACCTCTTCCTGAAGCCAGGGAGAACCGGCATATGTGATGTAGAACTTGGAGTACTGACCCGTGAAGTCCTCGTGGTGTAGATGGAGCCATTCATAGTCCTCGAGCTTCCCGTCGAGGACGTCGTCATCCCAGATCGTTTCGTAGGGAATCTCGGCGTATTCCAGCGCCATCGTGACGGCATCGTCCCACGGCGTGCTGTTGGGTGGCGTGTAGATCGCCACATTGGGCGCCTTCTCCAGAACGACCGTTTCCATATTCCCATCGGCGATCACAGCCCGGATCTGGGCAAGGTCGGCTGCGGACACGGGCTCTATCGTGATGCCACGTAGAGCGGCCTGCCGGCGGACCCCTTCCATGTCGGGTAGCAGGAACGATCCCCCCCGGTAATTGAGCAACCACTCGGCACCCGAGTACTGCTCCAGAGTCCAATAGGTGAGACCATAGGCCTTCAGATGGTTGTGCTGGGTCCGATCCATCGGCACGAGGAGAGATTGCGCACCTGCGATGCCGGGCCAACCCACCATCACAGTCATGACAAGAGTGCGAACGACCTTCATGAACCCCTTCCTCCGCGTAAAGTCCGTAGTTCTCGGCGAGCGGTCGGCACGATCGCACCATCGGGTTCGCTCAGAATCAACGTCTCCAAGAGTTGGATGGCTTCCTCCACGCCTTCAGCGCTGGCCGCTCTGAAGCGAGCAAGCCTCAGCGTGGCCTCGGCGACCTCGGGGGCTCGTGGGAAGTCCTGAATCAGTCGCGCTCTGAAGCGAGCGGCCTGCTCGGGCAGGCCTCCGTCCCCGGCGATGCGTGCCGCAAGCGCCAGGACCGCCGGCCGATTTTCATCCGCAACATCACCCAAGGCTCGCTCCAGCTCCACCAGTGCGAGATCCGAACTGCCCTTGTGGGCCAGAACCGAGACACTAACGATGGGCGAAGCATCCCCCTGCAGGCGATCAAGGAGGTCTAGAAGCGCGATGACCTGGGTCGCCTCCTCCGGAGCCAATCCCGCAACCGACTCTCGCAGGGTCGTCTTACCCTGCTCGACGTCTCCGGAAGCCAGATACAGATATCCTCTCTCGAGCGCGCTTCGGGGCCCGTCCACGCCCGCCAATAGCGTTCTGGCACCGACCTCGTCGCCGTTGGCCTCGAGATAAACCGCGAGAGCCACGGCCAACTCGTCTAACTCCGGGGCCTCGGGAAAATCGTCCCGGAACTCCTCGAGCAGCGTCTGCGCTTCATCGGATCCGCGCATCACCTCGAGTCGAAGGTTGTCGGCCAGGGCCCGCCGGCGCTCCGGGCTAGTCGCGGGAAGCGACTCGGCAACGGCCCTTCGAGCCGCCAAGGCCCCGGCCGTATCTCCTACCGCTAGGGCCGTCGTGGCGATACGGTGATCCAGCGCTCGGGTCTCGGCTTCGTCCGATGCCTGCGCACGTAGCTCCCGATAGGCCCACAGGGCCACTTGGGTGCCGTCCCCGTCTTCGGCTTGCCGCGCCAGAGCAGTCAGGAACCCCCGCCGCACCTGCCCGCTCAAGTCGTCGAGTGCCGCAGCTCCCAGCCGGAGCGCCTCGTCGACGAGCCCGGCTTCCATCGCGATCCTCGCACCGGCCCTCCGTCGCGCCACGGTCGGCGGCGACCGGCCCAACGCATCCAACATGGGCTTGATGCGTTCTCTGTCCTCACCTTCGAGCTCTCTCACTCTGCGCATGATGGCCGCCACCGGGGTCCCGTCGTCTCCGATCACCTTGGTCCACTCGAGAACCGCCTCGTCGAGCCGCCCGACATCCCTCAGGAGATCACCGATCTCCAGAGCAAACAAGGAGGACTCGCCAATCTCTCTTCTTCCCCGTTCCAGTGCCGCGAGAGCAGACTCGGGACCTATCACCTTCAGCAGAGCCCGGCTGACCTCCCGGTAGGGCTCGGGCGCGGATCCGGCCCGATCGAGCCAGGCGTCGGCGGCAGCTTCTAGCTCCTCTCCAGCTCCGAGCTCCGAGTAGACCCGCAGTGCCAGGACTCGCGGAGCGGCCACCTCCGGCGCGATCTCTTGGTAGTGCTCGGCAACGGGTAGGACATCCCGGATGCGGCCCTGAGCCCGGAGAACCCTCTCCAATGCGAAGAGCCCGCCGGTCGAGGTGGGTCGGGCCTGCATCAACTCAGTCAGGATGCTCTCGGCTCCGCGAAGATCCCCCTGGGACTCCTGGCTGGCAGCACTTCGAAGGAGCCGGCCCTCCAAGAGCGGATCATCCTCCTGGGCGAGTCCCGTCCCCACTTGGAGGACCAGCCCGGTCAGGCAAGCCATGATCCCCGCCCTCGATAGAACGCTCACAGTGCCCCCGCCCGCCCGGGGACCGTCCGAGCGGCCCGGTTCAGGCGCTCGAAGTAATCCAGCACCATCTGTCTTCGGGCGGGCGAAAGTCGGCGCAATGTCTCCACGGGGGGCAACTGGAAGCGTAACGCCCCCAGATCTTGGTCCGACAGGGCGTCGACCTCCCCCCTGTCGAAGGCGTCCGGCGCCGAGGACTCCCGCTCTTCTGAGAATTCGTCCTTCTCGAGGCTCCGGCCGGCATCCAGCAGGCGGTGGAACAGCCTCTCCTGCCTCTGGAGCGTTTCAGCATCCAGTCGATTTCCAGCCAACCGTTGGGCGAGCTCGAGCGCCTCGAGGGCCATCGCCTCGAGATCACCGAGTGGCTCACCCTCGCTCGGTTGCGCAGCCATCTCGTCCAGGCCGTCCGCGATCTCCTCCTGCCTCTCCGCAATTTCTTGGAGCTGACTGGCTTGCGCCTGCTCTCCGAGCTGCATCGGTGTGAGCTGGCCCGTCTGGTTATTCACGGAACCTTGCTGCTGAGCCATTTGCTCCAGCTGCTCCATCATTTCCTGGCCCGACTGACCCTGCCCACCCTGTCCGGCCTGCTCTGCCGCAGCCATCGCCAACAAGGCCAGCTCGTTCAGCGCTCCAACCGCCTCTTCAGCGGAACTAAGCGGCGACGGAGCACGCCCCCTCTGATCCTCCAGCGCTTGAAAAGTCCGCTGCATCACCTGCATAACTCGGCCCATTTGACTCGTGACCTCTCTACTCGCGTCATCCGTCGCATCCATCTCGCCCGCAAGGTTATTCGCCATGTTGCGAACACCCTCGAGCAATGCGGCTTCGTCCCCGCGTAGATTCGCCTGCGCGTCCGGGCGGGCTCCCCGCATCTGATCCCGAAGCTCCGACTGGGCACGCGCCAAGGACAGCGCATCGGTGGCGGTTCTCTGCAGCGCCTCTTGGGATGCCTGCATGAGTTGTTGCGCCATTTCCTGCTGGCCCTCTTGGAGCTCTTGAGCCATCTGCCTCATGGCCTCAGCCGCTTCCTGAGCAGATTCGGAAGCACTCTGTGAGTCTCCCTGGCGTGACTGGCGGGCCGCCTCCGACATCGCCTGCTGCGCCTGCTCTCCGCGACTCTGTACTTGCTCGACGGCGTCACGGGCCGTTTCCTCGCCCGCCTCCGCCAAACGCTCTCGCAAGTCATCGAGGGCTTGGTCCAACGCCTCCGCGCGGTCGCTCAGAGCTTCCTGTTGGTCCGCCCGTAATTCCGCGTTGTCACCCTCCTCCATCGCAGCGGCCAACGCGTCTTCCTGCTGGGCCAACTCCTCGGCTTCCGCGGCGGTCGCTCGGAAGTCCTGCTCCATGGCCGCCTGCCGGAACCGCTCCAAGGCCTCCTCCAGGCGGTCCCTGAGAGCCTCTTGATCGGCCACCAGTTTCTTGAGGGCCTGGTCGGCTTCTTGCCGATCCATGTTTTCCATGCTTTCAGCAAGCTCACGGAGCCGCTCCTGCATACTCTCCGGCGCCAACTCGTCCAGGAGCCTCTGTAGCTCGCTCAACTCTCGTTGAAGCTCCGGATCCCTCAGCCCCCCCTCCTCGAGGTCCCGGTTAAGTTGCGCGAGCTCCATCTCGAGTGAGTCCACGGCGTTCAGGAGATCCTCCTGCCCCTCGAGGGCGCTACGAACGTCCTCCTGTTCCCCGAACTCCAAGCGATCCTCCTGCCCCTCGTCCCTCGGGGTCCTACGCTCGGACTGTTCGGCGTCGACTCGGCGCTCGAGCTCTTGGGCTTGCTCGGCTTCCGACTCCGCCCGATCTGCCAAATCCTCGACGCTTCTCGCGGCATCGTCCAAACGGGCCTGGGCCTCTCGCCGGAGCTCTGCGGCCGTCAACGGCCACAACACGTATTCAGGCGTCTCGCTGACATTCGGGACCGGGGCATTGTCGACCGCCCGAACGAAGTACCGGATCGTATCGCCCGGAAGTAGCTCCCAGCGCGTGAGGTCCATCACAGGACGAAGCAGGGCACCCCGAGTCCCTCCCACAGTCATGGGCTGCTCGACCGGCTGCATGCGATCCCCGAACGCCGTGACCCGGTACACCACCAACTCCAGACGGTCGAGTCCGTAGTCATCCGTCGCCTCCACCAGGAGCGGCTGCCTACGTGACACCGGCAGTAGCGTATCCTTGCCAGGCAGCAATAGCTCCACACCGGGCACAGAATCCGGCACCAGGGTGAGCTCCAGAGGGGGTGGCGCCACCTCGGCTAAACCGCCATCCACATCCACGAATCGCCACGTGTACCGGCCACTCTCGCGAGGGACCCATTCCCCCTCGAAGGACCTTCCGTCGAGGGCCAGCGCCGCAGATAGTTGACCCACTTCATCGTCCAACTGCGCGAGGCCGAGGGGACGGCTTGCCTGACCGTGAATGATGAATCGGCTCCCCTCAGGAATGGTCAGCGGAGGCACCACCGATCTGTATTCCTCAGGGAAGCGTCCAGTGTGCGGTGGAAACGTCAGTTCCAGCGTCACGTCGCCGACCAAGAGAGGATCCACCGGCTCGAGTCGGTAGCGGGGCGACGTGGCTCCGTCCGGCGCATCGACCCAGTATTCGGTTCGGGCAGACACCGTACGAAGTACGTACGAGGCTCGCTCGTCGGCGAGCACGAGCGTCTCCTCGACGGCGACATCACCTACGGCCTGCCAGTGTAGCGTAACGCTGGCACGCCCCGGCGCCGACACCTCGACCGCCACGTCCGTGCCTCGCAGTACCTCGGCAGATCCAGGGCTGACCTCCAAGGGAGGGAGTGTCGGGCCGGCAAGGAGCCCGAAAGACTTCGCCAATCCCGACCAGGCGGCGAACGAACGACTTGGCGCCGCGACCGTCAACACGCCAACCGTGACCGCCAACATCGAAAAGCTCACAAACCCTCTGCGGACCCAATGGCCGGCCTGGGCGGCCATGCGCCCGGCGAGCTCACTTTCCGGTCCCTCGAGGTCGCCGAGGGCCTTTTCAGCGGCACGACTCGCCAAGCTCGACGAGACTCCAGGGGGCAGTGTCCGGGCCAATTCAAGCGATCCTCTGAGGAGTCCCGGCGCCAACTCAGCCGTTTCCTCCATACTGCTGGCGAGGTTGGGCTCCCGCAGCCACCGGGTGGCTACCAGGCGGTGTGTCACCCACACTAGGAAACAAAGAGCGATGAGGACCGCGTCGATGATCAAGGGTACCCAGGTGCCCTGCCGCCAGCCCCCCGGGGCCATGATGATCCACGCAAGCACAAGCGTAGCCGCGAACGCACCCCCGAAGCAGAGGGCCAGCGCCAGGCGGGCTCTCCCCAAGAGATGCGTTCGCACTTGTTCGACGATGCGAACCACACGTGCAGGTGCCGGGCTCATGGTACCAACTGGCCGAGCACGTACAGATAGAGATTCACCCCCATCCGAAGGGAAGCCTCGCGAAGCTCAGGTGCGTCATCGTGAACGTCGGCATCCTCCCAGCCATCTCCCAGATCCGACTCATAGGTGTAGAAGACCATCAGACGACCCCCGTGAAAGATGCCGAAGGCTTGGGGAGCCCCTCCGTCGTGCTCATGGATTTTGGGAAGGCCCTCGGGGAAGTCGTAAAGCGTCGAAAAGACAGCGTGATCCGGAGGAATCTCGACGAAGTCGTAGTCGGGGAAGATCTCTCCGATCTCCTCCCGAAACGACTCGTCCAACCCATAGTTATCATCGGCATGGAGAAAACCGCCAGAGATCAAGTGCTCCCGCAAAGCCACACGTTCCTCAGGGGAGAAGCGTACGTTGCCATGGCCCGTCATGTACAGATAGGGATGGTCCTTGAGGGACGGGTCCAGGGGACGGATGGTCTGGGGTTGGCCCGATATCGGAAGACCCGTGCGCACGCGGATCTCCGTCAGCAAGTTGGGAAGTGAGGACGGATTTGCGTACCAATCCCCCCCACCCTCGTATTGAAGCCTCGTGATGGTCAGAAGCGAGTCGGGCGTTACGGTCGCAACGACGGGCTCAGGAGACGCGAGTGCCGCCGCCAGAAGGGCCAGCATGACCACGGCTCCCCCCGTCCCTACACGTTCTACCGCGGCGGTCGCTTCGCTCAACTCGACTCCTCGTCGTCCTTCTCCAATGAGTGGACGATCTCGTAGGCTGCATTTTTCGCTATTCCGAGACGGGACGACACTTCTCTGGCGGTGCGGCTCGGAGAGAGACCATCCTGCAGGAAAGACCTCGCCACTGCCCTGGCGGTGACCTCGTCCACAGCCTTCTGCGTCTCTTCCAGTGCGCGCGGCGACACCACGACAGTCACCTCTCCACGCGCTCCCCGCTCCGCATAATAGCGCGCAGCTTCCGCCATTGTTCCCCGGAAAAATTCCTCATGAATCTTTGTCATTTCCCGGGCTACGACAACCTGTCTGCCAACATCGACCAACTCCGTGAGATCGCCTAGGAGTAAGGCCACGCGCTCGGGCGATTCGAACAAGATCGAAGTATCTGCGGCTACAGCGACTTTCTCGAGCAACGCTCGGCGATGTCCCTTCTTCCTCGGGACGAAGCCATGAAACGTGAAAGGGACGGTCCGGAAGGCAGCCGCCACCAGGGCTGTCAGGATTGCCGACGGTCCCGGCACGGGAACCACGCAGTGACCCGCCTCTACGACTGCTCGGGTCAGGCGCTCTCCAGGGTCGGACACCAGCGGGGTTCCGGCATCCGAAACCAACGCGAGGTCCTGCCCTGCATCCAACCGCGCGAGAACTTTGGGGATTCGCGAGGCCTCGTTGTGCGCGTGGAGCGAGGTGAGACGCGTATGGATCCCGAAGTGGTCGAGGAGAATTCGTGTCCGACGCGTATCCTCAGCCATGATCCCGTCGACGGACCCGAGGACCTCGACCGCACGACCCGAGGTGTCGGAGAGGTTGCCGATGGGCGTCGCTACGATGTAGAGATCAGCCATCGGTGGAGGGGGCACCTCGGTACTCGACGGAGGCTCCGTGGGTCCCGATCACTACGGGCGGCATCCCCAATCGCTCACGAGCCGTCCCCAGCACCCGCTCCGCCGCGAGCGCCACACCCAGCAGAGCCTCATCTCGCCCACCCGGTGCCACGAACTGGAGACCCACCGGCATCCCGAGTTGATCGAGGCCCACTGGGATCGTAATGGCACAAAGCCCCAAAAGGCTGACCGGGCACGTGGCGCCCAGTGCAGCCGCGTTCGTCTCGACGTAGCGATCGAGATCGTCGAGCTCGGAGACCGTGGGGGGCGTCATGATGACGGTGGGGAGAGCGAGCACATCGGCGTCCGTGAACAGCGCGTCCACACGGGCCATCAACGTGCGACGCTCCGCCAACGATTGAGCATACCGCTGCGACTCCGTCGATGGCGACCCTGCAAGACGCTGGCCGACCGTGGGGTGTAAGATGTCGAGCCAGCCAGGCAGATCCCGCTCGAGGAAGGCCAAACACTCCGCAGCGGCAATGCCTCCGCTCATGTACAGGCGCCGGGCGTCGTCGAGGAGGCCTCCGTCGACTTCAGAGCGGCGCCATCCCGCCGACGCAAGCTCGCCCAGAGCCACTTCTAGGACGTCCGCGACGTCCGACTGGCATGTGTCCCAAATCCCACCGTGGGGTACGGCCAGCCGGAGGGGCGCGGCGGTCCGCAGCGAAAGATGTCGGAGGAGGGCCGTCGGGTCTCCCCAGGCGGGATCGATGGCTCCGAAGAAGAACAGACTGTCTTCGACGGAGCGTGTGAGCCCGCCGACCGTATCGAGTGTCGTGCTCAATGGCACGACACCCGATACGGACCAACGGTCAAATGTGATCTTGTGGCCAACGGTCCCCGTCATCGATGCGGGAATACGGATCGAGCCGCCCGTATCCGATCCCAGAGCCAAAAGAGCTGACCCGGCCCATAGGCTCACACCGGCGCCCGACGACGAGCCTCCCGGAATGCGATGGGCATCGCCGTCCCATGGATTGCGAGGAGTACCCCAGTGCGGGTTGATGCCGACCGCGCCGTAGGCGAGCTCGACCATGTGCGTCTTCCCCATGAAGACGGCCCCCTGATCGCGCAATCGACCCACCAGCCAGGCGTCCTTCTCCCAACCGGTCGGAAGCCGGCGAGCGGTCCCAGCGAAGGTGGGCAGCCCCTCGACCCCGTATAGGTCCTTCACCGAAACGGGAATTCCGCAAAACGGTGGAGGGCTCGAGTCGGACGCGAGCCGCTCGTCGGCCCGTCGGGCCTCTTCGTGGGCATGCTCCCCATCCCATTGCTTGTAGGCCTGATGATGTGATCCGCTCAAAGCGTGGCGCCCCACGGCTTCTTCGACCAATTCGGCAGCCGAAGTCTCCCGGTTCCGCAGGGCCTGCGCGACTCGCGGTAGGGTCTCATCGAAGATGTGATTCATGGCAAGATGATAGGGGGGCGGACGGCAGTGCGGAAGTCGGTCGACGACGGCCCCCAAACGCAGAACAGCCCGGAGGTTGCCACCTCCGGGCCGCACCGGGACCGCCAAGCGCTGAGCGGCTCCTACATGTGCTCTTTCACCTTGGCCTCGAGTGCCGGGCGCGGCGCCGCGCCGACCACCGTATCTACATGCTTCCCATCCTTGAAAAACAGGACGCTCGGAATCGAGCGAACCGCGAAGCGAACGGTCACGTCGGGGTTCTGGTCGACGTCCAACTTCCCCACCTTGAGGCCGTCGTCACCATAGTCCTCCGCTAACTGCTCGACGATAGGTGCGACCATCTGGCACGGACCGCACCACTCCGCCCAAAAATCCACGATGGTCAGGCCGTCAGCGCCCTCCACCATGTCGGCAAAATTCTGATCCGTAATTTCCAAAACCTTTCCATCGGTACTCATCAATCGATCTCCTTGTACCTTTAATGGGCCGGCACTACCGTCCGGTCCAGATTCGTCCACTCTACCCTGCGGCCCGTCCATGAACGGCTATCCGCTCGATCACGTCGCCATCGCCGTACGCTCCATCCGAGCTTCGGCGGCGCTGTTCAAACCCGTCACCGGGCACAGTTGTTCCATCATCGAAGAACTGCCCGCCCACGACGTGAACGTAGCTTTCCTCGGGCCCTTAGAACTCATAGAACCCCGTTCTGCCCAAAGCCCTGTCGCCCAGTTCATCGAGCAGCAGGGGCCCGGTCTACATCACGTTGCGTACCGGGTCATCGATGTCGCCGCGGCCCTCGAAGACCTGAAATCTCGCGGGTTCCGCCTCATCGACGAGAAACCACGTCCTGGCGCCCGTGGACACCAGGTGGCGTTCCTCCACCCCGAGGCGACGGGGGGTACTTTGATCGAGTTGGTACAACGCTAAGATCCTGAATCAGGAGTTCGGCTCAGAACCGAGGCGCCCGAAGCGCGGACCTGGCAGGGTGCGATGACGAACACTAGCACGGTACGGTTGGCGGGGTGTTCCGCTCCCGAAACCATGCGCTCCGACACGGCCTGATAGTCCTGGTGCTGAAGAATGCTCGAGATGAGATCCATGCGCAGCTCCACCTCCGTCCATTTCCTGCAGGAGCTTCCATCGAACACGGATCCGAGTTTCTTCCAGAAGCATCCAAATGCGTTTCCGGTGTCTCCTATGGGGCCGTCGTACGTCCCGAACAGACGTGACATTTCCTCGAGATCTCGGACGTTGGAAGCCTGCAAGAACCTCTCTGCCGTCAGAGTCGGGGCGATCGACATCGTGGGTCTGCTCGTGATTCGTCGACTCGAACAGCCCGTTGCGAGCGCTAGAGTGAGACAGATGATCGACAGGCGTTTCACGATTGCACTCCCTTTGTAAGATCACTGATTCAGCCCCCGGCGGATCACTCTCATCCGACCCTGTCGGGGATGGACAAGGCCGCCGAGCAACCTAGGGTAGACGCCCTCCCGTGATTCTCTTCAACAATGTTCCACCCGGGATAGACTCGTCAAGGGAACGACGATTCAACACTTCGATCTGCTCGACACTGACCGAAGACGGATAGGCCTTGGTGAACTCGCGCAGCGTCATGGTCGAGGGGAGCCGCTCGATCTCGATACGGGCGGCCTCCACCGCGAGAACATCCGGATCGCGCTCGTTCCGGAAGCTTCGCATGCTCCCGAGCACCCTACTCTGATGCGAGCGCCACTGCGACGCAGGTGAGTAACCCAAAAGCCGGATGATCAGCCCGTTATGTTCGACGAACAGGACCGCCCCTCGAAGCCCTCCTTCCTCCGTGTCCGCGCTGAAGGACGCTTCCCATGCGTCCTTCCCATCGAGCGATACCAGGCGAGAGTCACTGCCGTTGATGCCCTCCTGCCGCGAGAAGGCCGCGAGCGCCCTTTCCGGGTCGACTTCCTCCGCCGCGAGCGTGAGCAGTACGATCGCCGTCTCGTCCGGGGCCACGGCCCCGACCTGAGTCTTCTGGTTCACCACCGTCCAACCCGCGGGAAAGTCCAGGGCAAACGCCATATCGGGCTGGTGAAAGGTCTGTCCCTCGAAAAACCCCTGCCTAGGATCCACACCAAACATCAATCCGTCGAGTTTTTGCAGGTACTCTTCGCTCCGCTCCACAGACGCCGAGTAGTCCTGGCCCGAAAGCGCGATGATTTCTCGTATCTTCTCTTCACGGTTTTCCGGGTTGGGGTGGCTCGCCTGCCATTCGGGGACACGCCCACCTCCACCCGCCGTCAAGGCGAGCGTTTGAAACACTCCGATGAGGGCGTTCGGGTTGTAACCCGCACGAGACATGTACCGTACGCCGAGCTCGTCGGACTCGGACTCGTCTCCCCTACTGTACCTGAGATTCAGGAGCTCCAACCCCACGGAAAGAACGCCGGCCGCAGACGCGACCTCCGAGGACAGGGCCGACCCGACTTCCAACCCGATCTGCTGAAGCTGCTGGCCGCTCATCTGGCTCACAGAATGTCGGGCCGTCACGTGCCCGATCTCATGACCGAGAACGCCGGCGAGCTCGGCCTCTGAGTTCAGCGCCGCCAGGATACCTCTCGTAACGAACAGATACCCGCCGGGAAGAGCGAAGGCATTCACCATCGGATCGTCCAACACCCTGAACGACCACGGCAGCTGCGGACGCTCCGAACGCAAAGCCAGCTCCTCACCAATCCGGGTGATCTCGGCCTGAAGCTCCTCTGAAGCGTACAGTCCGAAAGATTCCGTTATCTGCCCGTCCGCCTCACGCCCCATCTCGATCTCTCGCGATTCACTGACCAACATGAGTTGGCGTCGACCCGTAGCCGGATTTACCGCGCACGCTGCCATGATCAGGAGGATGGAAACGGTCCCGAGATCCCGAAGGCGCTTCTGAATGCTACGCATGGGGCTGTTCTCCCACCCACTGGCAAGAGTGACGCACTGGACCATGGCGACCCTCCGTCTCCACTGAAGACCCGAGACGACCCCGGATATGCTCAAGAATAAGTCGTGACGAGCGCGACGTGGTACAGATTCGCCGCGCCAAAATCCCGAACGGCTCAGTCAACTGAGTCCCACAGGCTCCGGCTTGACGGGCTGAGAGGCCATCACGACCTTCCGGTCACCTTTAACGGCTCCCAATGATCATCTCGGAACAGTGATACCGACCCGCCTTCTACTCTTCGTCCTGATCCTGATATGGGGCTGTCAGTTCGTTGACACCGCGTCTTCCGTAGAGGTCCAAGAGCGGGAGCGCTTCATCAACGCATACGTGGACTTGCGGGTCTCGTCGTTGAATATGCAGACCTCCGAGATAGGTGAAGCGGCTAAGGACAGTCTCTTGGCCGTCCACGATATGACCGAGGACGAGTTCCTGGATTTCGTCGACAGGCATGGGGCCGACGTTGCGTTCATGAGAGATGTGTGGAACGACATCGAAACCCGGATCGCCGCGAGGCGCGAAGAGGAAGTGGGCAGCGTGAGGTAGCGTGTCCGATTTTCGCCGTAGCTTCAGTACGCTCGAGCCCAAAGGACTTCCATCTTGGAGGCGTCGTCACCGCCGATACACTTCGATGGCGACTTCGCGGATCTGAACTCCTCATCGGGAATACATCGGAGTGTGGCACCGGTTTTCTCTTTGATGCGCTCCTCCACGGCCGGGTCCCCACTCCACCCCGTGTAGACGTATCCGCCCGAGGCCTCGATGATGTCCGCGAGCTCCTCGATGCTTGTCACGTCTCGATGAGAATTCGCCTTTCGCCGGGCTGTCGCGGTCTCGAGTAACTCCGCCTGAAAGGCCTGAAGTCGGTCTGGAATCGTCCCGAGGGCCTCTGCTTCCGGCAGGAATTCCTTGCGAGCATCGTCCTCGGCACGAACTCGCTTGGCAAGCACGACCTGCTCCTTCTCCATGTCCTTAGGCCCGATCTCCATGCGCAATGGGACACCCTTCCTCTCCCACTCGTAGAACTTGTTGCCGGGACTCAGATAGTCCCTCCCATCCACCTTGGCCCTCACGCCCTGGGTCTGAAGAGCCTCACGCAGCGCCTCGGCCTTCTCGAGTACCGGACCGTGGTCGTCTCCCCTCAAGATCGGGACGATAATCACCTGAACAGGTGCGAGTTTGGGAGGAAGTACCAGGCCCTGGTCATCCCCGTGCATCATGACCAGCCCACCGACCAGCCGGGTGGAGACACCCCAGGAGGTGTTCCAGCCGTATTCTTCCTTCCCCTCTACGGACTGGAACGTGAGATCGAACTGCTTCGAGAAATTCTGCCCCAGAAAGTGAGAGGTTCCGGCCTGCAGAGCCCGGCGATCCTGCATCATCGCCTCGCACGAATAGCTGCGGACCGCACCGGCAAATTTTTCGGCCTCGGACTTGAGCCCCGTCACCGGCGGCATGGCCATCCACTCTTCCATGAACGTTCGATACACATCAAGCATGCGCCTCGTGTGCTCCTCGGCCTCGTTCGCGCTGGCGTGCACGGTATGGCCCTCCTGCCACAGAAATTCGGAGGTTCGCAGAAACAGGCGAGTTCTCAGCTCCCACCGCATCACGTTGGCCCACTGGTTCATCAGAAGCGGAAGATCGCGGTAGCTCTGTACCCACTTCGCGAACATGGACATGATGACGGTCTCTGACGTGGGCCGGATCACGAAGGGTTCCTCCAGCTCCTTTCCACCCGCATGAGTCACCACGGCGAGTTCGGGCTTGAAGCCCTTGATGTGCTCCTTTTCCTTCTCGATAAAGCTCATCGGGATCAGAAGTGGAAAATATGCGTTCTCGTGCCCGGTGGCCTTGAGCATGTCATCGAGCGAGCGCTGCATGTTCTCCCACAACGCGTAACCCCACGGCCGGATCACCATGCTTCCCCGAACCGGGGAGTGGTCGGCAAGCTCGGACCGGAGGACGAGCTCATTGTACCAGGCGGAGAAGTCTTCGCTCCGCGTCGTCAGCTTCTTGTCGTCAGCCATCGTTCCCCATGTTTACCGGAGCCGAGAGATCGGCCCGAACCTGTTCAGAATCATCCCTTTGTCGCTCCCGTTGGTGAACGAGAACCCCCGGCAAGATGAAGAAGAGGAGCGAAGCCACTCCCCAGACCAGCCTGAATGATACACCCGTCGTACTCTCGAGCACCCACGCCATCAGCGCACCGGCAACGAGCGCGATGACCATGACCACGCCGAGAATCACGAACTCCAACGCGTTCAAGCGCCGGATCGCCCTATCCATCATCCTCCGCTTTTCACGCTGCTTGTCCTCCTGGTTCACTGAAGCTCCTCCAGTGGAGTCTCGCGCTCTTCTCCCGAGGCCATGTCGCGGAGCACCGCGCAGTTTCGGGATACTTCGTCAGGCCCCAGAACGATCACCGCTCGTGCCCCGGCATTCCCTGCCGCCTGAAACTGCTTTCGCACGGCTTGGTCACGCAGTCCATAGAGCACACTGGCTCCGACCTCCCGCTGAGCATGGGCAATCGAGAGCGCCAGTTCCCGGTGCTCCTCGCCGATGATCACGATGAAGTAGTCGACCTGCGGCGAGCTTTCCGGCGCGAGCCCTCGTTCACGAAGGAGCGTTCCCAGCACGACGTCCCCCATGCCGAAACCCACAGCCGGCACAGGATCTCCTCCGACCAACTCCAGCAGGTGATCGTAGCGTCCCCCTCCACAGATGGCTCGTAGCTCCCCGCGCCGGTCGAACAGTTCGAACACGATACCCGTGTAGTACGCGAGCCCGCGCACGATTCTCAAATCGAACTCGAGGTAGGGCTCCAGACCCATCGCCCGCAAAGAGGCGGCATAGGTTTCCAACGTCTCTAGTCCGGCACCGACACCGTCGACATCTCCGAACCGGTCCTTGATCACATCGAGGCCCGGCTGGTTGAACAAATCGAGGGCAGAGCGAGCCGCCTCCTCGCCCAGGCCGGCCTCTGAACCCAGTCGGTCCAGTGAGTGATCGGGACTCGAGCGTTCCAGCTTGTCGATGATGGCGAACGCCGCCGGAAGACGACTCTCTTCCACTCCGATGGTCTTGAGGATCTCGGTCAGGAGCCGCCGGTCGGACACGCGCGCACATACGTCCTCATGGTCCAGGCCGAACTCTCGCAGTCCGTCCAATGCGACGGCAACGACCTCGACATCTGCTCCGACACCTTCCTCCCCCACGATGTCCACATTCCACTGGAAATGCTCCCGCAGGCGCCCCTTTTGTTGCCGCTCGTAACGGTAGAGTTGCGGGACGGAAAACCAGCGTATCGGTTTCGCCATGGACCGGTGCCGCTCGCTGAGGATCCTCGCCAGCGAGGGGGTCATTTCTGGTCTGAGGGCAACCTCACGGTCACCCTTGTCCCGGAAGTTGTACAGCTGGCCCACGATCTCCTCTCCGCTCTTCTGCACATAGAGGCCGAGGGGCTCCAAGGGTGGGCCGTCGTATTCCCTGAATCCGTAGCGGCCAGCCACGCGGCGCCATCCGTCCAGGATATGCTCGCGAAGGTGGAGATCCTCCGGAACGAAGTCACGGAATCCCGGAAGGCGCGCAAAGCTAGGTTTCGACATGCGGGCGAATCTAAACGGAGCGTTCAGAAAGTACAGTGGGCAATCAGGATCGCCGCGCAGGCGCGTCCATATCGAGGAAGGGTGCAAGGCCGAGATCCCGCAGCGCGTCGCCCACCGTATGGGTGGACCCCGTCACGACGATCGTGCCTGAGCCCGCGAGATCTCTTACTCGGGCCAACGCCTTTTCGAAGTCTAGACAAATTTCCGCCACCGGCGACGCGGCCTCTCGAGCGGCCTTGGCGGGATCCCACCGCCTCTTGAGTGGTGCCGAGGGCGTCTGAGTCAGAACGACGTGGTCCGCTTCCCGGAAGAGTGGAGGAAGCATCGAACGCCAATCCTTGTCACCTAGGACGGCGGTGAGCAGAACAACCGGCCTGGGAAGATCGAGACGTTCGAGCACCGACGCCAGCGCCTGGGCACCCGCAGTATTGTGGGCGATGTCGAAGATCCACGTCTGGCCCCCGAAGTGCTCTACTTGAGCGCGTCCTGGCCAGCGGACGTCCGCGATCCCCTCCAGAAGGTCTTCCCTGGAGGGTAGGAGCGGCGGCGGCAGTTGTTCCAGCATAGTGACCGATAGGGCACCGTTGATGGCCTGGTGCTCCCCGACCAGCCGAGTTCGAACCCGCAGGACGCCCCAGGTAGCGGTGGCAATCGTAAACGTCGTATGGTCCTCCTGAATCTCCACGTCGAGAGACTCCGAGTCGGGCCTGACACTGATGAAGGGAGCGCCGACCTGAACGCAGGTGGCCTCAAGGAGGCCGAGGATCTCGTCGTCGTTCTCAGCCGTGATGAGTGGCACACCCGGCTTGATGATTCCGGCCTTCTCACGGGCGATCTCGGGCAATGTCTCGCCGAGGTATTCCGAATGGTCCTGAGCGATGTTCGTGATCGTCGTCAACAAGGGATCGATCACATTAGTCGCGTCGAGCCGCCCGCCCAGGCCAACCTCGATCACGGCCACCTCGACGGCTCGTCTCTGGAAATAGTGGAAGGCCAAACCTGTAGCCGCCTCGAAGAACGTCAGTTCGTGGCGAGCAATTTCCGAACGGAGCTCGAGCACCAGGGCCCGCAACTCATTGTCCGTGATCGGCACACCGTCTACCTGAAAGCGCTCCCGAAAGGCACACAGGTGAGGAGAGGTATAGAGTCCGACCGAATGATTCCCGCGACTCAGCACCGTGGACACCATCGACCCCACCGACCCCTTGCCATTCGTCCCGCCCACGTGGATGGACCGGTACGAGCGATGGGGATCCCCCGTAGCACCAAGGAACGCCTCAATCCTCTCCAGTCCCCAGTGGACGCCGTGGGCCAGCCGGGGGAAGAGCTCCTCCAGCAACGGGTCCCCGACCACACTTTCAAATTGACTCAGGGAAGACCCCGCAGAGTCACCGGGAGACCAGCCGGACACCTCTGTCAGCCAACCATGTGGCGTAGAATAACCGCCAGAGTCTCTTTGAGCTCTCGGCGGTCCACCACACGGTCGATCATTCCGTGGGCGAGCAGGAACTCAGAGCGCTGGAAGCCCTCTGGAAGTTCTTGGCGAATGGTTTCACTGATGACGCGCGGGCCTGCGAATCCAATGAGCGCCCCGGGCTCAGCGAGATTGACGTCCCCCAACATGCCGAAGGAGGCCGTGACTCCGCCCGTCGTCGGGTCCGTGAGGACGGCGATGTACGGTAGAGCA
Source organism: Gemmatimonadales bacterium UBA6960 (assembly GCA_963577685.1). GTDB lineage: Bacteria > Gemmatimonadota > Gemmatimonadetes > Longimicrobiales > Gaopeijiaceae > UBA822. Next base: position 2,705 of record CAUZAE010000018.1, on the reverse strand, counting down.
GCTTCGTGGAGCCGTGCGAGCAGCGAGGAGACCTTGGCCAACTGCATCAGGGAATGGATCCCTTCCTGCATGCGCGCGCCTCCAGAAGCGGAAACGACGATGAGTGGCTCCTTGCGCCTCAAGGCCGCTCTCGCGGCTCGAGTGATTTTCTCTCCGACGACCGACCCCATAGAGCCACCGACGAATCGAAAGTCCATCACCACCAGAACGACCCCGAGACCCTCGAGAGTGCCCGTCCCCGCAAGAGCTGCCTCTTTGCGGCCGACCTTCTTCTCGGCAGCCGCGAGGCGGTCCTGATACGCCTCCAGGTCCCGGAACTCGAGGGGATCTCGACTGCGCATGCCCTCGTCCATCTCCTCGAACGTGCCCTCGTCTAGGAGAATCTCCACGTAGCGGTCTGCAGTAACGCGAAAATGATGCCCGCAGGAGGGGCATACCTGGAGGTTTTGGAGGAGCTTTTCCCCGTACAGGATCTCTCCGCAACCCTCGCACTTGTCGAAGACGTCGGACGGTACGCCCCTTCTATCCTGCGACCGTAGAGGCTGTTTGTCCTTACGAAACCACGCCATTCAATCCTCTTGGGTAACCCGGGTCGCCATCGCAACCGCGACCCAGCACATGAGCAGGAAGGTCCCGCCATAGCTGACGAAGGGAAGAGGAATGCCTGTCACCGGAACCATGCCAACCGTCATGCCGACGTTCACGAAGATGTGCACGAGCCAGGCGCCGAAGATACCGAAAATCACAAGGCCTGCAAACGGATCCGCCGCCGCCTCGGCCATCCTGACCAATCGGTAGAGGATGAACGCAAAGAGCGCCAAGGCAAAACCGGTCCCCAGAAATCCGAGTTCTTCGCCGATGACCGAAAATATGAAATCCGTGTGCTGCTCCGGAAGAAAGTCGAACGCCTTCTGCGTTCCCTCTGTGAAGCCCTTACCGCTCAGTCCCCCGCTGCCTATCGCCACCATCGACTGGACCAGGTGATAACCCGCACCCCGGGGATCCACGCTTGGGTCCAGAAACACAAGAATCCGATTCTGTTGGTACTCGGCAAGAGAATTCCAGAGGGGAGCAGACACCGTCCCCACGGCCAGGTTTGCCAGGATGACCGAAAGGGACTCGACAGGAAAGAGTCGATACCGAAACAGATATAGAGACCCGATGAGGACGAGGAAGAATCCAGCCCAGATCATCGCGTTGTAGCTCAACACGAGAGATATGCCCGGACTCAATAGAAGTATCAGGAATCCGATCGGCGCTCCGGCCCAGAAAAGGGCGGCGAAGAGAATCCCGACGAACGCCAGCACCGTGCCGAGGTCCGGCTGAAGTATGACAAGCCCGAGAGGGAGCCCGACAATCGCCGCAGGAGTGACCAGGGCCCGAAGCGTCGTAGGATCCTCTTGACGACTCGCCAGATACCTCGCGAGAGCCAAGATCGTGGCCAACTTAGCCAGCTCCGCCGGCTGAAGTTGGATGAAACCCAAATCGAGGAAGCTCTTCACGCCTGCCGCCGTACCCGAACCCGTCCCGACGAAAAGCGTGATCACCAGAAGGACGACACTCACTGTGTAGGCAGGGATCGCGATCCATTCGAACCACCGAGGGCGTACCTGGCGTACGGCGCCGAAAGCCACGAGAGCCAACGCCCACCATTGCAGCTGGCGCAACCAGGCGCCCTCCGTGACAACGCTCGGGATGTTGAGCACACCCGCCGAATAGACCATGGCGATGCCGAACGCAGTCATGATCGACACCGCCAGAAACAGCTGCGGATCGCCGACCAACACTTTGAATACCCGACGAAGCATTGGGGACTCTAATTCACCCACCGAGCCCACGGCGCGGGGACACCGGCTTCCACGTGCTCCGCTAGCGTCTGGATCGTGTCGATGGGAATCCCGTACTTGCGCCGCAGATAGAAGTCCGCCGTCTTGGCCACTATGGGCGCCGCGACCGTGGAGCCGCCGCCGCCGAATTCCACGAGAGCGACGACTACGATCTCGGGTTTCCCCCCCCAGGGCCCAGCCATTCCTGCGAACCACGCATGGGTGCGCTCGGCATCCTGGGCATTCTGGCCACTACCCGACTTGCCGAGAACCTCCCAGTGCTCCAAAGACGCCCGATAATGGGCCGTACCGCCCGGTTCCGTCACTGCGCGCAGACCCACTCGGAGCTGCTCGAGACTCTCCCCGGACAAGTTGAGGCCCCACTCGTTTTCCGGGTCGGAATTTTGGATGAGATGCGGAGCGGGAGCGGACCCGTCCCTGGCCAGAGCCAAATAAAATTGCGCCATCTTCAGCGGCGTCTGAGAGTTCGGACCTTGGCCGATGGCCAGATTTAAAACCTCCCCCTCCATGGGTTGATATCCGAAGCGGCGGTCCCAGAAATCCCGGGTACCCGGAAATATTCCACGACTCTCTTGGGGCAAGTCGATCCCGCACTGCTCGCTGAAGCCGATTCGTGTTCCGGCCTCCAACATCCGGTCCAAGCCGATCCTGAGTCCGAGCTGATAGAAGTAGACGTTGCAAGAGTGGGCGATGGCCCCCGCAAGATCGAGAAAGCCATGACCCTCGGGATACCAGCAGGCACGGTATCCCCCTCCGTACTTCATTCCCCCTGTGCATGGGATGGGCATTTCCTCGTGCGGTCCCACGACCCCGAGGTCTAACGCGATCCCCGCAGCCGCGAGCTTCCATGTGGATGCA
>CAUZAE010000017.1:0-27136 GCA_963577685.1 Gemmatimonadales bacterium UBA6960 | reverse complement strand
GAGTTACCTGGATGGCCTCCAGATCTTCACGCTTTCCGATCCGAAGAATCCGAAAACGATCGCGCACTACGACACGTTCTTGGAGCCCGATGACAGTGGCGTGATGAACGGGTCTTGGGGCGTCGATGTGCGGAATGCGGACGGCCTGATCGTCATGTCGGATATCGTCACCGGATTCTGGGCCTTCCGCCTGGAAGGATTCAACGGCTGGAACGGATTGGATTGGGGTGTACCGAACATCTCCAGTGCTCAGGATTGGGAGAACGGGCCGGCGGTCCAGGCGAAGACTCGGCCCAATTGACGGTGGGATACTTCGGGAGATGGTCTGAAGCCCAGGACTACTTATAGGAGATGGAATGAAGCATAGACATGCCAGTGACGTGCCTTCGGAGGCGATTCGTGCCGGCTCGGGGACGGTCCGACAGGACCTGATCGGTCCGGACGAGGGCCCCAACTTTTCGATGCGACGCTTCACCATGGAGCCCGGCGGGGGCATGCCCAAGCACACGAACACCGTCGAGCACGAGCAGTACGTGCTCAGCGGACGGGCGAAGGTCGGCATTGGCGATGAGGTCATCGAGGTTACCCGCGACGACGTGGTCTTCATTCCAGCCGGGGTTCCGCACTGGTATGAATCGCTCGGTCCGGAGGATTTTCAGTTCCTCTGTGTGGTCCCCAACAGTCCCGATGAGATCCGTATCGTAGATGACTGTTAGAGGGTGGATCGGGAAGATGGATGGGTCGGGTCCTTCCAGGGTGTCATCGTAGATGGAGACCATCGGATGGCTCTCGATTCTCCCGCCCATCGTTGCGATCGCCTTGGCGATCAAGACCCGAGAGGTCTACATCTCCCTCGGGCTGTTCGTGTGGCTCGGGTGGACTATCCTGAACTCCTGGAATCCAGTCATAGGGCTCATAGCCGGAGTCAACACGTTCCTGGACGCGATCACGAGCCCGGGGAACGCGCGCATGCTCTTCTTTTCGGCCTTGATCGGTGGAATCATCACACTGACCCAGCGGTCGGGCGGAATGGAGGGGTTCATACGGTGGGTCGAGGGGCGGCACCTGGGCGAGAACCGCCGGACCGTGAGTTTTTTCGGAATCGGCACCAGCATGTTGTTGTTCTTGGAGTCGAACTTCGGGTTGCTCGTCGCCGGAGCCGTGTCCCGGCCCCTCTTCGATCGCGCCAAGATCTCCCGTGAGAAACTGAGCTATATCCTGGACGCTACCTGCGCGCCCAAACAGCTTCTGATTCCGATCAATGCATGGGGCGCTTACATCATCGCTCTGCTTGCGGCCCAGGGTGTGCAGGAGCCCAACCGTGTCCTGGTCTCTGCTTTGTCGCTGAATTTCTACGCGATGCTCGCGATCATCCTAGTGGTTTTCGTCGCGTTCACGGATTGGAATATCGGGCCCATGCGTGAAGCGGAGCGGCGGGTGCGAGAAGAGGGCAAGCTTCTCCGTGACGGCGCCGAACCGATGATGTCCTCGGATGTGGCCATGCTCCCGGCCAAGGAAGGTGTACCGCTGCGGGCGAGGAACATGCTCCTCCCTATCATTGCCATGGTCACGACCGTCCCGGTGGTGCTTTGGATCACGGGGGACGGGGTGATTCTCAGCGGAAGCGGAGCTGACGCGGTGCTCTGGGGCGTCATCGTGGGAATTCTGCTGGCGGCTGTCATGTATCGCGCTCAAGGGATCATGACGTTTCGCGAGGTTACGGAGTACACAATCAAGGGGATCCAAGGGTTGATGCCCGTGGTGATTGTATTGTCCCTGGCCTTTGCGATCGCGGGAACCCAACAGGCTCTAGGCACCGGCGTTTGGCTCGCGCAGGTGGCTCAAGCGAACGTGAATCCCGGCTTCGTTCCGGCGATCATCTTTCTGCTGGGCTGTATCATGGCCTTTTCAACGGGAACGTCGTGGGGGACCTTCGCCATCATGATCCCGATCGTGATCCCGATGGCCGAGCTTCTGGATCTCCACGTCGGGCTCACCTTGGCTGCTGCGCTGGGAGGCGGGATCTTCGGCGACCATTGCTCCCCGATCTCCGACAGCACGATCGTGGCGTCGATGGCTTCGGCGACGGATCACATCGACCACGTCAGGACTCAGCTACCGTATGCGCTCATAGCCGCAAGCGGTGCCCTCGTGCTGTTCCTCGGAGCCGGTTTCGTTTTGTAGGGTGCGGTCGATCCTACCGACCTCGTAGGATTTTCCAGATCCGTCCGCCGGCGTCGTCGGAGACGTAGAGGGAGCCGTCGGGGGCCTGTGCCAACCCGACCGGTCGACTGCCGATCCGCTGGAATCCGTCGGCGAAAATTTCGTACGGGCCGCTGGCTTCATCGCCGGCCAGAGGCAGGAAGGTCACGTTGTAGCCGCCCTGAGGCTCGGGAGCTCGATTCCAGGATCCGTGGAAGGTCACGAATACACCGCTCCTGAATCGGTCGGGAAACTGATCTCCGTCGTAGAACAGAAGAGCGTTCGGAGCCCAGTGCCCCGGGAATCCGAAGATGGGGTCCTTAGCTGACCCGCAGCGGCCACGGGTCCGTCCGTCACCACCGTACTCCGGTGCCAAGACCTTGCGTTCCGCCAAGGCGTCGTAGAAGCAGTACGGCCACCCGAAGTCGTCGCCTCGTTCGATGCGGATGAACTCCTCGGCTGGATTCTCCGCTCCGGCGATCTGATCGAAATACTGGGGAAAGCTCTGGAACAAGCGATCCCGACCATGGACGACTCCGTACAACCCTCCGGTCGTCGGGTGTATCCCGAGCGCCACGGCGTTACGGATGCCCGTCGCGTATCTCACGCCGTCCGACTGGCGCTGCCCTCGCCGATCGGCGTCGAACCGCCACACACCGGCTCGCCTCTCGAGCTGGGGACAGGGATCCATCCCCTCGTTGGAATTGCTCGAACACACGTTGGAGGGGGAGCCGATGTTGACGTAGAGGTTGCCGCTCTCGTCGATCGCCATCGTCTTCGCGCGATGGCTGCCCTGGGTGGGGAGCCCGCTCACGATCGTCTGGGCGGGCCCGGAGGGCTCGAGACTCCCATCACGCAGTGGATACCGGACTACCCCGTCGTTCGGGGCGAAGTAGAGGTAGCCCTCATGGAGCAGGACGCTGTTGCCACCGACGTCCCCGAAGGAGGCGCGCTGGTCGGGAAGACCATCTCCGTTCGTGTCTCTCAGGGCCAGCACACCGCGACCCGGTGCCGTCCGGCTTCCAGCCAGCGCCACGAACAGATCACCGTTGGGAGCTACCGTCATATGGCGGGGCCCGGGAAGACCCTCTGCTACCACCACGGCGCAAAATCCCGCAGGCAGAGTCAGGCCACCGTTGTCGCGTGCGCACTCCTGTGCGGCGGCGGATCCCGCCGTAACCGTGAAGCCCAGGAGCGTTAGAGCCGCTAGCCAAAAACTCTGCCCCGGCTCCGAGGCGGTGGGCGCGGTCTTGGTCATGTCTTCCATGGTCGTCCTTGGCCTCTTCTTCGTGTACGGGTCGACTTTGCACGCAATGTAGTAGGTTGTTACCTGAGGAACTGATCGCGGCCCCCCATGTAGCCTGCCCCGCTCCCTCTGGGCAGTGAGACCAAGGAGAAAGCAACCAAGTGCTAGACACGTTCGGCCGGCCTCTCAGGAGCCTCCGGGTCTCACTGATCGACAAGTGCAACCTGCGTTGCCAGTACTGTATGCCCGAAGAGGAGTATGTCTGGCTGCCCCGTGAGGACATTCTCACCGTCGATGAGATCGGCGAGCTCGTCGATGTCTTCAGCGAGCTCGGGGTGGACAGGGTGCGGCTCACGGGCGGCGAGCCGCTGCTCCGCAAAGAGGTGACGGATGTGGTGGAGCGGCTGGCGGCCAACCCGGACATTCGTGACCTGAGCATGACCACCAATGGCGTACTACTGGAGAAGCAGGCAGAGTCGCTACGAAGCGCTGGACTGGACCGGGTCACCGTGAGCCTGGATACGCTACGGCCGGAGCGGTTCAAGGAGCTCACGCGACGCGACCGTCTCCCCGAAGTATTCGAAGGCATCGATGCTGCGGTGGAGAGCGGGCTGAAGCCCCTCAAGATCAATACCGTGGTCATGCGCGGGTACAACGACGACGAGCTCACGGACATGATCGACTTCGCCAGAGCTAAGGATGCAGAAATCCGGTTTATCGAGTACATGGACGTGGGCGGCGCAACGCAGTGGTCGATGGACACTGTCGTTTCGAGTAAGGAGATACTGAACCGGCTGGAGGGGCACTATGGTTCGATCGAGCCGCTTGGCGAAAAGGGTTCAGCTCCGGCGGGCCGTTATCGGCTACCCGACGGGACGACCTTCGGCATCATCGCCTCAACCACGGAACCGTTCTGTAGTACCTGCGACCGGAGCCGACTCACTGCGGACGGGATGTGGTTCTTGTGTCTTTATGCGGCCCACGGGATCGACCTTCGCAAGCCTCTGCGGCAGGGGGCCTCCAAAGATGAGATCAGGTCGCTGATCGTCCGCGGGTGGACGGATCGTACCGACCGTGGAGCAGAGGATAGACAGGCGCTGGACTCCCGAGGCCCTCTCTATCAGATCAAGGATCTGCGCGAAGATCCGCACCGAGAGATGCACACGCTGGGCGGGTGATGGCAATGAACGTGCTCCTCATCTCCTGCTATGATCTCGGCCATCAGCCGTTCGGGGTCGCGTCCGCAGCCGCACACTTACTCGCTGAAGGCCGCCATCAAGTGGAATGTCTGGATCTCGCCGTCGAGGTTCTTGACGAGGCCAAAGTCTGCCGGGCCGACTTCGTGGGGATCTCGACTCCCATGCACACGGCGATCCGACTCGGCGTCAAAGCCGGTGAGCTGGTCCGAGGATTGAATCCGCAGTGCCACATCAGCTACTTCGGACTCTACGCTTCTCTAAACGAGGACTACCTCCTCGACGGCGTAGCCGACAGCGTGATCGGTGGCGAGTTCGAGACGCCGCTCTCTGAGCACGTCGACCGCTTGGCCGACGGTGGACCGTCCCGTCCGGGAGGCGTCTCTCTCGCGGAGCTGCGCGGTCCGCCCAACCTGTCTCGCCAGCAGTTTCTCGCCCCGGCGCGACATCTGTTGCCTCCCTTGGAAAAGTATGCCCGCTTGAGGACCTCCGAAGGTGAGCTCCGGCTGGTGGGATATGTCGAAGCCAGCCGCGGTTGTGCCCATCGGTGCCGACACTGTCCGATCCCCGCCGTCTACGAGGGGAGGCTTCGGATAGTACAGCAGGAGGTCGTGCTCGCAGATATCGACAATCTCGTACGCATGGGTGCGCAACACATCAACTTTGGTGACCCGGATTTCCTGAACGGTGTGAAGCACTCACTCGGGATCGTTCGGGAGATGCGTATCCGCCACCCTGAGCTGAGCTTCGACTTCACCGCCAAGGTCGAGCACTTGATCCAGCATCGTGACGCGGTCATGGAGTTGGCAGTGCTTGGGTGCCTTTTCGTTCTGTCCGCTGTGGAGGACGTGGACGACCGTGTTCTCGGCTATCTCGACAAGGGTCACACCCGGGATGACGTGGTCACTGCCCTGGAGATTACCCGAGCCGCCGGCGTAACCCTTCGCCCTTCGCTGCTGCCTTTCACCCCCTGGACGACACTGTCGGGATACTTGGAGCTGCTCGAGTTCGTGCAGAACCACGATTTGGTGTATCAGCTCGATCCGGTGCAGTTATCCATTAGACTCCTGCTACCTCCAGGCTCATGGCTCCTCGACATCCCTGAGATCCAGCCCCACCTGGGGAGCCTTGTTGAAGAGGACTTCGTGTACAGGTGGCAGCATGCGGATCCCCGTGTGGACATGCTGCAGGCGCAGGTCGCGCGAATCGCTGAAGAAGCAGCCAGCTCGAGTGAAGACGCGGCGACGACCTTCAACCGGATCAAAGACCTCGCGCTTACAACTATATTCGGCCAGCCGACAGCGGCCCAAACCCGTTACCGCCGTCGACGTGCCAGACCACCGGGGCTCACTGAAGCGTGGTTCTGCTGAGCGGAGCCGACCGAGAGTCAGTTCGGCTCTGTGGCGACCGTGACAAGATTGGAAGACTAGAGGATTCCATGGGTCATCACGCTTTTACGATCGACGAGGCAAACGAGATGATTCCTGGCGTTCGGGCTACCCTCAAAGAGATCCAAGGCCTTCGCGATGGCGCGCGCAGCACGGTAGACCAGTTGGCCGTGCTGGACGCCCTTTGGGGCGACCTCGTCTCTCAGGGGGACAACCCGGATCACGAGGAGTACGTTCAGCATCGTCAATCTCTATCGGCGTGCCGCCGGGCGATCGAAGAGCTCATACAAGGGCAGCTTGTTGACCGGGGCATCCGTTTTCCGGTCGGCGGTCTCGAGCACGGACTGGTCGACTTCCCGACCACGTTGGACGGCCGCTGGGTTTATCTCTGCTGGCAGTCAGACGAGCCCAGGGTGGAGTATTGGCACGAAGTAAATGGGGGCTATGCCGGCCGGCACCGGATTACGGCCGCGCAGAGGCAGCAGTTGGGTCGATCGGATGACTCGGCCCGCGATGAAGATTCGGCGCTGGATTTCTGAACCGAGCTACGGCCGACTGGGCTCGACCTTCACGTCGAGTCTCGCGTGAGCGAGCCTGAGCGCTGCCTCCACCTGCTCGGACGTCGCCGCTCGGGCGAAGAGAAATCCCAGGTAACGATTGCCCTCGGGGAGAGGCACTACCCTCTGGCCCACCGCGATCGTGATCTCGAGTCCTTCGATGCCCGGAATGTCGAGGGCTTCCTCGGACCCGCCCACCCCTCTAAGAACGCCGGCTTCCGGAATCGGTAGCATCATGACGCCCGCGGCTCCGGGCGCTCGAGAGTACTCATGGATCGGCATCCCCAATGCGTGATGCAGTATGAGTTCCTCGACAGTTGCCTCCGGCTCGAAGCGGAGGATCGTGGAGCAACGGCCGCCGATGGAGCGGGGGGCGATCTCTAGGAGTGAGGCTCGCCCACCGTCCACCCGGAGTTCGGCGTGGACCGGGCCGTCATCGAGGCCGAGGATGGCCACGCACCGCTGCACACAGGAGATGATCTCATGCTGGACGCTCTCCGGGAACAGCGAAGGGGTGACAAGGATGGTCTCCTCGAAGAACGGCCCTTCCATGGGATCCGGCTTGTCCAGGACAGCCAGGGTCTGCAGCTCGCCCCCCACCACGATTCCCTCCACGGCCACTTCCCGCCCCGGCATGTACGCTTCGATCAGGATCTCGGCCACCCCGTTGCCGCTGCGCGTGACGGCGTCGGGCTGCTTGAGGATCTCCCGAATCCGGCTCCAGGCGCGGCCGAATTCCTCGGGTGTGTCAGCGCGGATCACCCCGCGGCCGGCAGACAACGCGAGCGGCTTGAGCACGCAGGGATAGCGAGCCCTCGCCGCCGCTGCTTCCGAGTCGTCCTCGAAGGAGGCGACGTAGAACCAGGATGACGGGAATCCGGCCGCCTCGAGACGCTGCCTCATGACCGCTTTGTTACGAGCGGACCGGACCGCCTCGGGAGGATGGTGCGTCAGGCCCAGCGTCTTGGACGCCGCCGCTGCCACCGGTGCGAAGTCGTCTTCCGCTGCCACGATGGCGGCTAGCGGATAGTCCGAAGCGAACCTCACGATGGTGGCCGCCGATCGCTGAACGTCTCTGACGCCGAGGGTGAGCGCGCCGCCAGGTGTCAGGTCGGCGAGGGCCTGCCGGTGATTGGAGCCGACCGTGACGTCCACTTCCAGGCGGCGGGCCGCGGCGACGAAAGCCTCAGCGCGATACGAATTTCGCGAAAGGAGTAGCAGGACCCTCGACACGGTGGGGCCCTCCGTTTTGGGGCCGGTTACTTGGACGCGGTGACGTAGGGGTTCTCGCCGGCTCCGTGGTTGGTTACGTCCTCGATGCCCTCGATCTCCGGCACCTGTTCCCGGAGGATCCGCTCGATGCCCTGGCTCAGAGTCACCGAAGCCATGCCGCACCCCTGGCAGCCGCCACCCATCTGGAGGTAGACGACGTTGTCCCTGACTTCCACCAGCGTCACGTGTCCACCGTGCTGGGCCACTCCGGGGTTCACGAATTGGTCGATGGCCTGTCGAACTCGGTCGGCCATAGGGCCTTCCAACGGCTTCGAGCCGATGGGCGACAGGTTCGGGTTCTCCACCTTGAACCCGGTCTCGGTCAGGGTCTCGATCCAGTCGATACGGGCACCCTCGAGCAGCTTCGCACTCTCGGGCTCCATCACCACCTCGAATCCGTAGCCGTCGAACACCACGTCTTCGGCGCACTTTTCGTCGGGCTCGATCATCGTGATCTCGTAGCGCGGATCGAGCGGGCTGGGGCTGGCGACCTGGACGCGCACCGCTAGGTCGAGGTCCCCCTGCATCTGCATGAAACGGAGGACGGTGTCCTTCGCGAGGTCCGTGAACTCCACGGGTGGCTTCGAATTGTGGCTCATGAGTCTCTAGTCGGTCTCAATGGGTCATCGACAGGTGCCACTGAAGCTAGCGGGTTCCCAACCGTCGCGTCAGATCCTCCCATCTCGTGCTACTGATCCGCCCTCGCTTCGCCGCAGCTGAGGTCGTGCGAGACGCTTGCAGCCCCACACGCCCTAGACGCATCTTGACCCCCATGTCCGATGCCATCACCCGCCTGAGCACAGCCGAGTGACCGATGAGCACGATCGACAACGGAGCGGTAGAGCGCTGGCTCCGGGGCCCGGAGTCGAGTGTGTGGGCCGCGCCCGCCGAATTCCGTCCAAGAGCTCGATGAACTCCGTCGATCGGGGTCGGGCCATGGCCGCCTCGGTCGTTCGGGCCGCCCGAACGCACGGTCTGGCTCCTGAGGGCGTCGACCTCCTGAGCCTCGCCCACGCACTTGCGATGGAATCGCGCGTCGAGATGCTCGACGATGATCACCACCCGTCGTACCTCCACCCCGGTCGCTCGGTTCTCATGCTTTTGCAGGATGTGGGCCCGCTACCTGCGGAGATCCTCGCCACCGCGGCGGTGCACGACTCGGAGGACGATGACCTCCGGGTGAGCTGGGACGCTGTGCGAGACACATTAGGCGACGCGGTGGCAGACATGGTCGAGTCCCTGCCGCTGCCCGGAGAGGAGCGGCTCACCGAACGCCTGGTCGGGCTGGACGAGGGTGCGTGTCTGGCAGCCTTGGCCGAGCGGCTCGACCATCTCCGTCACGCGCATCTACGCGAGGATCGAACGTGGTGGCGGGCGATCCACGAGGAGGCGGGAGCGGCGTGGGTCCCCGTTGCCGAACGTACACACCCGAGGCTCGCCACCCGCTATCGGCACTGGCACCGGACCTTCGCGCGGAGACTCCAAGGGAGCGTGCCGGGCGGCGGCAGGTGACTCTTTCAGTTTGAACGACGCGGTTCCGCCGGGCTAGCGCACTTGGGTCCTCTGGCAATGGCGACTGACGCCTCCTATTTTGCGTGGTTCCGTGCATTTCTCGGGTTCAGGAGGTCGCCATGATTCGCGCTGTAGCTCACACGTTTCTCGCAACAGCAATTCTCCTCCCTCAGTCCGCCGGTGCGCAGACGGTGGCCAGCGATCCGGCCGTGATCGAAGCTCTCGACGTGGCGCGCATCTGGCTGGACGCACAACACGACTACGAGGAACTGCCGTCGATCGCAGTGGCGATCGTCCACGACCAAGAACTGGTGTGGAGCGGTGCAGTGGGGATGGCCGACCTCGATGCCCAACGTCCGGCGACCTCGACGACGCTCTACTCGGTCTGCTCGATCTCGAAGCTCTTCACGAGCGTCGCGCTCATGCAGCTCCGAGATCAGGGCAAGGTGGCCTTGGCGGACGCGGTGTCCAAGCACCTCCCGTGGTACGCGGTGACGCAGCAGTACGAGGACTCGTCGCCCGTAACTCTCGAGGGGCTCTTGACGCACTCGGCTGGGCTGCCGCGAGAATCCGATCATGCGTACTGGAGTGGTCCCGAGTATCCGTTCCCGACGAAGGAAAGGGTGATCGCGGGCCTGACGAACCAGGAGACGCTGTATTCGTCGCGTATGAAGTACCAGTACTCGAACCTGGGACTGTCTCTGGCAGGGTACGTGATCGAAGAGGTGTCGGGGCAGCCGTATCACGAGTACGTACGGCAGCACGTCCTGGGGCCATTGGGGATGAGCGATACCTACTCCGAAATGCCGCACCAGCACATCGGTGGCCAGCTGGCTGCCGGCTACAGCGGTATCACGCGAGAGGGTATTCGAGCCGAGGAGCCATTCTTCGAGGCGAGGGGTATCGCGCCGGCGGCGGGTTACGCATCGACGGTCGACGACCTCGCTAAGTTCGCGATGTGGCAGTTCCGGCTCCGCGGCGACCGCGAAGAGGTCCTGCATGGGTACACGCTTGCCGAAATGCAGCGCACCCACTTCGTCGATCCCGACAACGGCACACAGCGAGGCCTCGGCTTCAGCGTCTCGCGGCGCGATGACAAGACCTGGGTCGGCCACGGCGGCAGTTGCCCGGGCTTCCAAACGACATTCAGCATGCAGAACGACGAGAAAATCGCGACCATCGCGTTCCTGAACGCGAGGGAGAGCCCGAGGAAGTATGCGAACGGAGTCTACGATCTCGTCGTCGACGCGGTGCTCGCCGCAGCGAAAGGCGAGCCCGTCAGTCTGGCCACCGACAACGGTGACGGGGTCGAAGGGGACGGGAGTGTGACCATCCCAGACGCACCAGACTACGAAGAGTACGTCGGTCGGTACGTGAGGGGTCTGGGCGACAGCGAGACCGCAGTCGTGCGTTGGAGAGGTGGCATCGCGATGTTGAGGCTCCCGACCGACAATCCGCGCCGGTCACTCACCGAGCTAGAACACGTGTCGGGTGACACGTTCCGTCAGGTTGTGGACGATGAGGACTCTGGTGCGCCTGAAGTGAAGGTCATCTTCGATAGGGATGCTCAGGGCAGGATCATTCGAGTCAGAAACCCGACCAACTACTCGACGAGGGTTTATTAGCTGACATGGGCCATGAGGAGGCGGAGCGATCACGAAGCGGCCGCGACTCGGTGAGTCGCGGCCGCTCTGTGCTTCGGGCCGGTGGGGGTTCGTCTCAGACGCTAAGCCCGTGCTACCATCCTCCGTGCGTGCAGTAGGGCGCGACCTGATCGAGCCAACCTGCTCCGAACAATAGGCCGCTCGGGCCGCTGGCCTTCCAGGTCTGAGCGGGACGGCTCCCGTTCCAACCACCCGACGCCGAGTTGCCGAGAAAATCCATGGCGGGCATTCCGATGGGGGCTCCCGGTGGCGCACCTGGAGCCGACTGTAGACCGTAGACTTCGCCCGGTCGATCGAGGAACCGACCTATATCGAGGGCGAGCAGGCGGTCGCTCGCAAACGCGGGGCCGATGAGGTCGCTACCGCTCAGCACCCCCCGGCTCCTCTCGTCGATCCGATAGCGCGCCCGCTCCAGGTAGGCGGTCGCCAGGGCTCTTACCTGGGGCATCGGGGCCCCACCCGCCAAGGCCATCAGCCGATCGATCGCGACGCCCCGCACCGCCCTCCGTATCTCGGCCTCGTAGGGAGAGTCCCCGGCGTCGGCTGCACTGGCCCGGAACAACCCTACAATCACGTCCTCGAGACCGGGTAGAGCCGGGTCGAGAGCGTGTTGCTCCACCAGTCGCGCAGCCCGGTCGGGCTGCAGCATCTCCGAGATCGTGTGGTCGGAGGCCACGACCGCCGGGGAGATCGCGTCGAACATCAGGCCCGTGTAGCGGGGAAACAGCTCTCTGGTGCGGCCGTAACCCGACGGACGGGGCGGCAGTGACGCGAGCACGCTGCGCGGGATGGCCAGCGCCGACGGCTCCAAGGTGGCAAACAGCGAACGGATGGCCGCCCACTGGTCCGCTGATGACACCGGCTCCACCGGAGTCCGTCCGTCACCCCGCAAGGCGTAGATGTAGTGCATGCCGCCGAGCGAGGAGGCCGTCGACGTCACCTGGTAGCGATGGTACATGTAGAGGGGGACCAAGACCTCTTCCATCGTGGCCATGGGTCTGCCGTCTTTGATGACGCGCTCACCGAAGCGGTCGAGGGCGAAATGACGCACGTCCATCATTTCGTCGAGATCACCGCTCGGGTCGTTCCCGTTGGCCCATTGGTCCACCCGAGCATTCGCCGACGCGTCCTGATTGGACAGGTAGCGGATGTCACGTGCCCAGGCGTCATCCAGGATTTTCTTGAGAGCCGGGGGTGCTTCGCTTTCGTCTGCGTAGACCGAGTACCCGTAGGAGATCGCCACCTTGTCCCACTCGCCGATCTCGGCTTCGTACACGTCGGAGAAGTCGATTCCTCCGTTGTCCAGCGTTACGAGGGGATGCGGGTAGTCCATCACAGAGATCCGACCCGCCTCGCTGTTGTAATAGTTGTGTCCGAGGCCCAGGGTGTGTCCTACCTCATGGGCGCTGAGCTGCCGGATCCGGGCCAGCGCCCACTCGGCGAGCTCGGGTGGCGTCTCGTCGCCATTCTCGTACGGTGCCAGCAGCCCCTCGGCGATCATGTAGTCCTGACGGATGCGAAGGGATCCGAGGGTCACTCTTCCCTTGAGGATCTCACCTGTGCGGGGATCCGTGACGGACCCTCCCGAGCTCCAGCCGCGCGTCGACCGATGCACCCAGTTGATCACGTTGTAGCGTACGTCGTGTGAGCTGATGTCCGCGGGCCGGAGCTCCACCCGGAAGCCATTGCGAAAACCGGCCTCTTGGAACGCCTGGTCCCACCAACCGGCCCCGTCCAGGAGTGCCGACCGAATCGGCTCGGGGGTCCCGGGGTCCAAGTAGTAGACGATGGGCTCGACGGCCTCGCTGACAGCCTGCGACGGATTTCGTTTCTCGAGGCGGTGCCTGCGCACGAAGCGTTTCGTCATCGGCTCACCCAGCGGTGCCGAATAGTCCTGATAGGTCATGCCGCCCATCCCGGCCCGCGGATCGGACAAACGGGGCTGGTAAGTGCCGAGCTCGGGGAGTTTGATGAAGGAGTGATGGATACGGATGGTGGGCGACTGTGCATTTGCAGCCACGTCCCCGACACTCTGGAAACCATCGGCGTCACCGCCGCCCCCACCCCCGCGGCCGCCCGCGCCGCCACTCTGCAGCGCATACGTAAGCGAGACCTCGATCTCGGTATTGTCCGGGAAGCCCATGGTCATGGGCATGTAGATGGCGCTACGGCCGGCGTCGACACGGTAATTTCCAGGGCGCATCCTCTGTCCGTACCCCGTGTCCTGCATGAGGAAGTCCGTGGCATCCACCAGGACCCGCTCTCCGGTCACCGCCGCGACCGTGAACCCGTACAGCGTGGCGGGAGCAAACGCGTCCTCTACCGCCTGGATTTCGCGTGGGTTGGTCGACGAGGCCCGGAAACGGTAGTTGGGCTGAACCATGAAGACTTTGGGACCTACCCGGTTGAAGCGCACCGCGCGGGAGTTACCGCTCGCTCCCCGGTCGATGCCCAGGTCGTTGGATCCCAACCCGGCGCCGACCCCGGCCATGTGCATCAGGTCGGTGTTCCAGCGGGAGATCTCCATCCACATCCTGCCGGTGGACTCTTCCCAGTAGAGCGGCATGAAACCGTCTATCTTCTGCATTCCCGCGGTCTTGTCCGCGATGGACGGGGGCGGACTACTCGAAGAATCGCCTCCGCCTTGACCCTGGGCGTATGCCGATGTCGGAGCGCCGAGGAAGAAAACGAGCATGCAGATACTGAGAAAAGTGGTGTTTGCCCTGGACATGGAGACCTCCTGAAAACGCGTGGCTCTCGTACGTGTCGTGTCGTGTGCAGTCGGACGACGATGATATCCGGTCCCAACGGATGGTGCGAGTCCCTCGGTGCGCGTCGGCGCCTCCTTCAGCTCCGCGCTGCGTGAAGCTGACGAACTCGGTCTGACCGAGCCCGACCCTCGAGAGAATCTAGGGGGCAGGGACGTCGCTCGGAAGCTGGTGATTCTGGGGCGCATGGCTGGCTTTTCGATCGAGATGGCGGACGTTGATGTAAAGCCGCTCCTCCCGGATGAGCCGTGGGTGAGCGGCTCGCTGGAGGACTTCTGGGACCGGCTTCCCGAGGTGGACGAAGGATTCGTCGAACGCCGACAAGCTCACCTACCTAGCCTCCGTGGAGGATGGCCAAGCCACAGTGCAGATGGTCGCCTTGCCTTCCACGCACCCATGCGGAGGGCTGTCTGCCAGTGAGAACCAGGTGGCTGTAACCTCTCGCAGGTGCTCGGAAACGCGCTTGGTGATTCAGGGGCCGGGCGCCGGGCCCGAAGTCACGGCGGCTGGAGTGTTCGCCGATGTCCTACGAGCTCTGGTCGAATCGTCGTGGACGGACCGGATCTGAGACGCGAGGCGGCCCTAAGGTTCTCGATACCGACTGAGAAGCGCCTGGAACGCGGGGTCATCCCGCACATCCGACCACGTGAGGCGGCTGGCAAGCGTGTGCACCGTCACGGAGGAAGGCACAGAAAGGAGGTATTCTAGGTCTTGGATCAACAAGGTCATCGCACCCAGTTCGGCGTAGGTCTGCGCCCGTCTCCGCCGGAGGAACACCGACTGGAAGGCACTCAGATCGACCTCCATCGCGTGCTGAAGCTGTTCAACGGCCTCGTCGACGCGGCCGGCGCGAGCGTTGTTGCGCGCTCGTTGCGCCAACCAGTCCGCTTCATTGAACGACGTGGCAAAGTCAGGAACGCGTTGCCACGAAACAACCAGCGAATCCCAGTAGATGCGGGACGTTTCCATGCGACCCGCGGCGCGGTGCTTCCAAGCCTTGGGCGCGTAGCAGGCACATCGGTTGCTGACATCCTCGGCGTCTAGTGCCAGTCCGTCGATCACCGCATCGAAGCGACCGCCGAGGAGAAGCTCCGGAAACGAATTCACCCACCCGGCTAGTACGGTTGGGGGAATGGCCCGTCGCTCGCGCTCATCGTCGAAGAGGCTCTGCACCCCGTCCACCCCGCCCCCGGTGGCCAGCTCCAACCACAGTCGCTCGCGAAGAATGTCGTTGTGATCTGATTCAGTGAGGGCCGCCATCTGGGCGATGTTCACGTAGTGGCGAGCCTCATCAAATCTGCGCATGAAGCGTGCGGCCTCTGCCGCGAGATAGCGGTCTTCGGCCGTAGACGAATCGGTATCCGCTACGGCCACCCGCCGAAAATACTCCGCCTTGATTTCGTCGTCCTGATGGGCCGACAACGGCAGCGTGGCGGCTATGACGCCAAGAAGTGCGGCGAAGACTGTGTAGCGCATGATGTCACATCCTGAACAGGTAGCCGAGTTTCACAAACAGCCCGTCGGAGGTGGGGGTCAGGCGCGAGAGCCTGAAGGTCCGCTCGCCCCGCATGATACGGCTGTATCCTATGAAGACAACAGTGCCCGGCGACGGTTGATATTGCGCGAGAAGCTGCCCTTCGAACTGGCCCTGACTCCGGGCGTCAACCGTACTCCCGCCAATCGTCAGGGGGAGCCCCGTGGTTGGATCCTGCAGCGCGGAGCGCTCCGTGAGTCGGAACTGCACCAGACCGCGCACGAATAGCGACTTCAAGAACTGGTACTGGATGCGCACGCGCGGCAGGTGGGAGGTCGAATACTGTGAATTGTCCCGCTCACGCTTCAACGATGAGAAAGTGTGCGACAGGGTCAGCTGTACCGAGCTGTTGGGACGGATCGTCAGACTCCCGTTGCCTTGAATCTCCAACCCCCGCGCCGCTTCGTTGAAGATCGGCACGTCACGGTAAAAGAGCCGGCCGTTCAGTTGCACCCGGTTGTTGATGCGCGCCCGCGGCATGATCCCAAGGGCCACCATGTGCTTGAGCGGCTCGGGGAGAACGAACGGCTGGGGGTCACCAGAGGCGTCCAGTGTGCCCCACGTAGCGTACTCGGATGGATTGAAACGGAAGTACCCGTCGCGAAGGACGAACGTGATCGAGCGCCCGCCGCGGAAGGACAGCGTCGGGAATGCTTGCAGCTCGGCTTCGAACGGGGAGCCACCGTCCCAAAATTCATCGTGGCGGAAGAAGGCATCGAAGTTGGTCCGCACCGAGATGCGCTCGAGTAGCGCTCCGGGACGGCCGAACTTGGTCAGCGATACCGAACCCTGCGTGTTGACGTCCCCAATCCGGTTGATGAAACCGGTGGACGTGTTGAATGCGGGGTCCACGTCTTCGAAGTGTGCGTTCCACGAAAACGACCGGCCACTCTTCGCCACCTGCATATAGGTCAGCGGGCGCATCTTGACTGGGGCGCCACTGCCGTCGTTTGTCCAGGTACCGGCGACTTGACCGGTAACGGTGTACTTCCCGTCAATCAGGAACCGCGCGTCCGCCGCGGCGACACGGTTGTACTGGCTGCCGTCGGTAAGCGTCCGGTCCGTGTATAGCAGGCCGACGTTCGATCCCTGACCGACGTCGCGCCTTACGCGCATCAAGTTGAACGCGGCCCGCGATGCCGTCGCGTCACCGAACACGGTACGTGGCGAATCATCGAGGGCCCCGATGTATCCCATGTTGAACGTCCCGAACTTGCCGGAAAGCTTCACGCCGCCGCTGGGGTCGATGATCTGCCGGGTGTGAACCAGGTTCCTGGGGGTCCGGAAAATTTCAGCGCCCTCCAGAAAAAACGGCCGTTTCTCGGGCAAGAATATCGCAAACCGCTCATTCACCGTGAGTTGATTGGCGTCCGCCTCGATCTGTGAGAAATCAGGGTTGACGGTGGCGTCCAGCACCAGGTTCTGTGAGAGTCCGATCCGTCCGTTGACCCCGAAGTCTGGATCGAAATCGTCCCGGACGAACTGACCGGTGGCGTTGGAACCGACCCGTTGGCCGGTGGCCTCCGGATTGATCTCGATCAGACGCCGAGATTCTAGATCGCGGAGCCCGACCAGGTGCCCACTCTGCGCGAGCGTCGATGTGATGTCCTTTGTGAGCGGTGCCCAGGCCTGCTTGAATCCGCGCCTCTTCACTTCCCGAGTGACCTGTACTCCCCACTGCTGCACCGGCACTTCCCGAAAGCGGAGCGACACATAGGGGATCCGGACTTCGGCCGACCATCCATCATCGTTGACCTGACCGTTCGATTCCCAGATGAAATCCGGACTGAGATCGAATGAGCGTCCACCACCCCCGCCACCGCGGAAACCACCGCCCCCCCCTTCGAGCCACAGACCGTCCGTCTGAATCCCCAGAGGGTTCACGTAGAACATGTAGGCTCGCCGCTGGTCGTCGAACGTGTCCAGCAGGATGCGGACCCAATCATCGTTGGACACCGCGCGATCTCGTTCGCCAAGCCTAGCCTGGATCAGCTCGGGTTCCCGGTCCAGCGCCCGAATCCCGAAGTAGATGGCGTCAGAGGAGAACAAGACATACACCTCGGTGGCTTCGGTGGCGGGAATGTTTTCGACGGGCTCGTATTGGGTGAAGTCGTTCAACAGAGCCGCCTGTTGCCACACGGCTTCGCTCAGCCGTCCGTCTATCCGGATTTCTGGTCGATCGATCCGCGGGATGGCAACATCCAGGCGGCCGGTCCGGCCGCTGAAAGTCATCGAGTCGGAGGACGATCGGATCGGGACCACGCCGCCATCGGGTACGAGCTGGTCCTGTATGAGCAGCGATGAGAGAACGAGAGAAGTCAGGGCGACGGTTATCATTCGCTGAAGCTGCCCACCTTCACATGAAAAGTCTAGAAACCGGCTCGAAGACGATCCGTTGGCCCGCCGGTCAGTGTCGTGTCTACATCCCGTTCGGCCTCACCCTCCCGATTGGCTTTACCGTGAGGAGCAGATTGTTCTCGGCAAGCGCTCGGTAGAGCGCCGGCATTGAGTCGCCAATCACCCGATTGACTTCCTCCACCACCAGTGCCAGATCCTGCTCAACCTCGCGCGAGATCCGTAACTGCACCTCGGTCGGGGCCGACGTGGACGCCATCAATTGTCGCTTCACACTACTAATCTGTCCTCGGATGGTCGAAGCGCCGCGCCTCCCGCGTCCCCCGTCCCCCAGTCGGCGACCGAAGTCAGTGACCAGATTCTCGACCTCGTCGAACATCGTCCTTACCGACACCGGCACGTCGTCAGCTTCGTCGAGCGTCTCACCGATCGCGGAGAGCCGCTCACTGAGGGCCCCAACCGCCTCGCCGGTCTCGTTCGCCGTCGACTGAAGCTCGTGTAACGTGAGTGACTCATCGTGGAGAAGGTTCCGGTCGGCATTCGTGATCTCGATGACCCGGTCGCCGATGACCCGGACGGACCGGGTGCCGATCGCCTCACCATCTGCCACGACCGAGACGCTATAATCTCCAGGCATGACGAACGGGGCGTTCGCGTTTCCCCCGCCTCCCGGTCCACCGCCCGTCGTGGGCAACGGCGTGTAGCGGAGATCCCAGTATACGCGGTTGATGCCCACGGCACGGCGCTCCTCCAGGATCCCACCTGAGATCGTGCGCACCGCGTTACCCTGCCCGTCCTGGATCGTTATTGAGAGTTCGTCCGCCGCCGACGCCAGATAGTAGGCAATCGCCGCTCCTGCCGGCGGGTTGTCACCCCAGAACCGCCGGTCGCCCGGGCCGGCGAAGTTCGGTCGGAACGCCCCGGGGTTGGACTGCTCGGCCGTCGGGATCTCGAACATGAAGGCCTCCCGCTCGAGCGCCTCGGCGGCCTGCTGGAACGGTGTCAGGTCGTCGAGGATCCACACGCTGCGACCGTGCGTGCCGAGGATCATGTCGTTGTCCCTCGGGTGAAGCGTAATCTCCGCGATCGGCACGGTAGGCAGATTCGCTGTGACCCGGGTCCACTGCCCACCCCGATCCAAGGTCACGAATAGGCCGAGCTCGGTTCCTACGTAGAGCACGTTCTGATTGACCAGGTCTTCGGTGATGTCCCTGACCACCTGTCCGTCGGGCATGCCGTCGGCAATGGAGCGCCAGCTCTCGCCATAGTCGGAGCTCACGTATATGTACGGTCGGTAGTCGTCCGCACGGTGGTTGTCGAACGTCGCGTATACCGTCGCCTCGTCGAACGCAGACGGCGTCACCCTGGATACGAACGCACGGTCCGGCAGTCTCGGGAAGCGCTCGGTGATATCGGTCCAGCCGAAGCCGCCGTCTCGGGTCACCTGAACGGTGCCGTCGTCCGCCCCCGCATAGTAGAGGCCCTCCCTCACCGGCGACTCCGCAAATGTCACGATCGTGCCGTAGCTCGAGACCCCATCGTTCGCGGCGATTGTGAAGTCGCTGGATGCAACGCCCATGAGCGTCATCTCATCGCGATCGATCCGTGCCGTCAGGTCCGGACTGACTGCCGTCCAGGAGTTCCCGCGGTCCGTGGACTTGAACACTCTGTTGGCCGCAACGAACAGCGTGCTGGAGGCGTGCGGGGAGATCTGCATCGGGGCGTCCCAATACCACTGGAGGTCGGGTTCACCCCTCTGCGGTTGCGGCTTGATGACCTTGCGCTCCTTCGAGTCCCGGTCCACGCGAAACATGTTCCCGCCCTGGGACTCGGCGTAGATAGTCCGCGAATCGGTGGGATCCACGATCGTCACGAACCCGTCGCCGCTGCCGATGTTGAACCAATCGAAGTTGCCGATACCGTATTGGCTCCTCACGGCGCTCGGCCCACCCCACGACGCGTTGTCTTGCAAACCTCCATAGACGTTGTACGGCGTATCCATGTCGTAGCTGACATGGTAGAACTGGCCGAGATCCATGTTGTCCACGAAGTCCCACGTCGCGCCGCGATCGTAGGAAACATTCACTCCACCGTCACAGCCCGTGATCACGTGGTTCGAGTCAGCCGGATCGATCCACAGCGCGTGGTGATCGGAGTGCGGTACGGTCGTGCCGACGAAGGTCTTGCCACCGTCGTCCGACATGTGGAGTTCTACGCCGAGCACGTATATGCGGTGATCGTCGTTTGGATCGATCCGGATCTGGCTGAAGTACATGGGTCGCGGGTTGGTGTCGCCCATCTTCGTCCAGTTCGAGCCCCCATCGTCGGATCGGTAGACGCCGCTCTCCGTCTCGTGCTGAATGCGAGCGTAGACGACCCTCGGATCCTTCCGGTATACGTCCAGGCCGATGCGCCCTAGGTCACCCTCCGGGATCCCGTTCGTGAGCTTGGTCCAAGTGACTCCCGCGTCGCTCGACTTGTAGATTGCGCTGCCTGGGCCTCCACCGTTGAATCCCCAGCTGGAACGCTGCCTCTGGTAGGTTGCCGCGTAGAGCACCTTGTTGTTGGACGGATCCATGACCAACTCGGTGGCTCCGGTGAATTCATCGACATAGAGGACCTTGGTCCAGCTGACGCCACCATCCGTGGTCTTGAACACTCCGCGGGTCTCGTTCGAGCCCCAGAGGTGTCCAAGTGCCGCCACATACACGACATCGTGGTCGCGAGGATCGACGATGATGCGAGCGATGTGCCGGGTGTCCTCGAGCCCCATGTTGCGCCAGGTGTGGCCGCCATCGGTCGACTTGTAGACGCCTTCACCCCAGGAGGAGCTTTGTCGATTGTTGTTCTCGCCAGTGCCGACCCACACCAGGCTGGCATCGTCCTGGGCAATGGCCACGTCACCGATCGATACCACATCTTGGTCGTCGAAGAGCACCTCCCACGTCGTGCCATTGTTGATCGTCTTCCAGAGTCCACCCGTCGCCGTGGCGACGTAGTAGATCGAGGGGTTCGATTCGAGCACGGCCAAATCGTCGACACGCCCCGACATCGTAGCCGGACCGATGTTGCGGAACGTCAGGTTGCCGAACGTGGCTTCCGTTGGAGTAGCCTGGCCCTCGGTGTCAAAAGGGGTGCCAATCAGCTGCAGCGCAGCCGCAAGGAGAGGAAGGAACACCGATCCCCGGACGGATGACAGGCGCATGGTAGCTCTCCTTGGCTGGGGGCACGCTCAGTCGGATTAATCTCACCTGCCAATTAGCCCGATTGAGCGAGAAGTGCAAGGAACTCCCAGCACGGACGACCCAGGGGGCGTTCAGCGGTTCTCGAAGAAGATCAACCCTCCGCTGAGTCCTCCCGAGAATAAGTCCAGGTCGCCGTCCCCGTCGATGTCCACGAGTATCGGGGTGGAGTAGTTGGGCAACGGAAGCGTGAAGGAGGGATCATGCACGAAAACGGGATCCGTGGCCGAGCCGTCTCTCCGGTAGAGCAGGACTCCGCCCTGCTCCCGGCCGAGCAGAAGATCCTCGTCGCCATCCCCGTCGACATCAGCAAACGTCGGATAGCTCCTGCGACCCGCGTCGATTTCGTCGAAGCGATCCGTCACCAACTCGAACGAGGGAGCCTGAGGCGTTCCCACGTTCCGGTAGAAGTTGAGCTCGCCCGACGACTCCCCGATGAACAGGTCGAGGTCCCCGTCCCCGTCGATGTCGGTGAGGGCGGGCGTGCTGTTGCTCCCCCGCGTGAGCTTCACGAGCGTGGTGTCCTGGAGGACGAAGTCCGGGTCCTCTCGGGTGCCGAGATTGGCGTAGTAGGCCACGCCCTTGTTCCAAGTACCGACCAGCATATCCAGATCGCCGTCCGCGTCCAGGTCCCCAAGGGCCGGAGCGTAGTGATACATCGTGAACAGTGGCATGTGGCCTCGCTCCTGGAAGGACGGAGCCTCCGGCGAGCCCGTGTTCTCGAAGTGATAGAGACGTGACGTCTTGGTGTCTTCCGGGTCCAGCTTGTTGGCGAGTAAGAGATCCAGGTCCCCGTCTCCATCCAAGTCGGCGAACTCCGGTATGCTCTCACTACCGACATCCACGGTATAGATGAACCGTTCGGTCTGGCGTACGAAGGTGTCGCCCACTTGCTCATAGAAGTGGAAATTGCGCGTCGTCGTCAGGCTTGGATTGAAGGCGCCTCCCAAGACGCCCACGAAGAGGTCCAGGTCGTCGTCTCCATCGATGTCCTCGAGCACGGGCACGTTGTATCCACTCGTCGCGATCGAGCCCTCCACCTCGAAGGCTACCGGGTCACCCAACAGAACCGTCTCACCACACGAGCCGGTGTTCTCGAGGAACAGGACGCCGGGCTCGAAGAAGTCCCCCCAAAAGAAATCCAGATCGCCGTCACGGTCGAGGTCGGCAAACGCCATCGAGTTGGCACCGTGAAGGCTTCCCAGCTGTGCCACGATCTCGATGCCCTGAAAGCGGTCCTCGACAAAACGGAACACAGGGGCTTCGTCGCTCGAGATGGGGGATGTTTCGTACCGGCTGATCGTACCGTCTACGCGTCCGAGGAACAGGTCCCAGCTTCCGTCGCAGTCGATGTCGTTTACGTTGGGAATGTTCTGGCGGTCCGCGAACAGAGGACGGCCCTCGGCGTCGCGGACGGAGTCACCCACCGGAACGAACTCGGCCGTTCGTGGCGTCCCCACGTTCCGGAAATACTGGGTGTAGCTGAATTGGCGTTCGGCCAGAAGGTCCAGGTCCCCGTCGCGGTCGAAGTCGACGAAGCGACTCCACTCCCCGAGCGGGAGGTCTTGGTAGTGGTCCGTGCGCCACGAAAACTGGGGCCGCTCCCGCGTGCCTACGTTCTCGAAGAGCATCAGTTCGTTCGTGCGCTCCTGAACGAAGAGATCCACGTCTCCATCGTCATCGATGTCCACGAATTGGGGACGAGGGACGTTGAAGCCACCCAGAAGAGGTGGATCGTATAGAGTCCCGCTCTCATCCCGGACCTGGAACGCATCGACCGAGCGGACGAGACTCGTCGCGGTCTGGCCCGTCGGGCTCGGAGCCCCCGCGGGGGATGAAGTCGCTCCACCGGACCCCCCGCAGACCGCGACCAGAGCGATCGACGAGACCGACAGCGCTCGGGGAACGGATCGTATTCGCATCACGTGCCTCTCGCGATATGTCACGTAATGGGCTGCCTTTTCTTCAGAACGAAGAGCCCTTCTCTCCCGCTCGTGACGATCACGATTCCACTCTCGAAGAAGGGGTAGTTGCTCCACGATCCTCCCATCCCGGCCGAGTTCTCTCCGTACGGTACAGTGTCGAAATACCCGACCTCCACCGGATTCTCCGGATCACTGATGTCGAGCACGCGCAGGCCACTCTGATAGTTGGACTGGTACATGATGTCGCCACGAACATAGAGATTGTGGTCGGTGGCTTCCTGCGTACCGAAGTGCTCCTTGATCAGTTGAGGATCGTCGAGATCGGAGACGTCCCAAATCAGTGTACGGGTTCGCGGTTGGCCGGCGATCTCGTCCAGTTCGTCGTTCATGTAGTAGTAGTGGTGGTCTTCGGTAAGCCAACCCTGATGGGCATATCCGACGCTGGGGTAGCTGGCACGGGAAAGCGCGACCGGGTTCGTGGGATCGGTGACGATGGCGATGCTCAAGGCCGTCTCGTTGGCACTCATGCAGATCTGCTCGCCCGCGTGCTCTTCATCGGGCCCGTGATACGTGACGCACTGAGCGTCGTGTGTGTAGCCCGTGCCGGCCCGGCCGGTGGCCGGATCTGCGAAGCAACCCGCAAAGGTCGGGTTGGTGGGCTCCTGAATGTTGATGATGTGAAGACCGCCCCCGCAGGTCTCGCCCCCCGAGCGGTTTCCGACGCTGTAAGCGAAGCCGGAGTCTTCATTGATCACGATGTTGTGCGCGCTGGCGATCCCGTCATAGTGTGCCGTATCCTCGAAGGTGACCGGCTCGGTGACATCGCGTAGCTGCGTCAGATCGAACACCTGCATGCCGTGTTGCCCGGCACCATCCGCTACGATGAACGCGTGGTTCTCGTAGACCTTGATGTCCGTCCACGTGCTCGGATTCGAGCCCTCTGGTCTGAGAAGTTGCCCGAGATAGCGAGGGTTGTTCGCGTCCGTGACGTCCACGAACGCCGAACCGTCACGCCGGCCGACGAGCGCGTACTCGCGTCCCGTTTCTGAGTCCGTCCATCCCCAGACGTCGTTCACCGTTACGCCCCGCGGAGCCATCTCCCCGACGGGCATGAACGAGACCAGATCGTATTCGCCGCAGTCGAAGGCGGAAGCGACTCCACCGCTGCAGTCGACCTGCCCCCCTCTGACCGCTTCGAAGCCCTCCACCTCGGCCATCACCACATCGGCGATCTCCCATCGGTCTCCGTTCCTCTCGAAGATGGCGGCAGTGCCGCTCCCGAAGTCGGCGCCGGCGACCCCCACCACGGCCACATCGTCCTCGATGGCGATCCCGGATCCAAAGCCATCACTGGCCGCCAGGCCACTCATCCCCAGCTTGGTGGCCCCCGACCATCCTTCCTCGACACTTCCCTCGAAGAGGTAGGACGTTCCGCGACGTCGGGACGCCCCGGGCGCCCCGACCCAAACCCCAGCGTTGGTCAACGCCAGCGAGGAGCCGAAGCCGTGCTGTTGGAATCCGTCGAAGGGCAAGAGGCGGCCCGTCGGAGCCCACTGGCCTTCCGCCGAGTCGAAGCGGAAAGCGAAGACCGTGCCCTCTCCGCCGCTCCGGCCCGGAGCCGATATCAATGCCTGGTCACCGTCGAGGGTCACCGACGTTCCGAACCTGTCGTTCGCACGGAGACCGCGCACTTCGAGCGACCCGGTCCGCTCCCATTGGCCACCGTTCAGGCGGAACACGTACACCGCGCCGGAGCGATCCTCGTAGGGCGCCCCCACCAGAATCTGGTCGCCCTGAATCGCAACGCTGGTGCCGAACCCGTCGGGAGTGCCGGCGGAGTTCAGCCTCGCACGCTCGGTCCAGACGCCGCCGTCCCTGTGGAATACGTAGGCTGTTCCCGGGCCGGTTGGCCGCGGATTGCGCCTTCCTCCCGTGGGTCCCGGCGCACCGACGACCGCGACGTCCCCGCGGATGGCCACAGTCGCACCGAAGCGTGAGTCTGGGCTTAGGTTCGCGGCTTCGAGACGCCCTCTCGCCTCCCAGTTCCCGGAGGGCGACTGCTTGAACACATAAACGGATCCTGCGCCACCGTCCCGACCGCCGCTCGCGCCGACCAGCATCGTTCCGGCGTCTGCGTCGAGGGCGGAGCCGAAGCCGTCGGACGGCGTAGCGTCAGGTGCTCGAAGGTGGGCTGCCTCCATCCACCCTTCGGATCCCTTACGGTATACGTACACGGCTCCGGGGGTGATCACATGGGTCGATTCGCCGATCAGCACGTCTCCGTCGCTGACCGCGACCACTCGACCGTATCCTTGGCCTTCGAGTTGCGCCGCCGCCGCCGCAATAGTGGCGAGGATCACCAAGGATCTGTGGACAATACGTGTCATAAGACTCATCCTGAAGCAGAATTAGGGGACGACGAATATCATAGACAGGCCCTTGGGGGAGGCAAGGGGTGGAACTTTGGGCACGGGTGCACTCGTATGATGTAGAAAGCGGACTCCTCTGGAGTCGATCACGCGAGACGGGAGTGAGTGGTGACGAAGTGGGGACGTCGGTCGAGGCTAACTTTCCTCGCAGCTCTCTTTGCCGAGCTGCTGTTACCCAGTCCGGCTGCTTTGGGAAGAAGGTGGGGGGTTCCTCCTTGGGAGGGCCAGGACGCCTCTTTGTCTCTTGCATTGGCGGCACAGGATCAACACACGGGCGATCTTCTGCAGCTTGACGGCGTGGTGGGCACGGCCGTGGGCTTGGGCCTGAATGGACTGCCCGTCGTCATGGTCTACATGGCCCGTCCCAACGTGCTGGGCGTGCCGGCGAGCTTGGAAGGAGTTCCCGTGCTCTCGGAGGTGACCGGCGAGTTCTGGGCGCTCGGTGAGGGACCTCGGTCGGAAGAGGGTGACAGTTACCTGAACCCCACGGAGCGTTTTCCGCGGCCGGTCCCCATCGGTGTTTCGGCGGGCCAGCCGGACGTCACGGCAGGAACGATCGGCGCTCGGGTCTCCGACAGCTCGGAGATCTACGCATTGAGCAACAACCACGTTTTCGCGAATCGGAACGACGCCTCCAAGGGCGACAACATTCTCCAACCGGGTCGCGTGGATGGGGGTACCGATCCGTCGAACGCCATCGGCACGCTGTACGATTTCGAGCCGTTACGCTTCTGTGGCGTCCTGAGTTGCCCTGACAACCGAATCGACGCGGCGCTCGCCCTGACTTCCGTGGACAACCTCGGCACCGGCACCCCCGAAAATGGCTACGGGGAGCCCCGCTTCGGCACGACCACGGCCACACTCGGGCAAGCCGTTCAGAAATACGGCCGCACCACCGGCCTGACCACCGGTACCGTGAGCGGTATCAACGCGACCATCAACGTGAACTACAACACCGGGACGGTCCGCTTCGTGGATCAGATTCTCATAAGCGACGGCCGTTTCAGCCAGGGTGGGGATTCGGGATCTCTCGTCGTGACGAAGGGCAGTGGGGGCGAAGACCGGAAGCCGGTCGGGCTGCTTTTCGCCGGCAGCAACACGAATACGATCGCCAACCCGATCGACCTCGTTCTCGAGCGGTTCGGTGTCGCGATCGATGGCAGCTGATGGGGGAGACGACGCCATAAAGTCGGCACTCGAGAAGCTCACGAAGAAGGTGATCGACCTGCCCGGGGTTGCGGGAACGGCGATCGGATTGAAGGGGGGCAAGCCGTGCCTCAAGGTTTACGTGGAAGGGAAGGGTGGCTCTGGCCGCATCCCCTCCTTTGTCGGCGGTCACCCGGTCGAGGTTGAGCGAACCGGCAGGATCGACCGGTACTGAGGTGGGCAGGTTCTCGGACGCTGACTCGGATGTTACGTTGGCTCGGTTGCGGCAACCATCCACAGGGTTGCGGCGTCTCATTTCGTAGGTGGCGCGCTCGCGACGTGCAGGTGACCACTGTCGAGTTGGTTACACTCTAGGAAATGGAGTTTCGGATGGCTGGAAGGACGTCGGACTTTATGCCCCTCGCGGCGATCCTGGTCGGGGCGGGCGCAGCGTTTGGAGTCGCCAACCTCTTCGCACACGGGACATTCTCGACCGAGATGGCCGAGGACGTAGTCGTGGATCACGAGGTGATGCGTCATGCGATCATTGTCGATGGGACCGAACGTGCGCGGCGTGTGATCACCGTGACCCGCCCCCACGTCGTCACGAAGGTGCGTGTAGGCCGTCTGCATCTTGAAGATGTGGAGCGCGTCAGGGAAGACATGGAGCGGGTCAGGGAGGATGCCCGCGCAATGGTTC
>CAUZAE010000016.1:0-28984 GCA_963577685.1 Gemmatimonadales bacterium UBA6960 | reverse complement strand
AGATACCCCACCTGACTCGGGTGTACCGTCGTGTCTGCGACGCCCGTCCCTTTTCGCGCTTCCTCCCGGAGGTGGAAGACGTGGATGAGGTTCTTGCTGACAGATGATACGATGAGCTCTCCCGCGACCTCGGCCTCGATCTCCAACGCGCTGGCGAGAGGCCGACCCATACTGCGCCCCAGGACCTCGAGAATTCTCAGCGGCGCCGGGTAGTGCCCACCGGTCTGCGCCTGGACCCGCTTCCTCGCGACGGACAGGATGATCCAACGACTAGGAGGTGTGGCTTCGAAAAGGCGCTTCAGCAGCGGACGTCGCTTCCGCGAGGACGCCGTCACACCGTCTGCTCGTGCCAACGCGAATGCAGCGACCTGATCACGGAATAGGTCGGCCGGAAGGACTTCGTCCACCAACCCTATCCGG
This sequence comes from Gemmatimonadales bacterium UBA6960, assembly GCA_963577685.1. Classification (GTDB taxonomy): domain Bacteria; phylum Gemmatimonadota; class Gemmatimonadetes; order Longimicrobiales; family Gaopeijiaceae; genus UBA822. Next base: position 28,564 of record CAUZAE010000016.1, on the reverse strand, counting down.
CGAGCCTTGGAGACGGAGACTTGGCGCCCGGTGAGCAACAGATCGAGTGAGGCTCCGAGTCCGACGAGCCTCGCAAGCCTGCTAGTCCCCCCCCACGCGGGAAGGATGCCGAGCTGTACCTCTGGCAGACCCAACCGAGTGCACGGTGAATCCGAGGCCACACGATGGCTGCAGGCGAGCGCCATCTCGACGCCCCCTCCTAGACAGATCCCGTGTATTGCGGCGATGCTGGGAACCGCAAGCGTGTCGAGCGCCCCGAAAATAGCTTGCCCGAACCTGGATGCCTCGGCCCCTTCGACCGGATCGCCGACTGCCTCGATGGCCTTGACGTCTGCTCCGGCTATGAAGCCACCCTTCCCGCTCCATAACACCAGCGCCACGAGTCGGCCCTGCCGCGCCAAGCCTTGGACCTCATCCAAAAGCTCACCGAAGCGCGTCATCACGTCTTCGGCGAGCACGTTTACCTTGCGCCCGGGGTCGTCGAACGTGATCCAGGCAATCCGGTCCTCGCCAACTGACAAAGAAGGATTGGGTGCGTTGGGATGCGACGTCTTCATAGCCCAAAGCTATTCGATCGGGCAGCTCTCGGATACGACGAGGCCCCAGGGACGATCAAGATCCCCGGGGCCTCTCGCTCAGCCCCTGCTCAGCCCCTTAGAGCTTCGTTCGACTGGAAGCATTTGAGCGCGTCAGCCGAACTTGAACCGGGTCACCTTTGACCACGGTGACGGGTACGTTCCAGTAGAGTTCCGTATAGGGCAACTCGTATCTGGCCGTCACCCAGTAGTGGCCGGGCCTGGCCTCGAATCCGGCGGCGATACCACTCGCGTCCGTGGTATCATACATCGTCGTGAGTCCACTCGCCCGCTCGTGGGCGAGCATCACCGCACCGACATCGGCAAACGCCTCGTCGCCCCACTGCACGCGAACCAAACGGATCTGCTCTGCGGCGGCGAACGACGACTCTTGGAGCGCCGTGAAGTTTCGGAACGAAACGTCACGGCGGCGCTCGACAGTGTTGTACTCGTCTTCGAGGTCCTGAAAGTCCCGGAAGAGTAGCCGGTACTGAGCCTGCCCACGGCTCATCTGCTCGAGGGACTCGCTCAGCGTCTGAAGGGTATCCCTCAGAACGTTCCAGCGAACCTCCGTATCACGCCAAGCTTGCTGGGCTGCGGCGACCTGATCCTGTGCCGCGAGGACCGAATCCGGGATGGCGGGCTCGGGCTGGGACGCAGCGGCCGTCATGGAATCGAAGATCAAGTCGCGGTCGTAGGGGAACACACGAATCTCCAAGTCGCCCAGAGGCCGGGTAGCCTGGCCGTCACCCCCATCCGACTCTGCCGTAACCACGATTTGGGTCGGGCCACAAGCCGCGACGGCCACGACGAGGAAGGCTCCCAAGAAAAGCTTACTTCGCGTCATTTCCAACTCCGTTACACGTTACCGGAAAAAGTGATGGCGGCCCACTATGACGGTTACCCTGGCTTCGCGCTAGGGGATCACGCCATCAAGAATGTAATCAACCGGATCCTTAGCCTCTCCCCCTAACCAAACCTCGTAGTGCAGATGGTTCGCCGTTGCGGTCCCGGTCATGCCCACCTGAGCGAGGGATTCGCCGCGTTCCACTCTCTGCCATCGGGCCACAAGGAGCTTGGATGCATGAGCATAACGCGTCATGTACCCAAACCCGTGATCGATTTCTACCATATATCCATACCCCGATTTCCATCCCGCGTACCGCACCACCCCTTTCGCACTCGAACGGATGAGCGTGCCCTCTACGGCACTCAGATCGACACCGGGGTGTGGCAGCTCTTCGTTGGAGATGGGATGGAGTCGTGCGTGGCTGAAGCCGCTGCTAAGAAGCCCCGCAGTGGGAAGGATCGAGGGGGTCGACTCCATGAGGTCGTGGTTGGTCGAGAGCCTCTCGGTGGCCTCTGCAAGGCTCGCGGACAAGAGATTCGCACGGCGCTCGAGAGCGGACAGGTCGTAAGCCGTAGCGAAGGTCTCTTCGGCCGCGAGTGGATCCATTCCCCAAAGCAAACTAGCGGTCGGACTCAGCATACCGGGCCCGCCCACCCCTACTTCGAATATCTCTTCGTCGATGGGATCCAATCCGGCGAGAAGCCGGTAGCGCCTATCGTTCTCGATGAGTCCGTCGACCAACCCTTCGATCGCTGAAGTTCTCCCCTGCAGGTCGACGACTTCCTTAGACAAGAGAGACTTCTCCAAAGAGAGCCGCCGCGCCGTGTATCGGGCAGAGCCGTCGATCGCCACCATCGCCGTGAGGACGGCCACCGTGACGACGAAGGCGCTTGTCAAAGAGGCGAGATAACGAATCCCCTGGACGGACAGGCTGTATTGCCGAACAGGATTTGTCACACCTGAAACGCAGAGAAAAGTCCACCGTTGATCACCCATGCGCTCGTCCGCCCACCCTTTGATCGGAGTGCTTCAACAATCTGAAATCGGCGAAAAACTACCGAGCGCAGCCCGAGAGTGTCAAGCCGGAGGGTCCGGTCTCGGGAACAAGGGAGAGCCAACCTCGACACTTCGTCCGGCGAGCGGGATAGAAGTGGCTTGTTCCACCGTGGGCACGGACGCCAAGCCGAGGCGTCTCGCGAGTTCCGTCATCTTCTCAGGGGTGACAGGCAAGAACAGGGCGGTCAGAACCGTCAGCGAGCGAGCGAGCGTCGCGAGGGTCTCATCGAGTTCGGCGGCAAGGGTCGGATCCTTGGCCTGCGACCAGGGCTCGCGGGCGTCGACGTAGCCATTCGCCGCTCGTGCCAGATCCATGCTAGCGGCAAGGGCTTCATGTATTTTTAGGTCATCCAGGTGCCGTTCGACGGCCTCGAGCGCGGCCGAGGTCTCGTCGTCCAACCCGCTCCCCGGCGCTTCGGGGATCACTCCGTCCCGGTATTTGACGATCATCGATATCGTCCGGCCGGCCAGGTTGCCGAGAACGTTGGCGATCTCATCGTAACGGGCTCGGAACCGCTCGGGGGTATACGTGGCATCCAACCCGGTCGGCATGTCCCGCAGTAAGTACCAGCGAACCCCGTCGGTCCCGTAGTCCTCACGAAGCTCGAGCGGGTCGACGACGTTGCCCATGGATTTCGACATCTTGGCGTCATCCATCAACCACCAACCGTGCGCCAGAATCTGACGGGGGAGTGGGAGATCCGCCGCCATGAGCAGGGTGGGCCAGTAGACGGCGTGCGTCGTAAGGATATCCTTGCCCATGACATGGAGGTCGGCCGGCCACCAAGAATCACCCGGGTCGGTGAAGCCGGGTTGGTCCGGCCCACTCTCGGGATCTAGCACGCCCGAGCCAGTCACATAATTGATGAGGGCGTCTACCCAAACGTAGCAAACGTGCTCCTTATCGAACGGAAGGGTGACCCCCCAGCTGAGGCGGGACTTGGGACGGGAGATCGACAGATCCTGTAGGGGTTTCCTCAGGAAGCCCAAAACCTCGTTTCGACGGGTCTCAGGGACGATCCATCGAGGATGGTCTGCGATGTGCTGCAGGAGGCGCGCCTGGTAATGACCCATGCGGAAGAAGTAGTTCTTCTCTTCGACGTACGAGACAGGTCTCCCGCAGTCCGGACAGAGGTGGTCCGGGCCCACGTCCTTCTCGGTCCAATACCTCTCCTCATGTACACAATACCAACCGCTGTAGAGGTCGTCGTAGATCTGCCCTTTGTCCCAGAGCCTCTGCAAAATGGTCTGGACGACACCCACGTGCCCAGGCTCAGTCGTGCGAATGAAACGATCGAACGAGATGTTCAGAGTCTTCCACGCCGCTCTGAAGCTCTCGGCCATCTGATCTGCGAGTTCGCCTGGAGGGAGACCACGCTCCGTGGCCACCTCCTGCATTTTCTGGCCGTGCTCGTCCGTGCCCGTGAGGAAGCGCACATCCTCCCCCGTCTGCCGATAGTAGCGAGCCAGCGCGTCGGCGAGCACGGTCGTATACGCATGTCCCAGATGCGGCTCGCCGGTCGCGTAGTAGATCGGCGTCGTGAGGTAGCGGCGTGTCATCGGCTCTTCTTGGCCACTTCTTCCTTGAGGTCGGAGAGCGCAACCGTCCGACGGTCCCCCCCTGAGGTGCGGAGCGTCACGGTCTCGCGCCAGATATCGACGTCGACTACGCACTCATCCCCGAGCGAAGTGCGAAGCGCCCTGCCCTCCCGGGGAAATCGGCGCCGAGCCTCTATGTAGGTCTGGTGTTCGTACATGAGACAGCACATGAGCCGCCCGCAGCATCCCGAAATCTGGGCAGGATTCAAAGACAGACCTTGGTCCTTGGCGAGCTGTAGGCTCACAGGCTTCAGCTCGGGCAACCAAGTCGAACAACAGAGTTCACGTCCGCATCGGCCGACGCCACCGAGTAGAGCCGCCTCGTCTCGGACGCCAATCTGCTTGAGCTCGATGCGTGTCCGGAACGTTCGGGCGAGATCACGGACGAGCGCTCGAAAGTCCACCCGTCGCTCGGCCGTGAAGTAGATGATCAGCTTGTTCCTGTCGAACTGCCACTCGGCCTCGGTGATCTTCATCTTCAACTCGTGACGCTCGACGAGTTGCCGCGCCGTCGTGCGTACCCTGTTCTCGTCGTCTCGGAGCTCGTCGAGTTTCAGGGTATCGTCGAGCTCGGCGAATCGAAGAACGCGCTTGTCTGGAAGCGGTGTGGCGCAGCCACCCGACGAACCGCACTTACGTTCCGCGATCGTGCCGAGAGCCGAGATCTTACCTAGATCCTCCCCTCGATCCGCCTCGACGATCACCTGCTCCCCAGGCGTGAGATCGAGATTCTCGTACGAGAAATACTCCTTCCGCGTACCCTTGAAGCGAACCTCCGCGAAGCCTACCATCTCGCCTGCCATCCCTTCCACCATCTCTCCACGGCCCTCAAGCTCCGTCCGCCTGGTCGGAATCTTCTACCCAAGCACCGATGGCCTCATACTTCTCCCAACGCTGCTCTACGAGATCATTCGGGTCTAATTTCAGCAGCTCCTCGAGATTTCTTTCCAGGGAAGCCTTCACGGCCTCCGCGGCAGCGTCCCAGTCCGAGTGGGCTCCCCCGGCGGGCTCGGGGATGACCTCGTCGACGATGCCCGAGACGAGGAGGTCCCGCGACGTGAGTTTGAGTGCCGCAGCCGCCTCAGCTTTGAAATCTCTCGAATGCCACAGGATCGCTGCACAGCCCTCCGGAGAGATCACGGAATAGACGGAGTGCTCGAGCATCAGGATTCGGTCCGTCACACCGAGCCCTAAGGCTCCACCGGATCCGCCTTCGCCGATGACCACTGAGATTAGGGGAGTCCTCAACCGAGACATCTCCCTCAGATTCAATGCGATGGCCTCGGAGATCCCTCGTTCCTCTGAGCCGATCCCAGGATAGGCGCCAGGCGTATCGATAAAGGTGATCACGGGCCGTCCGAATTTATCGGCCTGGCGCATGAGCCTCAGGGCCTTTCTGTATCCCTCGGGATGACTCATTCCGAAGTTTCTACGCAAGTTCTCCTTCATGTCTCGGCCCTTCTGATGGCCGATGACCATGACGGACGTGCTACCGATCGCCGCCCATCCGCCCACGATGGCCTCGTCATCGCGGAAATTCCGGTCTCCATGCAGCTCCACCCAATCGGTGAAGACGCGCTCGATATAGTCCAGCGTGAAAGGGCGGTCCTGATGCCGGGCGACCTGCACCTGCTCCATGGGGGTCAGATTCTGGTACGTGGACTCCTTGAGGGAATCCAACTTGCTCCGGAGCTCCTTCAGCTCGTCTGAAACGTCGAATCCGCTACGCTCCGACTTAGCCACGAGCCCGTCAATCTGCCCCTGGACCTCTACGATATCACGCTCGAACTCCAGCCTCGGCGAAGTGGCCAAGGTCAGCCTCCTGTTCAGTGTTTTCCTATTTTAATGGGTTCGGGCCTGTGGTGGCCACACTCACCGACGCTTGTCCGCTCACGGCGTTTCCTCATTCATGCGGCGTATCTTATGCGATCGCGTGCTGGGGAGCACCCTCTCTTGCAACGGTGGCGTCAAAGTGCGGCAAACCGGCACCAGAGTCCGTTAGCTCGCTCCGCCGGTTCGCCCCCTCTCGTTATTTCGCCGCCGCCGTCGCAGAGCGCGGCTCGACGGGCTCCGGCACCTGGTACGCCACGATCGCCGCCATGATGAGCACCGACGCGGCACCGACGACCGTATTGCTCCCGTACCCGAAGCGCGTGTATAGCGGACCGGCGATGGCGGCCCCCAGCGCGAATCCGGCCTGACCCAGGGCCACCGTGAGGCTCATCAAGGAACCGCGGCGCTCGTCACTGACCATCGCTGTAAGGAGCGCGGAGAAGGGACTGATGCGCATGGCGACCAGGACCATGATGACGAAGTAAAGGATATAGGCCATCCAGAATTCGCGTAGGACAACCGTCGTCAGGAGCATCACTAGAGACAGCCCGACGCACGACAGGATGATGATACGCTTACGACCGATCCGATCCGACAGCTTCCCGGCCTGGGGACCGGTCAGAACGTTGGCGAGACCACCCGCCATAAAGAGCGTAGCGATCGCGTTCGGAGTCGCGTTCAAGCTCTGTTCCAGCCAGTACGGCAGATAGACGATGAAGAGCGATATCCCGAAGAACATCATGAAGTAGGCCATCGCGGCGGCTCGAATCTTCCGCTCCCCCAACATCTCCCTGTAGCCGCCCACGGCCCTGGCAAAGGTTAGCTTCCCCTGCGTACGCTCGACGTCCGGCTGAGGCACCTTCAGCCAAATGAGCACGAAAGTCCCTGCCATCGCGACCGAGAACAGGTAGAATGGCGCCTTGAATCCGTAGGCACCGGCCAGAACGACCCCGATCGGGATCCCCATGATCTGGCCGAAGGCCATGCCGCTCATGACCCATCCGGTCGCCCAGCCCCGTCGATTGTATGGAAAGAAATCGCCGATGTAGGAGACCGCCGCTCCACTGAGAATCCCACCGGCGAGTCCCGAACACACCCTCACGGCCAAGAAGGAGTAGTAGCCGATCACGAAGTGATGCATGAGGAGAGCGCCCGTCATGACGCTCGTGCCGATGAGGAGGATCCGTCGTCGGCCGATCTTGTCCGAGATCGGGCCCGCGATGATCGCGAAGGCTCCGACCATAACCGAGTACGCAGACACGAGCGTCCCCAAGGCCGATTCGCCGATGAGGAGCTCTTCGCCGATTCGGGGCAGAATCGGGGATAAGATCATGATCTGACTACTGGCGGCGAAAACCAGCATCCACAGTGCAAAAACGACGACGACGGGCGACGTCGGACTCACAGGCCCACCCCGCTCGAGACCCGAGTGTTCGTCTCCACCATGCCGTGGCCCTCGCTCCGCTTCACCATGAACCGCTGTCTTCTCCCGGATTCGTCCGGTCACGGAAGGTGGGTGTAGGCCGAGAGAGGGACAATGACCGCGACCTACCGGGTTCTGCGGGTGAGGCCTCCCGAGCGGTTTCTTTGGAAACCATGGACGTTAGACCCTATCTTGGAAGTGGGCCGGCCAGCGGCCAGCCCGGTCCTCCTCTGGTCCTAACCAGGTGCAGCGGTATGCGAAAACTACGAGAAGTCATCGACAGCCTCATGACCTATACGGGCGTCATGTTCGTCCTGGTCACGGTCTTGTATACGGCGGCTTCCGTGGGGCAGGTCCTCATGGTTCTGACCGGCCTGCTCATGGTGCAGTTGGGTGTGTGGAGAGTCGCCGGTACCGTGCTTCCCAGCACGAGGACGAACCATGTGTTACGCGAGTCTGTCGTCGAGTACCTGGCGTTGGTGCGGAACATCTATCAGGTAGCTAACGCACAGTAGCGTGCCCCGTTTGATTCGGCCGCCGAGGACCTCGTGACGCAGACCAACATCGTTATCGAGGCGGCCAGAAAAGACCTCAAGACGGACGCTGCCTGAACGTCACTCCGCTTGCGCCTACCGGCCCACTCTCGGATCTTGGTCGCACTCTGATCCACATCGCGGCCACGGGGGCGAACCCAAGATCATGACAGTCTCGAGTGAGGAAGCAGGAGACCGGAAGGAAACTTTCTTCGATTGGGCGGTCACTCACTGGCGGTGGTTCGTCGTGCCCGTCGTGTTGTTATTCGCGCTCAACAATATCGCGGGTTTGGTCGTCGGCATCATGGGATTGACCGCCGTCGTCAACGGGATCGTCGGTCGTGTTCTCAAGGCGAAGCGAGTCGTCCAACAGGTCCAGCAGATGGTCGCGAGTCCCGATGAGCCCCCCCCGGCGCGGGAAGCGCCCCTCCCTTAGGGAACTACGGGCCCCACAGAACGTTGTACAAGTGATGGGGCGTAGCTCAACTGGCAGAGCACCTGGTTGTTACCCAGGAGGTTGGTGGTTCGACCCCACCCGCCCCAGTTGAGCCCCCTCGCAAGTAAGATCTCCAGCCCTATCTGAACAGGGGGGTCTCACACGATCTCGAAGTCGGCTCCCGGGTGAACGACTCCGTTCAGCATCACCTCGACGCGATGACTGCCTGGATAGTGCTTTCGAGTGGTGTGTTGAGCCAGAGAGACCGACTTGCGCACCGTGGCCGTCCCGCCCGCCTTCAACGTCACCTCGGCACCCTTGAAGACCTTCGGGCTGGTCGAACCATTGGCCTTTACGAAGTGAATCCGAAGATCTACGAGTGCTCTTGCGTCTTCGTCCGAAGGATTCGCTAGATTGACCTCGATGCGCACTTTTTCACCGATCTCGATCACATCCAGCTTGCACGTCACCGCTCGAATCTTGTTCGGCGTCTCCGCGCCGTAACCGAGTACCGCCAACGCGCCGGCGTCACCGGCCTTCACCAGCGTACGCAGGGCGTGGCGCACCAGTCTCCTTCGGTCGGGGCTCGCATCCAGCCACCACCGGCGAGTCACGTCGACCACGAGGACGTCCCGCTCCCGGATCACGACGAGCGCGTTGGCGAATACGTACCTTGGCGGGTTGGGTGTGACCAAGGCGATGTGGACGTTCGGGGCGAGCTCAACCAACGTGAAGGTGTCTTGGGCCTGTGTGTCCGAGGCTGCGACGCAAGGGACTAGGGCGAAGGCGAGAGCGGAGACTGTGGGTCGGAGCACTACGGGACTCCCTAGGGACCACGGAATCCCGTAGCCACGAGGGCAGGCTCCAACCACAGGTGGGTGTCACCCGTGCCGAGTTGCCCGAAGCGGTTCGACCCCCAACAGTACAACTGCCCGTCGGTCCCCTCGCCGCAGCTGTGTCGGTCCCCCGCAGTCACCCGCCTGAATGACACGCCGCCACGCACCAGCACCGGGACGTTGCTGTTGGTACCCACCACTCCGCTGCCGAGCTCACCGATGGTGTTGCGGCCCCAGCAGTACGCGTCGCCCTTGATCGTAACCCCGCAAGTGTGTCTGAGCCCCGCAGCCACCGTTACGAATTTCAAGCGACCCGAGACCGGCACTGGCGTGGCAGCGCAGGCATTCCCACTGAAGGCCCCCTGAGTGCAAGTCTCGGTCCCGGGGTTGCCCAACTGTCCCTGGTCATTCCTGCCCCAGCAGAGCGCCTGAAGAGACAGAGTGACGCCGCAAGCGAAGGACGATCCAGCACTCACTTCAATAAAGCGCTCATCCGACGCGATCTGTTGCGGAATCTTCGAGCAAGGAAGCTGAAGTCCGTCGTCACGAATACAAGAATAACTGCTCGGCGCGCCGAGAGCCCCGTTCAGGTCGAGACCCCAACAAAGGAGGCTGCCGGCGGTCGTCACGCCGCACACGAGGTTGTTGGACCCGACGTCGAGCTGCCGGAATTTGTGTCCTCCGGAAACCTCCGTCGGCACAGAGCTGAGCGTCGCGAGCCCATCGCCCAATTGCCCCCACTCACCGCGGCCCCAGCAATGAGCCGCCTCATCGATCGTAATGCCACAGCTAAACCGCCATCCGGCGGCAATCGACGTAAACGTCAAACCCCCCAATACCAGTTGGGGACCCATTTGGAAATCAGTCGTGCCATCGCCGAGTTGTCCGAAGCGGTTCTCTCCCCAGCAATAAGCGTCTCCCGTGGTCGTGAGACCACAGACGTGGCGACCCGCGGCCTTCGTACTCAACTCCCGAAATCTCAAGTCCTCGGAGATCACTTCCGGCACTTCCCCGAAAGTGGCGATGCGCGGCCCACCGACCTGCCCGCGATCATTGAGGCCCCAGCAAAGCCCTCTCCCACCTTCCACGATCCCGCACGTGAAGCCGTTGCCTGCATAGATCCGGCCCATGGCGGCGCCTCCCACTCCCGGACCCACGGAAGAGTCACTACAGGCCGTGAAGGACAGGCCGAGGATCAGGAGCGAGCTTCGGCCCAGGAGGGAGGGAAAATTGGCCAACGAACGGATGATCGTGCCCATGGTTCTCACTACAGCCTCAAACGGTCGCGTCTTCCTGGCCATCGGCCTCCCCTCGATTCATGGAAGAGCCAGCGCTACGAATTCTGGTGGATGATCCCGGTTTCCCACGCTCATCACGATGTACTGGCGGTCCTCAGCCATGTACGTCATCGGGACCCCATTCGGGATGGCGGGCAGCTCGATCGTCGCCAGCAGCTCGCCCGTCGACTTGTCGTGTACGCGCAGCTCGGGTTCGCCCGCGCCGCGCCAGCCCCCGATGACGAACAGCAACGATTTTGTGACCATTGTCCCCGACGACAGGTTCTGCCCGGTCTTCGGAATCTCCACACCTTGGAGAGCCGGATTATCCAGTACGTCCTGGGGGGTATCTCCGTTGGCAACCATCCAGAGATGGTCGCCCGTGTTGAGGTCGATCGCCGTGATTCTTCCCCACGGTGGTTTGATGAGCGGCAGCCCCAGAGGCCTTGGGAGCCCACCACTACCCTGGATGTAGTTCATGTTGGAGCGATCGGGATCGTTCACCATCGTTCGAAGGCTCGGTGCGGTCGCAGAGCCCACGTACAGGACCCCGGTCTCCGGATCGAACGATGCACCCGGCCAGTTGGCCCCTCCCAGCGTGCCAGGCAACTGGATCGTTCCCCGGGTGCCGTCCGGCGCCTCGGCCAAAGAGGGGGGAGTGTAGATCGGGCCGATCCGAAGCCGCGCGAGCGAATCGATCGCAGCCGCCTTGATCTCGGGCGTGAAATCGATGAGGTCGTCGAGCGACACACCCTGTCGATCGAACGGCGCCGGCCTGGTCGGGAACGGTTGGGTCGGTGCCGTCCACTCCATGGGTACATCGCTCTCGCCGACCGGGCGCTCCTCGATGGGCCACACGGGTTCACCCGTCACCCGATCGAAGACATAGGTGAAGGCCTGCTTGGTCACCTGCGCGACGGCCTTGATCGGCCGACCGTCCACGACGATGTCCGCCAGAATGGGCGGCGACGCTGGGTCGTAGTCCCAGATTCCGTGATGGACCATCTGGAAGTGCCAGATGCGCTCACCGGTTCTCGCGTCGAGGGCAACCAGGCTCTGGGAAAACAGATTGTCCCCGGGCCTGTGCCCGCCGTAGTAATCACCCGTCCCGGCCTCGACCGGCAGGTAGACGTAACCGAGCTCCGCGTCGGCACTGAACGGTGGCCATACGGCGACGTTCCCCGTGTAGCTCCAGGAGTCGTCCTCCCAGGTCTCGTGCCCGAACTCCCCGGGCTGGGGAATCGTGTGGAAGATCCAGAGCCGCTCCCCCGTGCGAGCGTCGTATCCCCGGACGTGCCCCGGGGCGTTCTCCTTGGTCGGCGGCGAGCTGCCCACCTCTAGCGCCGCTCCCACGATCACGACGTCACCTACGACCACGGGCGGCGAGCTGGAACCGATAACGGCCTCGATCAGATCGACCGGACGGTCGAGCCCCAACTTCAGGTCCACGACGCCGTCCTGTCCGAAGTTGGGGACGGGCCGCCCGGTCGCAGCGTCGAGCGCAACCAGATGATAGCCCGGCGTGATCATGAAGATCTGTGCATCGCTCTCGTCCGGACGTCCGGACCAGTAGGCGACGCCTCGGCCCGAGCTGCGGCGCGGCGCATAGTCGCCTCGCACCCCCTCGTCCATGCGGTGCATCCACAGGGTCTCTCCGGTCACGGCGTCGATCGCGACCGTCGCCCGCCGTCGCCCGGCGGTCGCATACAGCACGCCGTTCACCATGATCGGGGTCACGCGGGAGTACCTCTCGACACTGGCGCCGAAGTTGTCTGTCTTCCACCGCCAGACGATCTCCAGGTCCTGCACGTTGTCGCGATCGATCTGGTCGAGCGGGGAGTACTTGGTGCTGCCGAGGTCGCCTGAGTACGAGCGCCACTCGCCCGACGTGGCACCCTGCTGGGCCACCACGGGACCCGCCAAGGCGGACATCAGACAAACGGACAACGGCGAGAGCTTCAATCTCATATCGGTACCTGATTGGCACGGGGCTGGGGCCACATCTGCGACCAAAAACTCCACGTCGTGACTCCGCGAGCCTCCCATGGTGTCCCTGCCCGATGCCCGGACGCAAGAGGCTCCCGCTGCCGGATATCCGTCGCGCCTGTTGCCCAAGTAGTGGCCATGGCCCATCCTCATCGTCCCAATAGTATCGGCCAGTTCGGCTCGATACCGTTTGAACCGTTGAAGGAGACCTACGGATGCGCCCGTCCCTCATTACAGCGTTCGCCGCTACGCTCGCGCTCTTGCCTGCCCTCGCCACTTCACTCGCGGCCCAGGACGCCAACCCGCGGCTGGAGGCTCTCAAGGTCGAAGCCCTCGAGTTGGTGGAAAGCCGGGCAAAGCTGGTCCAGGTGATGGTCGACAAGCTCTTTTCCTTCGGAGAGCTGGGGATGCAGGAGTTCGAGACGCAGCGATATCTGACCGGCCTCTTGGAGGACAACGGTTTCGAGATCGAGTTGGGCGTGGCCGGCATGCCAAGCGCGTGGATCGCACGCTGGGGTTCGGGTGGACCGCTCATCGCCATGGGGTCCGACGTCGACGGGATCCCACAGTCGAACCAGAAGCCCGGCGTCGCCTACCGCGACCCCATCCTGTCGATGGCACCCGGGCACGGCGAAGGGCACAACTCCGGACAGGCGGTGAACATCGTCGCCGCCCTGGCCGTCAAAGAGATCATGGAGCGGGACAACATCCCTGGCAGACTGCTCATCTGGCCCGGTATCGCCGAGGAGCAGTTGGGGTCCAAAGCCTTCTTCGTTCGGGATGGCGTCTTCGACGGCGTGGACGTCAACCTGTTCACGCACGTGTCCAACAACTTCGGCATGACCTGGGGGCAGAGCGGCGGCAATGCGCTGATCTCCGCGCAGTTCAGCTTTACGGGTGAGACGGCGCACTCCGCGGGCTCCCCGTGGCGAGGCCGATCGGCGCTGGACGCAGTGATGCTCCTGGCCCAGGCGTGGGAGTACAAGCGTGAGCACCTGCGCCCGGCGGCGCGATCCCACTACATCATCGTCGAGGGTGGCGACCAGCCCAACGTGGTCCCGCAAAATGCCAAAATCTGGTTCTACTTTCGCGAGAAGGATTACACGCTGACCAAAGAGCAGTACGACGCCGCCATCCTGATGGCGGAGGGTGCCGCACTCATGACGGGCACGGAGATCGACACGATCCAGATCGTGGGCTCGGCGTGGAGCCGGCACTTCAGCAAGCCGGTCGCCGAGGTGACGTACGAGAACATCCAGCGCGTCGGCCTGCCCGATTGGACCGATGACGACATCACGATGGCCAACGGGCTGCAACGCGAGATGGGGCAAGAGGAGCGAGGCCTTTCGGACTCCATCCCGGAGCTCAGGGGACCGGTCGACCTTTCCCAGTCTCTGGGCGGTGGCTCCGACGACATCGGTGACGTGTCCTGGAACATGCCGACCGTGACGCTACGCTACCCCGCCAACATGCCAGGCGGACCTGGACACAACTGGGCGAACGGGATCGCGATGGCCACCCCCGTCGCTCACAAGGGCACGCTGGCCGGGGCCAAGGTACAGGCCCTCACTCTCCTCGACTTGTTCCTGCGGCCCGAGATCGTCGAGGATGCGTGGACGTACTTCAACGATGTGCAGCTGGAGGAGCAGGACTACATCCCCTTCATCTCGGAGACCGACGAGCCGGCGATCTTCCTCAACGCCGAGCTCATGGAGCGCTGGCGGCCGCTGATGAGGCCCCTCTATTACGACGAGACCCGGTTCGATTCCTACCTGGAGCAGCTCGGCATCGAATATCCGACGGTGCGGGACAAACCGGTTACGGAGGAGGACGGGCCGGATGGTCCCGCCGGGCAGGACGAGGCGGGTGGGTGAGCAGAACGTGGCCGCACAGGCCGAGCGGGAGTGACTGACTCCTAGCTCTTAGCGCCTTATCGTCGTCGAATCACGCGACCCGGAAGCGAGCCCGTGTGTGCACCCTCGTCCAATACGAGGTCGCCGTTTACCAGTAGGTATTCGACCCCGACAGACAGTTGGTGCGGCTCTTCGAAAGTGGCCAGATCCCGGATAGCCCCCGGGTCGAAAACCGTAATGTCCGCCTTCATGCCCCGGGCGAGCGTGCCACGGTTGGCGAGACCCAACTGAGAGGCCGACAGTCCCGTCATTTTGTGGACAGCCTCGGCCAGCGTGAGGACGCCTCGCTCCCGGACGTACCGGGCGATCACCCGGGGAAACGTGCCATAGGACCGAGGATGCGGGTGCGAGCGTGCCAACTCACCCTCCGGGGCCAACGCCGACCCGTCGCTGCCGATGCTGGTCCACGGTAGGCTCAGCGCATACTCAAGGTCGTCTTCGCGGATGCCGAAGTAGATTGCCCCGGCGCCCCCTTCCGATTTCTCCACCAACTCGAGAATCGCGTCGGCACCTTCGACTCCCATGGCGTCCGCGATCTGAGCAATCGTCATGCCCTGGTATTGCTGGTGCGGCTCATACCGGGTGCGGGACAAGAGCACGGTCTCGGGCGTTCCCGCGGGAATGCCCTTGGCCAGGTGTTCGGCGACCTCCTGCCGGATTCCGGGACGGACCTCCGGATCCCGGAGGCGTTCGGCCAGCGCAGACCCTCCACCCTCTTGTGTCCATTCCGGCAGGCGCAGGTTTAGCGTCGACGAGCTCGCGACGTACGGATAGACGTCGGCGTAAACGTCCAGCCCCTCGGCACGTGCCCTCTCCACTACGGCGACGGCCGAGCGGAACGGCGACACGTCGTGGTGCATCCGACTACGCGTTCCCGAGAACTTGAAGTGCAGGATGTGCACGGGCAGGCCCGCCTCGCGGCCGATGCGTACCGCCTCCTCCACGCCGGCGACCAGCTCGTCGGCCTCGTCGCGCATATGGCTCGTGTAGAAGCCGCCGTGGCGGGCAGCCACCTTCGCCAACTCAATCAGCTCTTCGGTGGAAGCATACTTATTGGGCACGTAGATCAGCCCGCTAGAGAGCCCAAACGCACCGTCGAGCATGGCCTGCTCCACGTGCTGCTTCATCTCCTCGAGCTGTGCGGGCGTGGCCGGCACGTCGTTCAGGCCGACTACGCCGGCCCGGAGCGCGCCCGAGCCCACCGTCGAGAGCACGTTCACGCTCATGCCCTGTCGCTCCAACCGCGCGAAGTATTCGGCGAACGTGGTCCAGTCGGTGTCTTCCCCCCTAGACCCCTCGAAGACCGGCGCCGCCGATCCGGACTCGCCGACCAGTTCGGTGGTGACGCCCTGCATGACCTTCGAGAGCGCTCGCCCGTCCACCAGGAGCGTGCGATCGGAATGGGAATGCATGTCGATGAAGCCCGGCGACACGACCAAGCCGGTGGCGTCGATCTCGCGGGTGGCGCTCGCTTCGGACAGGTCCCCGACCCGGGCGATCATGTCGCCCCGGATCCCTACGTCCGTGACCCGGGCGGGCGCGCCGGTGCCGTCGAGCATCGAGCCTCCGCGGATCACGATGTCGTAACTGTCGGCCCCGCCGCCACAGGCGACGAGTAGCACCGTCCCGAGGAAGCGAAGACTGGACCGAATCATGGAGGATCTCCTTGACGGTGGATGGTCGGGGAGGTCAGCGCCCTGCCGCCCTCTGGACCAGCGTCGGAGCGACCCGCCCCTTCGTGGCCTGCTCGAAGTCGTATGCGTACGCGAGCAGATCCGCCTCGGTCCACATGTCCCCGATCAGGGCGAGAACGAAGGGCGTTCCGTCCTCGTAATAGGCAAACGGCACCGTGACGACGGGTAGGCCCAACTCGTTGACGATGTTACTCGCTAGTTCCGGATGGTTGTTGGGGCTGAAGTCCGGCCGCTCTGGGTCCTCGACGAGGTCACGAATGGGCGCCCCCCCCTGGGGGAAGAACAGTCCGTCGAGATCGTAGATCTCCATGACCGCCCGGTAGAGCTCGCGGATGTCCCTGCGCCAGGCCTGATAGGCATCGCCCTCCTCCGTTGCGCTCGGCCTCGCGGGCGGGCGGCGGTTCTCGGGACTTCGGCCCCGGAAGTCATCACCCGTGAGCGCCTCCCACTCCTCGACGCTGTGGAACGCGGCATCGTCTCCCAGGCCCTGTAGATAGACCAGCATGTCGTGAGAGCCCACGGACGGCGCACGCGGGCGCTCGCCATAGAGCTCGATGAAGCTGCTGTTCATGAACGGATCCATGACGGCTTGGGCTCCCTGGGCTCTCAGCACCGCAATGGCCTCCTCATAGATGACCGCCGTCTCCGGAGCCAACGGCAGCCACTGCTCTCTCCAGCCCAATCCGACCAGGCCGAACCGCTTGCCCTGGAGCGCCGAAGTGCTCAGCTGCGCGGCGTAACCGCCTTCGGGCATGTGGCCGACCGAAGCGTAGGTGGCGAGATCCTCCGGACTCGGTCCCGCAAGGACGTCCAGCGTGACCGCGGCGTCGTACACGGTCTTGGCCAGCGGCCCGACGACGTCCAAGTAGGTGGCGCTGATCGGGACGACCCCCTCCAGGGGTACCAACCCGTATGTAGGCTTGACTCCCACGAGTCCCTGTGCGCCCGCCGGGTTCTGAATCGAGCCACCCGTCTCCGTCCCGAGCCCGAGCACGGCAAAGCTCGCGTTCACGGCGGTCGCCGTGCCACCGCTAGAGCCTCCCGGGGCCTTGGTAACGTCGTAAGCGTTCAGCGTGACGCCCGCGACCGAACTCTTCGTGCGCGTGCCGTCACCCGCGAAGTCCGGCAGGTTGGTCTTGCCCAGGATGATCGCGCCCGCGTCCCGTAGTCTCTCGACGGCCGCCGCGTCATCGCCGGGGATCATGTCTATTCCGCCCGCGGCCGCGCTGAAGCCGGAGTATCCGGCGGTCGTCACGAGGCCGGCGTAATCCAGGTTGTCCTTGATCACCACCGGCACACCGTGCAGAGGACCGCGAGAGCGCCCGGACCGGTACTCGTCATCCCGCGACGCGGCGATGGCGAGCGCATCGGGATTCATCGAGATGAGGGCGTTGTAGTGGTCCTCGTGAAGGTCGATGCGGTCCAGGAACGCCTGAGTGAGCTGCACGGCGTTGTACTCGCCGGCCGCGTATGCCGTTTGGATCTGCTCGACCGTGAGCTCCGTGACGTCGATCGCTCTGCTGGGAGCCGGGGAGGCACCGGGCGACGGAGCACCCGCGGACGAGCAACCCTGAACGGCCCACAAGACGCACAACATCGATGTCAGTCTGCCACGCATGGATTTTCCCCACATTTGAAAGGCTAGTTTCCGGTCAGTTGGGCCAAGGTTCCGCAGGCTTCTACAAAGCTCCTAAGTCCGACAAACATGTCGCCCAAACAGAGAACCGACGACATGTTCTCCCGACGTGTCGTCGAGGGCGCCATAGTCCGCCAGGAAAACTAGCGGGCCGAGCCGGCCCTGTTCCCCGCGAGCCAGCCCGCGAACTCCTCCTGCGTATCCCGCAGGATCTCCAGGACCGCACTGCGGTCCATCACCGACACGTGATCGAAAGCCCCGCTTCGGTCCACACCGGCGAGCACCTCCCACACACGGCGGAACACCCGGTCCTTCGCCTCGACCGCAAGCGCGTCGAAACCCTCCGAGTAGATGAGGAAGCTCATCGGGTACCGGAAGAGGCGTCGGGTCAGATCCATGTCACGGAGGGAACGACCTTCTCCGTCCCACGGTCCCCGACTCTCAAATTCGGGGCGGAAGCCGGACGTACCGACGATCGGACTGGTGATCTGGGCTTCGTTCACGAACAGCATCGCCCGGACCAGCGGCTCGGTGATTTCGGCGATCTCGGCCTCGATGTCGACCTCGACACCCGCCGCGGAATCGCGACCCCGGTCGGACTGCTCGGCCTGTGCGTCGAGGAGTGTACGGACCTCCCAGTTCACACGGGTGATGAGATTCTGCACATAAATCTGATGCTCGACCACCATGAGAGCCACGATATCACTGTGCCCGGTGGGGTACGGACCCGTGTCAAGCAGTCCCGTGAGGTCCGTCCGGTTGTGGGTGGCCGCTTCGGTTTCCAGAACCGGATCGGGAGCGCGCCGGACGACGTCGTTACCCGCGTGCTCCTGATCCCCGTGGGTGCCCGTCACGTACCATCCACCCCAGCGGCGACTCAAGGGGGTCTCGTCGGTGGTCACAATCCAGCCATCGTGGCTCGTCGACCGTCCTCGCGCGTCCGTGGGCCCGGAGCCGATCAGAAAACGAGGGACGCCGCCCCCGCTGAGGCCATACGAGTCGTGGCACTGGAGGCAAAAGCCCGTGTGACGTTGAAAGTCCGGTGTATCGCTTTCTTCCTGGCGGAGCGTATAGAACACCGGCCCGAGGTTTACATCCAGAGTCGCGATCTCGAGCAGGTCGCTCCCCTGCAGCCATGCGATATAGACGTCGTCCGTGAAGTAGATGGCCCGGGGTCTATTCGACGAAACGAGCCTCGCCTGGAGACTCGTACCCGAGAAGACGAGCATTTGCGAGGAGACAGGTATGTCCAACGAAGCGAGGAGCGACACCAGGTATCCCCCAGCCGGCTCGAAGGTCAACTCGGCCTCGCCCCGCGCGATCATGCGCTGGAGCTCCGACACACGATCCGTGGGATTCCGCGTCGAGTACCGCATGACCGGATACTCGCGGGCGTACCGTAACTCCTGTGCCCCGAGCTCTACATCGGATCGCAGGAGCACGGCCGCCGCGAATAGCGCCGTCCACAGCGATCGCTTCCACACAGTATTCGCCACTATTGCCTCATGAGCTCCCGGATCTGCCGGAGCGCAGTGTCTACCTTGAACTGGATGCCCATCCGGCCCCGCTCGAACGACGCCCTCGTGGGATCACCTGAAACCCCGCTGCCCTCGCCACCCCCTCGAGGAGCAAGGCGGTCCCCACGGATGTGCTCCGGCGCGACGTAAAGTAGCTGCGACGTGTCGGCGATCCCGGCGTGGCCGCCGATCGTCTCCTCGGTCTCACCCTGCTCGTTGATCAACCATTCCCGGAATCCGTTGTTGGAGTAGTAGTCCCCCACGAAGTGGACCCGAGCCGGCTCGTTCGCCCACTCTTCGTTGAGCATGGCGGCCACATCCCGCATGCCACCCTGATTGCCGCCGCTGTCACCCATGAAGACGATGTCCGTGAACCCATGGATCGCGAGGCTCCGCGCCGAGTACTCCAGCAGCTTCATGAAGTACTCGTTCGGCAGCGTGATCGTCCCCGCATATTGCAGGTGGCCGCGGATGTTCTCGACGTCGCCCTCGGGCACATAAGTGACCACGGGAGCCACGAGCGCGTTGCCCAACTCACGGGCAATGAGGTTCGATGCGTGATTGATGATAAACTTGTGCTTGCCCAGCACCATGTGCGGGCCGTTCTGCTCGGTTCCCGCCGTCGGCACGATGATCGTCGTGGTGCCGTTGTCGATCGCCTCGCGCACCTCGGTCCAGGTGAGCTCCTCGAGGAACATCGTGTTGGGGCGTTGCTGGGCTGACAGCCCCGCGCCGACAAACAAGAGGGACAGTCCGAAAGTGGCAGTACGTGCTTTCATTGAATCCTCCGGGATGTGTCTCATTAACTACACGAAAACTACACGAACGAGTCGAACGGGGTTCGAGAGCCCGAAAGCTTGACGGCCGTCCGGCCGACAAGATGCGCCGGGAGCGTGCGACGCCACAAGCACCGCGCGGCCGCCGCACGGTGTCACGTGCTCACCGGCTCCGTATTGCTCGCGATGACACTCCGCGAATAGGTTGTCTCTCTCTTACAGCCATCGGATCGCAACACCCGCCAGGAGTGACCGTCATGACCCCGTCCCCAGCTACACGTGATCACCTTTCCGCGGACCCCCGACCGCGTGCCGCCGCACGCAGCCTGCGGTGGTTCCCAGCCCTTTCCGGGGCACTATTCATGGGACTCGCCTGTGGAGGTTCGGGCGACGGCGATGGCGACACCGCCGAAGCCTCGGGGCCCTCGGTAAGCATCACGTCGCCAGTCAACGGTGCGAGGCTCCAGGGCGGCACGTTCATCCTGACGATGGAGGTCTCCGGTGTGAGCATCGTTCCGGCGGGGACCATGGAGGAAGGCACAGGCCACCATCACCTGGTGATCGATGGCCCACTTCCCGATTCGATGGCGCCGATTCCTCCCACGACGGATGTCGTCATCCACCTGGGACAGGCGCAGACAGAATACGAGATCACGGGCCTGACACCGGGAAGACACACCGTCATCGCGGTGGTGGGTGACGGGATGCACATCCCGCTGTCTCCATGGGTCGCCGATACGGTGACGGTGCTCGTTCAGTAGCCTACGGTCCGGCACGCGGCCGTTCGTTTTGATCGGAGCCGCTGTCGAGCCCACACTCACCAGGGAGACACGACCGATGGCGCAATCACGACAGATCTTGGCCTTCGCTTCGATCGCCGCGCTCTCGGCCGTCTGTGGCTCGTGCGCTCCCGCCTCGGACGGCGGCGGCGGTGGAAGCGATTCCGCCTCCGGAGGGGCGCCTACGTTCCGAGTCGATCCGAGCTGGCCCCGGGAGATGCCCAACGACTGGATCATGGGTTCCGTGACCGCCGTGTTCGTGGACTCACAGGACCACGTCTGGGTCGCCCACCTTCCCGAGACGCTCACGCCCGAGGAGACGTCTGCCGTCCAAGACCCCCCGATCGGAACGTGCTGTGTGCCAGCGCCCACCGTGATCGAGTTCGACGCCGAGGGCAATGTCGTGCAGGGGTGGGGAGATCCCTCCGAGGACATTTCAGTGTATCCCCGAAACCCTCACGGACTGTTCGTGGATCACAACGATTTCGTCTGGGTCGGGACCTACCGGCATCACCGAGTGATGAAGTTCACTCGGAGCGGCGAGCACGTCATGACGATCGGGGAGTACGACGAGAACGCGGGCAGCAACGACCCCGACCTGCTCGGCGGGCCTGCCGGCATCTGGGTCGATCCCGAGACCAACGAGGTCTACATCGCCGACGGGTACCGGAATCGTCGCGTCGTCGTATACGACGGCGAAACGGGCAGCTACCTACGGCACTGGGGGGCGTACGGCGAGACCCCGGACGACGACTATGATTTCGGGGATCGTGACCCGGCCGGCCCTCCTCCCCGGGAGTTCTCCACCGTCCACGGTCTGGTTGGATCTCACGACGGACGGATCTACGTAGCGGATCGGCGGGGCAACCGCATCCAGGTCTTCGATCAATCAGGCGAATTCCTGGCCGAGAAGATCATCGGTCCCCTGACGCGGGCTTCGGGCTCCGCCTTCGTCGTCGTGCTCTCGCCGGACCCGGAGCAGCGGTGGCTGTACCTCGCGGACGGCACCAACCACAAGGTCTGGACACTCCGGCGGGACGATCTCGAGGTCGTGGGCGAATTCGGCCGCGGCGGACGGCAGGTGGGCCAGTTCCTGCGCCCGCACGGCATGAGCATCGACTCGCAGGGCAGCCTCTACGTGGGTGAGGCGTCCACGGGGCGGCGCGTGCAGAAGTTCATCGCGTCGTAGAGGGGGAGCCTGGCTCGACCGGGCACCCACGAACGGAGACACAACCGTATGTCCGACCACATGGACCGCAACGTGCTTCTGATCAAGGAGCACATCGGCATGTTCAAAGCCGCCAACAACTTCGACATCTTCGATCCGGCTACGGGGGAGCCCCTCCTGTACTGTCGGGAAGAGGGCCTCGGGCCCTTTACCAAGATCCTCCGGTTCACCGATTTCAAGCGCTACACGCCGTTCGACATTCGAGTCAGCACCCTAGACGGCCGACAGGTGGTTCGATCAAGCGAGGCGTCACCGTAATCCGCTCACACGTTCAGGTGTTCGATGAGCACGACCGACCCATTGGAGCCTTCAGGCAGAAGCTCCTCTCCATAGGCGGCGCCTTTGCCGTACTGGACCCGGAAGACCGTGAGCTCTGTCGATTGACGGGAAAATGGACGAGTTGGGAATTCGGTTTCACAGCAGGTGACGTCGAGCTCGCCAGCGTGACCAAGAAGTGGTCCGGCATGGGCAGGGAGCTCTTCACGAGTGCCGACAACTACGTGCTCGAGATCTCCAACACCGTCCCGTCGGGCAGCGGCGTGCGCAAACTCATCCTGGCGGCCGTGCTCTGTATCGACATGGTGCTCAAGGAGTAGGGTCTCTGCATGGACGCCAGTCGCTCCCACCTCGCGTTGATCGTTCCGGCGTCGAACACGGTCATGGAACCCGACTTCCATCGCACCGGGACCGACTCCCCGTGGACGGTGAGCACTTGGCGCATCTTCCTGGACAGCGTCACCGAGGAAGCGGAGATCCGGATGCTGCAGGAGGAGCTTCCCAGGTGCCTCACACGCATTGGCACGACCGCGCCGGACCTGGTGATCTTCGGGTGCACCTCCGCCGGCTCCTTGGGAGGGCTCGAACACGACCGAGAGATGACCGATGACATCCGTGCCCAGACGGGTGCCAACGTCATCACCGTGATCGGCGCGATGCTCGCCGAATTGGAGGCGACCCGACCAGGGCGGGTCGCCATCTTCACTCCGTACACCGATGAGCTGACGTCGAGCGTAACTCGTTGCGTGGCCGAGGCCGGCTACGAGATCGCCTGCGCGAAGGGCATGGGCTTCCGCGACAACGCGGACATCGGTCGGGTCACACCCGAGGAGATTACGGCGTTCGTCGAGACGGGGATGGTGGGCGTCTCCGCCGACTGTGTCTTCCTTTCCTGCACGAATTGGCATGCCATCGAGGCGATCGATGTCCTCCGAAGCGCACTCGGCATGCCCGTGCTCTCCAGCAATCAGGTCACTCTGGAAGCCAGTCGACGGTCCGCGCCGTGATCGTCTAGCCGCCGTGACCGTCTATCTGATCCTACTGTCGGCGGCGGTCATCTCCTTCGTTCCGATGGCAGTCATGTTCCTGCTCGAGCGCAGGGAGAAACGACAGGATCGCCGGGGGGAGGACCGCTGATGGACTTTGGACTTCTCTCCACCTTCATCGCCTACTCCGTCTTCATCCTCGGAGTCGGCGTGTGGGGCTACCGCAAGAAGTCCTTCGAATCCTACGCGGTGGCCGACCGAACGATGGGTCTAGGCCTGGCAACCACCGCCTTCGTCGCGACCTTTCTCTCGGCTGTCACGATCATCGGAGTGTCGGGATACGCGTCGATCAACGGCTGGTCGGCAGCCGCATTCACGTGCTACGGCTACGCACTCGGTTGGATCCTCCTTCTCGTGGCCTCGGGCCGCCTGCACCGGGCTCGCCTCACGACCGTGCCCGAGTTCCTGGGGGTGCGCTATGAGTCGACGGGGCTCAGAGCGTTCTCTGCCCTCACCGTGATTGCACTCTACTCCATCACACTCGTTGTTCAGCTCCTGGCCATCGGCATCACGATGAACACGCTGATCGGCTTGAACACGACGGTTTCCATCCTGACCGTCGGGGTCGTCTTCGTGAGCTATACGATGCTGGGTGGGCTCGCATCGGTTCTTCGTACCGATCTGGTCCAGGCGGTCCTTCTGGCGGGCGGTGTGCTCCTGGCCGCGGGTGTGGTCATTTGGAAGACGGGCGGCGCGGTCATCACGGCGCCTCCGGCCGACCTGGGAAGCTTCTTCGGCGGCAGTGTGAGCAACAAGAGCGACTTCATCGGATGGATGCTCGTGTGGGGCCTCGGGATCCCGACCCAGTCGTACTATTTGCACCGTTTTTACGCGAGCCGCACCGTGCGCGTCGCGCGAGGTCAGATCGCGTTCGGGGCGGTCTTCGTCATGGTGATTCTCCTGTCCGTGATACTGGTAGGTACGGGCGCCGGCATGCTGGTCCCCGCCGAGGAGCTAGGCGACGGAGCCTTCCCCTACCTTGTGAAAAATGTGATCGGGGGATGGGTCAGCCTCCCCATCCTGCTCGCCATCACGGCGGCGATCCACTCCACGACGGATGGTCTCCTGCACATCGTCGGCCTGTACTTCGCGGTAGACGTCTATAAGCCGTTCAGCCCCGACACGCCGTCCGAGGCCCTTCTGCGGGTGAGCCGCAAGGCCACCTTCATCTTCGGAGCCGTAGTGACGGTCGTGGCCGCGTACGTATCGGCCAATCCGGTCCCTCTGATCAGCTTGATCGCCGCGGTCGCCTGGGGCGGAATGGCTTCGACGCTTTTCGCGCCACTGTTTTTCGGTCTCTTCTGGCGTAGAGCGACGCGACAGGGCGCCTTGGCGAGCGCCGTCGGAGGACTGACGTTCTCGATCATCGCTTTGGCGCTCAACCGCGCCGGACTGATTTCCTTCCACGAAATCTACCCGGGCGTGATCGCCTCGCTCACGCTCATGGTCGCGGTATCCCTGGCTACGAGCGGCAACTCGGAGGCCACATTAGCGCGATTCTTCCCCGAGTCGGCGCGAACCTGAAGCTCAGGACACTGGACCTGAAGCGCAGGACACTAGGCGCAGGACACTACGTGATCGGGCCTCCGCTGAAGGCCTTCACGAGCCGGAACAAAAACTCCTGCCCCTGGTGGAAGTTCTCGATGGTGATGCGCTCGTCCTGTCCGTGAGCCCGCGTGTCATCCATGTCACCGAACAGTCCACTGACTCCATAGGTCGGGATTCCCGCCCGGCGCAGACGAGCCCCGTCGGTCGCGCCGGTGAGCATCACGGGGAGGACGGGAACTCCGGGCCAAACCTGCTCCGTGACCGACCTTATGGGACCCATGATGTCATCATCGAGTGGCGAGGGGGGGCTGTTCCTGGCGCGCCCGGCCATCGCAACGGACACGTCGAAGGACTCGGCCAGCTCCTGAAGGCGCCGGTGAACGTCCTCAGCCTCATGGTCGGGCAGAAGCCGACAATTGACCGTGGCCCACGCGCGCTGCGGCAAGGCGTTGGTGGCGTGGCCTCCCTCGAGAAGTGTCGCAACACACGTCGTGCGCAGACGGGCATTGTAGGCCGCTTCCTGTGACGCATATGCCACGGCCTGCGCGTCGGCCGGGTTCGCGACGAGACGAGTGAGCGCACTGCCCATCTCGCCGCCTATGATCTCCCCCGTCTGACCGAAGAAGGCCACGGTGACCTCGTTCAGCATCACCGGAAAGTCGTAATTCTGCACCGCGAGAAGCGCCTGGGACAGGTCATAGATCGCGTTCTTTCTGACTGGCAACGACGAGTGCCCGCCCGGGTTCGTCGCCTCGAAGCTGAACGACAGGAACTTCTTCTCGGAGAGTTGGACGTTGTTCGAGATTTTTTTTCCGTCCTTCTCCATGCCTCCGCCGCCCTCATTCAGGGCGAACGCGGCCTGGATGAGGTCGAGGTGTTCTTCGATGAGGTAGGCGACACCGTTCCTCGGCCCTCCCTCCTCGTCGGCGGTAAGCGCCATGATGATGTCCCGATTGGGAACGAAGCCCTCCTCCTTCATTCGGATGAAGTTGGCGGTATAGATGGCGGCCTCGTCTTTGTCGTCGGTAACGCCACGACCGTAGTAGAATCCGTCACGCACCAGAAACTCGAACGGGTTCAAGTCCGAGCTCCAGTCTTCGGGGAGCGCCTCCACGACATCGATGTGCGCCAACAGGAGGATCGGCTCGAGTCCTGTATCCCTTCCTCGATAACGGGCTACGAGGTTGCCCTTGGTGGGTGAGTCGGCGGGAATGAGCACATGAACGTCCTCTTCGGGGAAGCCGGCATCGAGGAGTCGCCGCTCCATGGCGCGGGCGGCCGTCGTGTTATTCCCCAACTCCGAGTTCACGGTGTTGATCTCGATGAGCTCCGCGAAAATCGACCGTGCCAGCTCCGTGTACCGCTCCGGAGGCATGCTCTGAGCTGCGGTCTGGGTAGCGCCGAATCCGAACATCAGTAGTGCGGCAATCGCCGCCGTGAGCCGAATGGTCATGGGTGCGTCCTTTCATGGTTGATGTCGTGCCGCAAGGTCGGCGCTCATCAGGCAGTTCGCAACGAGCCGTGACGTGCGCTCTCGGACCTACGCTTGCATCCGGCTTGTGATATCGTGTCGAAGAGCTAAGACTGGCACGCAGCAGGCCTGAGAGGCATCGGTCCCAACGAGAGAGTGCATGAAGTCTAAAGTCACCTGGAGTCACCATGTCTGAGCATCGAGTCGTGGTGGTGGGTGGGGGTGTGATCGGCGTCTGCTGCGCCTACTTCCTCGCCAAGGCGGGGGCCCATGTGGTGCTCGTTGAGCGCGATGACATCGGGAAAGGGGTGTCGTACGGAAACGCCGGGACCGTTGCCGCGGGGCATCCGCCACTCAACAAGCCGGGACGGATCCGACGTTCGATCATGGAGCTCCTCGATCCCCGGAGCCCTCTGTACATCCCGGTGCGGTGGGATCCCGGGCTCGTCAAATGGCTGTGGACGTTCCGGCGGTTCTGCACCGATCGCCACCTGGAGGCGAGCATGAGTGCGCTCGCTCCGCTAGGCCACGAGACCTTGAAGCTCTTCGACTCGCTGGTCGAGGGCGAGACTCTCGACTGCTCCTACAAGCGCGGTGGTTACTACGAGGTCTGCCGTACGGAGAAGGGGCTAGAGGGCGCGAAAAGGGACGCGGCCATGATGCTCGCGCACGGATATCACCCGCGCGTACTCACGGGCGGCGAGCTACTCGAGATCGAGCCGGCCCTGCTCGAGGGCGTCACTGGAGGCGTTCATTTTCCCGATGCGGCAACCTGCGATCCATACCGCTTCGTTGTAGAGCTGGCCGATCGTACCGAGCGGTTCGGGGGCCGATTTCAGACCGGGCAGGGGGTGGCTGAGATTCTCGGCAGTGGTAGCCGAGTCGAGGGCGTGCGCCTCACGAACGGCGAGGTGCTGGAATCGGACTCGGTCGTGCTCGCTACCGGCGCCTACAGCATACATCTCCTGAAGAAGTTCGGACTTCGCTTACCTGTGCAAGCCGGTAAGGGATATCATCGCGATCTGGATTTGGCCGCCGCCGGGGCGCCCGCGCTGGGCATCGCCTGTGTGATGGCCGAAACGTCCGTGTTTTGCACGCCCATGGGGCGCTTCACGCGCTTGGCGGGCACGATGGAGTTCTCGGGCGTGAACCACCAGCTCAGGAAAGGACGCCTCGAGCAACTCACCTCCTCCGCGAAGGCGTATCTCAGGGGCGTCGGAGATGCACCGCACCACTCCGAGTGGTGCGGCCTACGACCGTGCACGCCCGACGGCATGCCCTTCGTCGGGCCAGTGCCGGGACAGTCGGGTCTCTTCGTCGCCATCGGCCACGCTATGCTGGGCTTCACCCTTGGACCGATCACCGGCAAGCTGATCGAGGAGCATGTGCTTCAGGGTGCGACGTCGCTCGACGCCCGCGCGCTGGAGTTGACCCGCCTGTAGCTGGAAACCTAGTCGGCCAGCTACGCCAACGGCACCGCGATCTCCACCTCGGCTCCGCCGTCCGGACCATTCCTCAGGTGGATCGATCCGCCCTGCAGCTCCACGACCTTCCGCGCATGCGATAGTCCCAGGCCGAGACCTCCCTCGGAAGTCGTGTAGAACGGGTCGTAGGCCCGAGAAAGAGCTTCCGCGGTGAAGCCGGGGCCCTCGTCCTCAATCAGCACCCTACCCCACTCTCCGTCGCTGGACACCGTCGCCACCACTCCCTTCCCCTGAGCAAAGACACCGGCGTTGTGAAGGATCAGGTAGAGGGCGTCCAGGAGAGCTTCGGTGTTGGTCCGGACTCGCACCGGACCGGTCGAAGAAAGGCGGATCGACTGATCCCAATCAGCTTCGTAGTCCTTTACGGCCTCCTTGACCACGCTCGTAAGGTCGTCCTCACCGATGTCACCGGAAGGATCATCGAGGAAGAAGTGCAGGTCCTCGATAGCCGCCACCGCGTCCTCTGCCGCCTTCCGCAATGACAGCTGTCGGTCCTTGAACGCAGCCGACAGCGGGCCATCCACGTTCTTTCTCAGATAGGCGCCGATCCGGGACAGAGATAGCTGGAACGCGTCCCCCGCCACATCGCCTCCCGTGGCCCCGGACTGTGGCACGGCTGATCGTGTCTTCGATGCGGATCCACCGCCCGCTGAGCTCTTCGCCGAACTCTTCCCGATCAAGAAGCCCCCGACGGCAGCGATGACGGCTACGACTATGACCACTACCGTGTCCATTGATTCCCACCTCGGATTCTTTCAACGCTGCACATAATCACTCCATTCCCTCTCGAGT
>CAUZAE010000015.1:0-30165 GCA_963577685.1 Gemmatimonadales bacterium UBA6960 | reverse complement strand
TGGGTCTGCGGCGAGTTGTGGGGCATGCCCCTTGAATGAGGCGTGCCCGTTCCCTTAGAGATGGGTTCACGTCGCATACCAATTTCAGGTCGCATACCAGAGGACCGCGAAAACGTGGCAAGTGGAACCTGCTAGAACGAACAGGTGCCAAATGAAGTGGTGGTACGGGAGGTGGCGGGCCCTATAGAACACCACACCCACGGTGTAGAAGAGCCCCCCAGCAACGAGCCATCGCAGCCCGGGCGGATCCATGCTGAGCACCAACGGTCGAATCACGATCACGACGGACCACCCCATGATCAGGTACAAGGCGGTGGACAGCCGGGGACGGCGAATCCCGGAAATCAGCTTGTCATACACTCCGACCGCGGCCGCGGCCCACACGATACCGAACAGGGTCCATCCCCATGCTCCGTCCAGGACACCCAGAGTGAAAGGGGTGTAGGTGCCGGCAATGAGAAGATAGATGGCGGCATGGTCGAGCCTGTGTAGGCGTTCCTTGAATCGCCCGTTCGGCACCGCGTGATACCAGGTGGACGACAGATAGAGCAGCACCATGCTCCCCCCGAAGACGCTGCTGCCCACCACATCGGCCACGCCCCCGCGGTTCACCGCGCCGACGATGAGAATCGGCGTCGCGGCCAGCGCCAAGAGGAAGCCAACGCCATGGCTGAGACTGTTTGCGAGCTCTTCCCCAGGTCTCGCCGGTCGGCCCGTCACCAGCTCGAGCTCCGCAGCCTGCTAGGCGCCATGCTTCGCGACTAATCTTCGCACTGTCGTCATGTTGCGCATCGTCGTCGGCACGTCCCCCGTGGCCTTCTGTAACCCCGTACCAAACAGGGGCGAGTCCGTGACCTTCCCCTGAATATGCCAATAGATCTCACGGCCCGAAAAGCTGAAATGGTCCATGTCAGATTCGAGGTCGGAAAATCGCGACCGCAAGTCGTCGTCAGGAGCCGCCGATAGGAAGGCCACGTACAGGGACAAAGCTGATCCTCCTCCCTGCCCGGACCGGGAAGGTTCGAAAGCCGCGATCGCCTTGAGCTCCGCTGGAGACCGTATGAACGTCGCCACGTCGTAGCCCAAACTTCGGGCGAGATGACGCTCGATCTCCCGAGCGAACGAACTGAAGCCTACCGCGTCAGATCAAAGAGACGGCTGTACTTGATCACGAGCTGCCGCTGCCGGGGGCCGGCTACGATCCCGGTCCGCGCAAACTCACCCAGATGCTCCGTGTCGTTGTACACGATGAACAGACCGGTCCCCGCCGTGTCGAGCCACCCGAGTCGTATGTTGGTGCCGAGGTTCTCCGTGTCGTCGCTGTATTGAACGTTCGCCTGAAGGTACAGGCGCGGCGTAAAGGAGTACGACCCAGCGAGCCTGTAGAGAGCCGTAGTGAAGCTGCCCTCGTCGAGGCGCACATCGAAGTAGTTGGCACTCACTGACAGGGCGAAGCGATCCTGGAACCGATAATTCACTGTCGCGTTGGGCCCGAAGCGGGTCCCAGAGAAGAAGCCACCCCACTCCCATCCACCCGAGATCGACAGCGGCGCACCGCGGTTGGTATTCGCTCGGAACTGCATGTCGATGTTGTTGTAGCTCCCGGCAGGGATCACGATACCCTCGCGAATCTCGAAGGGTTGCTCGAGCCCCTCGCCGGTGAAGTTGAGGCCGGGAAGTTGGAAGAACGCGCCGTTCTCGAACGCGAAGTGATTGTCTACGTGAACCAGGTAGGACTCACTGAAGCCCCCGAGCGACCAGAACTGATTCCAGCTGATGTGGGGGCGGAATTCTCGGAACCAGGATATGCCGTCCGTCCGAAGGTGCCGCAGTATCCGCGTGTTTACCTGTCGATACGCGCTCCGATTCAGGAACCCGACCTCCGGATTGAACGTGTCCCCGATCTGCCGATAGCCACCAGAGATCTGCCAGTCCCGCGTCACATAGTTCGAACCAGCGTTGAACCCGTACTCACCATTGTTGAACCCGGTCCGCGTATCGGCCTCACCGCTGGGTACGGGGGTCGTAGTCAGCCCCATCCAGCCGTCGAAGGTCAGTGCCTGGCCGACCCCGAGTCGGCCATCCAGGCCGTAGGTCATGTTGTAGTCGTCGGTGGTGGTCGTGTTTAGACGCGACACGAGGATCCCGCCAAACTGAGTGCGATTGTCGAACTCCTGAAACAGCCGAATGACCCCGAAGTTGTTCGTCGGAGCGATCTGTTCGGGCGGCCCGTACAGGCTGAGCTTGCTGAGATCGTCCGTTTGGATGTTCAGCACGCCTATCTGTAAGCCTCCGACCTTACCAGTGAGTCTGGCCCCAGCCTGAATGGGGACCTCGCTCCCCGACGCAAGTCCAATACGGCGGCTGAAAAAGAGCTCGGCCGAGCGGCCCGACCCCACCGAGAACGTCCCGGCGTTCTCCAGAAAGAACGCCCTCTTCTCAGGAAAGAAGAGAGAGAAACGGGTGAGGTTCACCTGCTGATCGTCCACTTCGACCTGCGCGAAATCGGTGTTCACCGTCAGATCGAGCGTGAGGCTCTGGTTGATGCCCACCTTAGCGTCGCCACCTATCCGTTGGCCAAAATCAGCATCCGGGGCGGCAACTGTGTAGTCCTTGAACGCATCACCGAGCACGTACGGACTTACCGTCACGATGCGCTTGGCGGGCGCCTGGAGGTCGAGCGTCCCTGCCATCGAAACGCGGTAGAGGTTGAACTGGCGCGGGATCGGCGCCCACACCGACTGCTCACTTCTCCGCCGAATGTTCCTCTCGAAGTTAATGCCCCATTTCTGTTCACCGCCCTGACCGTACCGGAGCGTCGAAAAGGGGATTCGCATCTCGGCGTACCAACCACGCTCGTCGGTGGACGTGGCCACCTCCCAGCTCCCGTCCCAGTTCAGGTTGAAGCCACCACCGGAGCCTCTCTGCTGACGCGCACCACCACCGCCACCACCACCGCCCTGACCCTCGTTGGAGACCTGCCCGTCGTACTCGATGCCCGCCGGGGTGGTGCCGAAGACGAAGCCGTTTTGACGATCGAGGTACGTGTCGATCACCATCACGAATGCGTCGGAGTCGTTCACCGACGCGTCACGGAGCGTTTGCCCCACCACCAAGGACGAGGGGTCGGAGTCGAACATCCACGCTCCGACGTACATCGCCTCGTCGTCATAGACGACGCGCACCTCGGTGCGCTCAGAAACGGACCTGCCCTCCATGGGTTCGCGCTGAACGAAGCCCGCCAGTACGTCGGCATCAGCCCAGGCGCGGTCATCCAGCCGGCCGTCGATGGTCGGCGCGAGGGCAACCTGTACGCCGATCGCCTGGGGCCCCTGTTGGGCGTCTAGAGTGGCCCCGATCGAAAGGATGGCAATAGGCACAATCCAACGTACTGCTGGCATAAAATCTCACGATTTGTTTGGCGAAATCAGGCTCGCGAGCGCGGCGGGAGACGAGTCGGCCAGCGACTGGCCTGTCGTCTTTCGCTCTCGAAGCGAGAGTCTAGTCTGCCTGGTATACTCCAGCCAGACAAGAGGCTAGGACCGCCTCACCACGCGGCGACAGATACCCCACCTTCAGGCTCTCGGTTAGGCCAAGGCCCTTCAACTTGCGCACATTGGCCTTGAACGCGGACCTGAACTAAGCGCCAGTCGGCCAGACTCCAACACCTGCACGACGTCCGGGTGCCACGAGAAGGGCGCATCCGGACCCTCGAAAAAGCGGGCCCAGCCTCGTTCGATCGCGTCACGCCCTCGCAGCGGATCGTTACCGTTGAAGAAGACCGCCTCAGGAGACACAAAGGAGAGGAAAGCATCCAGATCACGGTCCGCCATGGTCTTCGCGAACGCGATCTCGCGGGCCTCTACCTCGGCCGCGGATCCGTCCACCTGCCCTTGCACGGCGAAGGAGGACAGGCTCATGCCGCCCATGACCAAGCACGCTACGCGCTGCATACCGCCATCCGGCCAAAGACCACTCACTCGTCTCCTCCCCGACAGTCCCGCACCCTATTCGCTCGCGGACAGTCGCTTAGCCTAGATCTTGACCAGCGAGGTGAGAACGAGCTCGAACACGAGGACCGCATCCCCCGGGATTTTCCCTCTCCCTCCCGATCCGTACCCCAGACTGGAGGGCATTACGATTGTTCTCGTTCCTCCAAGCTTCATGCCGATGACGCCCTCGATGAATCCATCAATCATAGCGGTCTCACCGAGCGTGATTTGGAGCTGACCGCTATCGAACTCGTTGGCCTTCGCCAACCACCCTGTGTAGGACACCGTGACGACGTCTCTCATTGCGGCGGCCTCTCCGGTCCCCTCAACGTCGTCCCGATAAAACAGCCCGCTCGCTGTCTCGGTCATGCTGTCGAGGTCGATCTCGAGCGATTCCGCAAACTCCACATCCCTGGGATTGGGGCCGAACAGGTTTGGCCCCGGGTCGACCGGATCGTCGCCGCAAGCGACGAGCGCCAGGGTCACCGCAAGCGCCACCACTCCAAACGTCCTTCTCGAACTTTTCTTGGTCATATGAACTCGCGCTCTAGTCGATTATTTGTGTTGACCTGTTAAGGGATAGCCAGGGCAAAAAGTTTCTTGATGAAACGCGCGGCCCGAAAAGCCTACCGCGTCCCACGCTACAGCGCGGGATTGGCCTCCGCGCCCTAGTTCGAGCGCAGTGCCTGAATCGCATCCACCGTGAGCTTCGTCCGGAACTCGATGAGCTTCCGTCCGAGTGCCTGCGTCTCAGAGAGCGGCTCTAGACTGATGCCATTGATCGACGCCCGTCCGGCCTTCACGCGCTGATCAAAACGGATCGACGTCGGATCGATCACCGACATGATCGACGTGATGGAAAGCTCTTCATGGATTCCGTCGGAGCCTGAGCTCGCGCTGTATTCCATCTCCTCGGGTATTCCCAACGTTTCCTGGATGTACTGACGGACCTTGTCATGGTTGTAGAATTCCGGAACATGATGGAAACGCGTCGGAGTCCCGTTGTATTTAGCGGTCAGCGCATCTGCCGCCGCCTGCATCCCACGTCGGTTGCCGCCGCTATCTCCGAGGAAGTAGACCTCGGTAAAACCCATTCCTCTTAGACCGTCGCCCATGTCGGTCAACCACGCGATGTACGTTTCTTGGGAGACCCTCGGTCCCGTACTACCGATCGACACTGGACCACTCGGATTGCCTGGCTCGAGCGTGACCAGAGGTGCGATCAGCGTTTGGCCGAGTGCCTGCGCGACCGATGGGCCCATGAGCTGATTCGAGTAGTTGTGCTTGCCAGACGCCAGGTGAGGTCCATTGGACTCTACGCCGCCGGTCATGATCAGCGCGGTCGTATTGCCGGCCTTGATGGCATCGCGGACTTCCATCCAGGTGAGCTCTTCCAACCACAAGCTGGTAACCGCGTCGATCGGTCGCGGTGCATTCATCTCGGCTCGCCGCGCGGCCTGCTGCTCAGGAGTCAGTTGCCGGCGTCGGCGCTGGTCACCGGGTTGTTGTGCCGCCGCGGTTGCTGCGAACACGCACATCGAAACCAAGACCATCAACTTCGTTTTCATGGAACTCCCTCGGTGGCGGGGCGGTGACTTCCTTTCGGAATCACGATGTTCATATCGGCTCCGGACGAGATAGCTTTGCCGACACAGCCCGGTTTGCACAAGGCCAGTCGTGTGGCGGCGAGCGAAGACAGTCGCTCTCAGCCGCCAAGTTGGAGCTGGCCCGCACCGAGAGAAGCGGCTATGAGCGTGCCCGTCACGCGTAGTGACAATCGAGACGTCACCTCCCAAGCCAACCCAGCGGACGCCCCGGTGCCGAGACCGGACCTACGTATCTCGGCTGCCTAGCGACCGCCCCCTCTTCGAATGCCCGGCATCCGCCCGTTCAGCCCGGGTTGCCAGGGGTCGCCGACTCCGGCTCCTTCACAGAAGTCCCCGGTGTCGAGGAAGTGCGTATGCAGGCACTCCAACGTCGAGCCCAGGCTCTGTAGCAGCTCCACGGTCTCCGGGAAGGCCACGCGGGTGAAGAAACCGCCGCGCCCCCCGCGGGCCATGTCCGCCGTAGACTGTCCGAGACGTGTGATCACCGTCACGTCCGCGCCCTGGGACACCAGATACTCGATCATCTCGTTGTCCCCGCGAGAGGCCGCGTAGTGGACCGGCGTGTAGAGCCACGAGTCGAGCAGGTTTACGTCGGCGCCGAGCTCTTCTATCAGGTACCGGACCGCGGGCATGAACTGGTTGGGTGTGCTACGAACGCTGAAAGCTCCGAGCCCCAGGTATCCCCCACCTGCCGCGGCATGGAGGGGGTAGGCGTTCTCCACACCCTCCGGGATGGACGGCAACCCGGAGTCTTCCTGCTGCCGGCCGTCCTGCTGCCGGCGCTCCCGCATCCCAATAGAGGGCCAGCGCGTCGGGATGTTCGGATCGGCGCCGTAGGAGGTGAGCAAGCGCATCGCTCCCAGGTCCTGGGCGAAGGCGGCCCGCCAGAACGGCGTCGCACCGGTGAGGTCGATCCCCATCTTCGTGAGGCCGAACTCCCAGTACCACAAATGCGTGTTGAGGCGCAGGTCGGGATCGGCTCCCGCCTCCAGGAGCGCCCTCATCACGTCCAGATACTCCGCCCGCTGATCGTCGTGCGCGCGGGGCTGCGGATAGTTTGACTTCGGAGCCCAGTGGGTCTGGAGCGCGGCGAACAGCGGTGTCGCCCCATCGGTGGAAGCCGCCACATTGGGATCCGCGCCACGCGACACCAACACCATCGCCAGGTCGAACTGACCGTTCAACGTAGCTATGAGAAGCGCGGTGGTATTGTCGGCGCTGACCTGATCGATGTCGGCGCCTCCGTCGAGCAGGGCGATCGCCGATTCCAGGTGACCCTCACGAGCCGCGTGCAGCAGTGCGGACATGCCGCCGGTCTTCCCGACGAGCACCTCACGGTATGGGGGACGCACGACCTCCGGTCCCCCCGGATAGTCGGCCCGGACCCGCCCGAGTGACTCTCCGTCGACCTCTCCCGGATCATAGCCGGACATGACGAAGTCACGCTGCGCCAGGATAGCCGCCTGAACCTGCTCCGGGCTGGGCTCCCAACTCCGTCCCTCCACTTCTGCTTCACGAGCCTCGGCGATCGCCTCGGAAAAGCGACGGCTAGCTTCCCGATCGACGGCGAGGTTCCGGAGCACGTCGACCGTCACGGTGCGTGTGGCAGGGTTGGCGCCGTGCTCGAGTAGCACGGCGACCACCTCCGCGCGACCATACACGGCGGCGAACATCAGCGGGGTCTGGCCCGACGAGGACTCGAGCGCATCCACCTTCGCGCCGCTCCTCAGGAGCGCGCTGACGGCATCCGCCCCGTCGAACGCGGCGGCCGCGAGGTGGAGCGGGGTGACGCCACTGCCCGTCGTGGTCACCCCAGGATCAGCACCCGCGTCGAGGAGTGCATTCGCGATCGAGCCGTGACCGCTGCGGCTCGCCAAATGGAGCGGCGTGTAACCACCGACCCGGGTCCTTGCTTCCACGGCCGCGCCCGCGGCCAGGAGCAGATCTGCGACCGCGGCGTGTCCGCCTTCCGCTGCCCAATGCAGTCCGGTCATGCCGTCGCCCTGCGCCGTATTCACGTAGGCGCCTTCGGCCAACAGTGACCGAACGGCCTCAACGTCGCCGTTCCTCGCCGCGTCGATGAGCGGTGCGTCCGTCGGAAGCGCCGCGGCAGCGAGCAGCGCTGCCAAGCCGAAGGCGACAAATGCCTTCACAGTGTTCATGCGCCCCTGCCTCCACTGGAAGACACGCCGCGTGGGAAACTCAGATCGAAGGCCTCCGTACTGTCGCCGAAGCTGTCCAAGTCGTGCCCAATGCCCTGCATCAGCGTCACGAAGACGTTCGCCATCGGCGTGCCCCGGGGGGCTCTCAGGTGCAGACCACCCTCGAGGGCTCCATTCGCGTGACCCATCAGAAGGAGGGGGCAACGGCGGTGGTTGTGGAGGTTCGGATCGCCCATGGGGGAGCCGAAGACGATCGCGCTCTTGTCCAGCAGAGAGGCCTCACCATCCATCGTGTCACGCAGCTTGGCGAGGAAGTAGGCGAGCTGGCTCCCGCGGTACGTGTTGATCTTGTTGAAGTCCAAGACGTCCGCAGGGATGTTGCCGTGGTGTGACGCCCCGTGCACGCCTTTGTTCGTGCCGCTCTCCGGATGGCTCCTGTTCGACTGATCGAACCCCATCTTGAAGGTGATTACACGTGTCAGATCGGATTGCAACGCGAGCACCTGGAGGTCGAACATCAGCTTCATATGTTCTTCCCAGTCGTCGGGAACACCGGAAGGCGCCTCGGGCATCTCCCTTTCCTCACCACTCGCGTTGCGCGCTTCAACGAGCTCGATTCGGCGCTCGATCTCTCGCATATGCGCCACGTACTCGTCCAGGACCACGCGATCGCTAGCTCCGATCTCCCGTCTCAGCCGCGCTACTTCGGTCGCGACCCAGTCGATCATGCTCCGGTCCGTCTGTCGTCGAGCTGCCCGGTCCTCGGATGTGTCTCCGGCCCCGAAGAGCCGCTCAAAGACCACCCGCGGCTCTCTGATGGCAGGGAGCGGCTGGTTGGGTGAAGCCCATGAGAGCGAGGTCGTGTACGCGCAATGATAGTTATAGGCGCAGCCGCCCCCACGGTCGATGCCCTCGATGCAGAGCTCCAACGAAGGCAGCGCAGTGTCCCTTCCAAAGCGTTTGGCATGCAGCTGATCGAGCGAGGTCCCTAAAAAGAAATCAGAACCCTGCGTCTGCTTGGGATGGGACTGCGTCAGGAACACGCCCGTCGAGCGGTCGTGGTCGCCACCGATCTCCTCGGGCCGGTAGGCCTCCGCCATGCGGCAGTCCGTGTCGCTCACGATGGTCAGGTAGTCCTTGAAGTCCGCCAGCGGCGCCAGCTGACTGTTCGGCGCGAAGTCGAAGTCCCGACCGACCTGAGCAGGAGCGAACAGGGCCTGAGTGTCTCCCCAATCGTTCGAGCCGGCGGAGCCCATGGACTCCTCGATGCACACCAGGCGCGTCGAGGCGGCCTGCTGTGTCGGGTCGCGCCAGGGTCGCCCGGCGGGCACCATCGCGTCCAGGAACGGCAACGCAATCGCGGCGCCCGCGCCGCGGATGAACGTTCTGCGGGGAAGGTGTTTCCCGGTGATGAACTCCATGGTCCTACCTCTCTTGCTGGGGATCAGCCTCTGTCACAACTCGAGCTCGTATCATCTGGAACGGGTCGCTCCGCACGACCGCCAAAATGAACGAGGACATCCGATAATCGTTTGCCTCGGCCTCCCGATTGATCGCCCGGATGGCCGGTTGGTCGTAGTACTCGACACGCCTACCCATTGAGTAGGAGAGCAGATTCGCCGTAAAAGTTCTCACCAACGGGATCGGTCGCTTCAAGAGCACCTCCGTGAGCTCGCTCGGAGAGCTCACATCGCTGCCGTCATAGAACGTGCCGCGCGTGTCGAGCGGCACGCCGTTCTCCCGGAACCGAAACCTGCCCGTTACGTCATAGCTGTCGAGCGCCAGACCGATGGGGTCCATGAAGCGGTGACACGAGTTGCACGTCGGGGCGGCCCGGTGTTTCTCCATGCGCTGGCGCGTCGTCAGAGGCCGACCGTCCGAAAAGCCCTCGGTTTCCTCGAGCGCCGGTATGTCAGGCGGGGGGGGCGGCGGCGGCGTGCCCATCAGCACTTCCATCACCCACTTCCCCCGGAGCACGGGCGACGTCCGCGCCGACATCGACGTGAGCAGCAGGAAGCTCCCGTGGCTCAGCACGCCCCTACGTGTATCGGGCGGGTACTGGACGCGCCGGAACTCGCTACCCGACACACCTGCGATTCCATAGTGACGGGCCAACCGGTCGTTGATGAACGTGTAGTCCGCCGTGTACAACTCGAACAGGCTCCGGTCCTCCCGCACGAGGTGCTCGAAAAGCAACTCCGTTTCCCGCACCATGTCGGCGCTGAGTTGACTATTGAAGTCCGGATAAAGGAATGGCTCGGGTTGGTTCTTCTCGGCGTCCTGTAGTCGCAGCCACTGGGCAGCGAAGCGTGTAGCCAGCGTCGATGCACGCTCGTCCTCGAGCATGCGGTCCACTTGTCGCTCCAAGACTCCCGGCTCCGACAACCGGCCCTCGGCCGCAATGCTCAGGAGTTCTTCGTCCGGCCCCGCGGCCCACAGGAAGAACGACAGGCGGGTCGCGAGCTCGATATCGCTCAGTCGGTAGCTCTCCCCGGGTTGCAGGCCGGAAGGCTCGCGCTCGAGTCGGAAGATGAACGATGGGCTCACCAAAATCGCCTGGATTCCCGTTCGCACGCCGACCTCGAAGCCCTGCTCTGCGGCAGTGGACTCGTAGAAGGCAATCGGGCCGGCGAGATCTTCAGGGGTGACGGGTCGCCGGTACGCCTCTCCGGCCAGTCGCGAGAGGATGGACTCCGCGCAGGCGAGCTCCTCGGCTGCGTCTGCTGAATCCGGGTAGCAGATGAAGATCTCTGCACGACTCGGCGTTTCGGAGACGCCGGCGGCGACGCGCGGGCCTGTGATCATGAACTCGCTCAGGTGCGGCAACGCCGTGATACCGTAGGTCGCCCAGGACTGCGAGTCCTCTCCGCCGACCATGGACCAGTTGAACGGGCTAAAGCGATCGTCGTAGGGGCCGTCGATCTTTCGGACAAAAGCCGCAGAAATTTGGTGCTGACCGGCACGGACAAATATGGGCTCGGTCCTGATGGGCACGCTGGAGCCTCCGCCGTGCACCAGGGCCAGGAGCGCCACACCCTCCCCGTCGATGGCGAAATCGACGTCCTCGAACCCGGTTCCGTTGCCTAAGAGGGTCTCCACCTCGAAGACGTACTCGCCGTCCGAGGGAAAGTTGTGCGTCACGACAATCCCACCTCGGGTTCCGAAGGGCGTACCCTCGATGTGGTCCCACGCGTGTTGCGAGACTTCGATGGGGTTCGTGTACTTGCTCGAGGCCGACAGTGCCCCCGGGTTGCCCATGGCCATCCGGCTGATCTCTGTCGCGGCCCTCATGTACCCCTCCATCAACGTGACGGAGAGTCCCTGAGCATCCGACATGTTGTCGAAACTGCCCAGATACGTGTCGGCCGGGAGCCAGCGCCCGGCGTCAACCTCCAGCGCGAGGAGGTCATGGACCATCCTGGAGTACTCGGTTCGGTTGAGCCTCTGGAACCTGCGAGAGCCCGGATTCGGATCGGCGCTCGCCGCCGCGTCCATCGTACCCTCCAGACTCTCGACCAGCGCCAGCAGAGTATCTGGACTCGGCCGGGGCGCCCCAGGAGGCGGCATCATCCCGGCCCGTAGCTTCACGATCATCTTTTCGGCCTTCTCCGGCCACTCGGCTGCGCGCTCGACCGCGAAATCCTGTAGCGTCTGGTTTCCAGTCCTCATGACATCGTTGTGGCACACCACGCAGTACTGGCCAACAACATCGGTCAGGTCATCGGTGGAGATGTCCAGTCCTGAACCCGCTGGAGCCTCGCGTCCGCGCCCCCTAGCCGCGGCGGCACGAACCACCACCTCTCGATCGGAGAAGCCCTCCAAATAGCCCTCCACCGCTCCGGCCAAGATTTGGGACGGGGACGTGCTTGGCGCTTCCGGGGTGGCCGACGACGCGACCGCTCCCTCTTGGCTCGGCGTGGAGTCAAGGTCCCCGATGCGACCCGCGAGAAGGAGCAGGGCGACGACGACAGCGGCGCTGAACTTCTTCATTCTTCCATGTCCTTCCGTTACGTGCTGAGGCCCGCGTACTTCCTCGACCGGTGACCATCCCACTACTTCTCTTGTGACCACTCTCGGACCGCCGCAGGGTCACTTTCTCTTCCTGACCGGCCACACATCCATCATTAAGAGGCGTTCGTGCTTATATGATGCCACCTAGGCGCCCGTTCTGCCAGCGGGGGCCGGAACTCCTCGAGCTACTACCATTCGCGGCCTGCTCTGCGATCCGGCTCAGCTGATCTGGGTGACTCCCGCCTGCGCGAGCACGATCAGCATCACGCGCTGGACGCCGGTGGGACCGTCTACGTTTCGGAACCACTCGCCGAGCGAGTGAGCACCGGAGCCCTGCCCACCACCGCCGATCGTGATCGCGGGGATACCCATGGAGATCGGGATGTTCGAGTCGGTCGACGAACGCCTGAAGGTGGGCTCCAGACCGAAGACACGCGTCACTGCGGCCGCCTGTTGCACATACGGGTCGCCCTCGGCGAGCTCACCCGAGGGTCTGTCTCCGATCAAATCGACATCGACCGTCAGCGGCTCACCGCGTGTCCGTAGGTCGTTCTCCTCCGCGAGCGCTCGCTGGATCGCACCCTGCAGGATCGCGTCGATTGCCACCAGCGTCCCGACACCCTCAGAGCGCATGTCGATTTCCATCCAAGACTCGAAGGGAACCGAGTTGACCGATGTCCCGCCACCGAGTCGGCCGACATTATAACTGGTCCGGAACGGCGCAGTGCGCGTATATGGGTCCGCTCCGTTTTGGAAGTACGCGATCGCTTGACCCATGGCGTGCGCCGGGTTCGCGAGGCCAAAAGCACCCCACGAGTGGCCGCCAGGCCCCCTGAACGTCACCCGATAGCGGTGTGATCCGAGTCCCATGTGCGTGATGCCTGTCGAGCCGGTGCCGTCGACGGAGATGAAGTGGTCGATGCGGGGTCCACCCTCACGGAAGAGGTGTTTCACCCCCCGCAAGTCACCGATTCCCTCCTCGCCGACATTGCCGATGAAGAGCACGTCGGCCTCGGTCTGGACGTTCCCGTCGTTCATGGCGCGCAGCACCGCGAGCACGGTCGCGAGACCGCGCGTGTCGTCCGCGATGCCGGGCGCGAACAGTGTGTCGCCACTCGCCCGGATGGAGACGTCGGTCTCGGGGGGGAACACCGTGTCCAGGTGTCCAGCGATCGCCAGCACCTGACCTGAACCAGAGCCACGCCGCACGCCGATGACGTTGCCGACATCGTCCACCCAGGCGCTGTCCACCCCGATCTCCCGCATCATGTCGAGGAATGCTCGCCCGCGCTCGCCCTCCATGAACGGAGGGGCAGGGATTTGGGTCAGCGCCATGAGGTCGGCCATGGTCTGGTCGTCGGTCTCTTCGATGTGCTCGAGCGCGGACTGGACGGCAGGATGGCTCATGAGCGCACGGATTTGTGCGTCGTACTCCGCTTGCGTTTGAGCTGCGAGCGGAATCGGCAGAATCGCGCCCATGGCAAGCACGGTGACGATCAATGGGAGCCAGGACGCAACGAGCGGAAGCCAAGACACACGGGCACAAAAGATCTCGCGGATGCTGAATCCTGCCAGTCGAGACAATGTCATGACAAGTCGGGGGTTCGGGGATCACGCTGACCACGCTACTAGAACGCTGTCCATACCCCGGGAAACAATCCGTTGTTCGGCCCGGCCAAGGCTCGTGATACCCACACACCTCCCCTGTCTTCCCTTGCCGGCCACTGGGACGGCGGGTACGACTTCGCCCGTCACCCGTCGAGGGGGCGTTACAAACGAGTTCCAGGGAGGTGTCTTGTGAGACGTGTTCTGCTTGCGGCCGTAGTGCTCGGCCTGACCGTGACCCCGGCGTTCGCGCAGACCGTTCCAGAACTTCCGTTCGAGTCGGTGCCGAACCCACTGACACTGCCCAACGACATCCACTTCGGTGAGATCGCCGGTATAGCGGTCAATTCGAGGGGCCATGTCTTCGTGTTCTCGCGCGGCAACTCGACCGGGCCGTCCTACATGGCCACCGCCTCCCAGCTCCTCGAGTTCGACGCCAACGGGACGTTCGTCCGCGAGATCGGCAAGAACCTGAATGCGTGGTCCTACGCGCACGCCGTTCGCATCGATCCCCAAGACAACATCTGGGTCGTCGACAAAGGATCCAACATGATCCTCAGGTTCACGCCCGAGGGTCACGTGGATTGGGTCTTCGGCCGCAAGGGCGAGGCCTCGCACCTCATCGTGCCACCCGACTACCAGACCGTGATGGCCAGACTGCTCCTGCGCGCCGGCGTAGACATGGACATCCCCGAGAGTAACAACCCGCGCTGGCCGCTGCCGGTGCACCGGGACAACGTCTTCAACCAGCCCACCGACGTAGCTTGGGACTCGAACGGCAACTCGTATTTCACCGATGGCTACATCAACTCTAGGGTTGGCAAGGCCAACGCGCGCGGCGAATGGGTAACCAGCTGGGGATCGCTCGGCACCGGTCCCGGCGAGTTCGACACGCCGCACGGCATCGCGGTCTCTCCTCAGGACGAAATCTACGTGGCGGACCGCGGCAACCGCCGGATTCAGGTGTTCGATCCCGACGGTACGTACCTGCGCCAATTCACGATCGACGTTCCGGTGGATATGTCGCGGGGCAAGATCGTCTACGGGCGGGAAAATCCGAACGGAACGACCGGCTCCCAGTCACCGGGAGCTCCCGACGCCCTGTGCATGACGCCGGGACCCAACCCCGCGCTCTTCGTCGGCGATCTGTACCCGAGCCGCATCTATAAGGTGTCCCTCGAGGGCCAGGTGCTCGGCGTCTACGGGCAGCCCGAACGTAACCTCGGCGAGTTCGGCTGGATCCATGCCATCGCATGCCCATCCGAGGACGAGATCTGGGTGGGCGAGCTCATCAACTGGCGCGTGCAAAAGCTCGTCACCAGGGGCACGAGGTAGGAGTACGCCGCGGGCTCTCCATCTAGCCGCCACCATGGAGGTCCAAGACCGCGCGCCCATCAGCGATGACGAGCTCCGTGCCATACTCGGCGGAGAGCTCGCGGAGGCGGACTAGAATCGAGTCTGCGCGCTCGCCGGTCGCGACTTGCGCGAGCCCTCGACGGGTCAGAAAAGCGAGGTCGTCGAGGTCGGGCCGGTACGCCTCACCCTCGTCAAGCTCGAGGGGCACGAACTCGATGCGCACGACGGCCCCATTGCGGATC
Organism: Gemmatimonadales bacterium UBA6960; assembly: GCA_963577685.1. Classification (GTDB taxonomy): domain Bacteria; phylum Gemmatimonadota; class Gemmatimonadetes; order Longimicrobiales; family Gaopeijiaceae; genus UBA822. The sequence continues at coordinate 15,190 of CAUZAE010000015.1, read as the reverse complement.
GTCATCTCGGCCAACAACCCATCCCATGGTCGGTACTCGTCGTAGGCCCCGATTCCGGGTTGGAGCCCTTGGTACGCCAAGCCACCGAGCTGCCGGATCAGCGTCTTCCCTTTGTAGATCTCTATGCCGTCGAAGGCGCGATGCCCGTGACCGACGTACATCGAGGCACCCGCGTCGATGACAGCGTGTGCGAAGTCCGTCTGCCATCCGGCAACGTCGTCGACCCGGACGTGTCCGTCCGCTGTCGCCTCGCCCGCCACAATCGAGTCGAACTCGTCCACGTCGATCTGGAAATGCTGATAATAGATGACGAAGTCCGCGCGGGCCGCAGCCTCCCGAACCGCCTCGATATTACGATCCCAGTCGTCCTGGCGCCCGGTCCAGACCCCATTCACCGCGTGGCCAATCGCATCTCGTTCGTCATGGCTCGTCGTCGCTGCCACCAGACCGATCGTCACGCCATCCACCTCCAGGTAGGCAGGGGCCGTGGCCGCGACGATGTCGGGTCCGGCTCCGGCGTACGTAACGCCATTCGCGTCCGCGGCCGCTCGCGTGGCGGCCACACCGCAGTCGCCCAGGTCCCACGCGTGGTTGTTGGAGATCGACATCAGGTTAAAGCCCAACGACGCGAGGAAGTCCATCACCGCCGCATCGACGGCGTGCGGTCCCCCCGAGTTCCCTCGACGCTGCTCGCGCGTAAGTCGCGGTTCTCCGAGAAAGACCACGTAATCGTCGGGCACGCCACACGCGTCGGCCTCCGATTTCACCGCCATCTCGAAGTTGGTGAACGCGACATCGGCACTTCGAAGGATCGGTCTTAGTGAGCCGAACGGGTCTTCCCAGGACAATCTCGGGTCCATCTTGATTAACGCCTGGCCGGCAACCACCAGAGCAATGTCAGCTTCGGGGGGGGCCTGGCCACAACCCGCGTTCAGGGCCGCCATGATCGCGAACAGACCAAGCTGCTGTCGACAACTCGTTTTCATCGATCCGCTCCAAAACAGTGGTCGGGGGTGACCGCCACGAGGAAAACTCACCGCTCCGCCCACCAATGTAAGCTCAAGGGATCCTCAAGCTCCCTCGCCGGTTACGTCAACCCGTGGAGATCGGCGAATAGAACCAGATCCGATTGGTACAGACCTCATGTGGCTTTGCAGTGCCGAGGTACGACTACGTGGAGGACCGCTCCACACTCGACAAGTGGACCGACAATAAGGGCGAGGACGGGATCGAGGCCTTCTGGCGTGAGCGCAATCAGACGAGCCTCGACCGTTTTTCGACGAACGTGCTCTAACGGCCCCCCAGTCCGAGTGCGTTCAACCCTCCCGTAGCCTTCCAGGCGTCGTATCGGAGGCGCAACGTCCCGACGGGGCTCGCGTTCTCATCGGCTCCGGTGTTCTCATCGTCGACATCGATGAAGAGCGAGTAGTCCCCACCGCTGTGCGAGCCACCCGTCGGATCTTCGCGCTTGGCGGCGGCAATGTATGCCACGTGGGCCGTGCGGTGCGCGCAGCGCATGTCTGTCTCGGGGACTGGATCCGTCCGGCAGGAGCACCGGCTGTCGCCACCGGCTTCATCCGCGGCCTCCATCGCAGCCATCACCCGGTCGACGACGGCTCCGTCATCGGCGAGGAAAGCATCGACGGCGTCGAGTACCACATCGTCCGACTCGAGAATGTTTCCTTGTACCGCGAAGAAAATCCCCTCACCCCGGACCTCGCCCTGGATGGCGAGCGCTGCGTACCCATTCCCCTGCCCCGAAAATCCGGCCATGCGCCCCCGAAGGTCTACGATTCCGAACTGGCGTCTCTGGAAGTCCGGGTCTTCGGAAAGCATCCGGAGGATCTCGTCAGGGTCGGTGCCCCGCTGGAGTTCCTCGAAGATCAGAGTCTGGTTGGCATGCGTACCGTCCACGCCGGCTTGCGCCGCCGCGACTCCGATGCCCGGAACGACGACGGCCTGGATACGCATCAGACCGCCCCGAGTCCGTAGCCCCTCCGCAGTCACGCAGGTGGCCGAGGCAATCACCACGAGGCCGGTTCGCGTGTCGACGGCGATGATCGACCAGGTAGCAGAAAGCGGAGTCGCCATGAGCAGCGCCGCAGCGACGGTGAGCATGAGAAGGGGCGAGTTCCTTCGCTTTAGTCGACGCATATTTTTCCTGACGATCGGGTCCGCTTCGAACCAACACGGACAGGCGGCGTTAGCATCGCTACACACCATGACGATCGGAGCGATTCTACGCCAGACCGAGGCGCACTCTCGAACGAGAGCGGTTGGGTTCTAATTGCTGGGCCTGAAGTCAGCGGCACGCCACAGCGGATCGCTCTCATAATAGTGCCCATTGGTCATCACCGCCGACACGGTTCTGATATGACTGATATCCACCAGCGGGTTTTTCTCCAAGATGGCGATATCAGCCTCCTTGCCGATCTCGAGTGTTCCCGTTTCGGCCTCCATGCCCATCGCCCTGGCAGGGATGATGGTTGCGGTTCGAATGGCCTCCAGGGGGGTCAACCCGGCCAGCTCATGATAGGATTCGATTTCCAGATAGAGACTGTGGACGGGTACGACGTTGTCTGTCCCGGCCACAATGGGGACTCCGGCCCTAAAGAAGGCGCCGAGGATTTCCATGGCTTTCTTTACGTCTTCCTCTACTTCCTCTGCACGAGACGGACTCACACCGCCCAAGAATCTTTTCCCCTCGAATAGTTCATAGGCGATCCGCGTAGCGCCCGGCTCTACCGTCTCGACTCTTGTGCCCCAGGGAAGGTTCCTGATGATGTCCAAGGAAATGGTCGGATCCAGCACGGATTCGTGTTCCAGCAAGAACTCGATCGCATTGTCGATGCGCTCAGGGCCCACTTCCGCCAGGTAGGACCTCCCCAACTCTGACATCCTCCTCTCTGGGAACAACACAGATAGGAAGAGTCCCCTATGATTGAACTGATCCATTCCGCTCTCCGCAGCGGCAACGGCGTTTTTCACTGCACGTGGCACATGTCCGGTGACGGTCATGCCTCTCGCGTGGGCTTCCTCGGAGAGTCCCACGAGGACGTCCGGTTCGATGGCCGTGTAGATCTTGATTTGCTTGTAGCCTCGCTCGTAATACATGGCCACGACGTCCCGGGCTTCCGCAGGAGTCGTCGCTCGAATCACTCCATTGCCCGTGATGCCCACGCCATCCACCATCCCGGCGAGAAGAATATCTGGACCTATCGCGCCATCTAGAGCGATCGCATCCCTGAATGCCGTGGCGAACTCCACCTCGTTCCCCAGATCCCGAATCGTCGTGATGCCCCCAGCCAAATAGGCCGGTGCCCACTGCACCTGATTAGAGTGCGCATGCATATCCCACAAGCCCGGCATCAACGTCTTGCCGGTTACGTCGATAATCGCGGCGCTTTCGGGGACCTCGATTTCAGAACGGCTCCCGATCGCTCTTATTCGACCATTCTCGACGATTACGGTCATGTCCCTTCTAGTGACGTCGCTCAGCCCATCCACCACGTCGCCTCCTACCAGAGCCGTGACCTGCGCCGGGTCTCCTTTGAGCTCCATCGTGTAGTCGGAGAGCGTCCGCAACTGCTCTTCCACGTTCCCTGCGATGAAGGAGGGTAGGGCTTCCTCGTATCCTTTCCTGATCAGTTCCCTGATTTGGGTATTGGCCTGTACGAGTGCTACCAGGTTCCTCGACTCATCCAACCAGATCGTTCGAAAACCCCAATTGATTCCCTCTACTACGTAGCGGTCGAGGGCTACTTCTTCGCCCCCTATTCGAACGATGTCCTCGCCTCTATGGGTCAGGCGAATCTCACCCCTGGGCAGGGTCGGCAGGGTCTCCACTCCCTGCTCCAGGTAGCGGTGATACAGCATCATCTCCACGGCTGCAGGGATGTTGCTGTGTACAGGAAAGAATGACGCGAGCGTAGCCGTGGTGACGACTTCCCTATCTTTTTCCCGGATAGAGACTTCCGTTGGGGTGACGTCTATTTCGAGAATGTTCGTAGTGTCACTATTCGATAGGCGCTGATTGTGATAATAGGTCGGTGACAGATCCATATCGAGGTGTAGCTCTGCCTCGACCCCGGTGATTCGCCCCCTCTCGTTTTCGCCTTGTAGAGATCTGATGACGATGGAGGAGTTGTCGGAGGTAATCCTGTAGGTCTCTTCTCCTATGAGCGATTGCCTTCGGTATACGAGAAACGACCCATCCTCACTGACATTTTCCCAAGTTCTCGCGGGTGAGGAGCACGAGAAGAGCCCTGGAAGTAGGAGTGCGACACTCGAGATCAACCAGATCCTATGGGGGTCGTGCTTCGGAATTGCTCGGAGCGTCGTCAAGTTATGGTTCCTCCACAATGGGTTCCGTAGGGTGCCCTTCTCGGACTACCGGTCCAGGTGAATCTCCGTCCCGAGTCCGCCTCTCCTGCCCGCTTCGATGAGGAGCAGTGACGCGGCCACGTCCTGCATCGCGGTCCCGGTCGCGTCGAATACGAACGTCTCGTCTCGTGAGGTTCGACCCGGTTTCACACCAGCGACGATCTCTCCGAGTTCCGCGTACACATCTTCGCGGGCCATCGACCCGTCCTCTATCGCACTGGACAGTTCGCCAGCGTACACCGCTTGGTCGAGGACGTCTACAACGACCTTAGACTCCACGAGAATCTCCGGCCCGAGCTCCCTCTTACCCGGCTCATCGGCACCCACGGCAACGACGAGAGCGCCCCTAGGTAGTCTGTGGAGGACGGGCGAGCGCGCCGGCGTTACGGTCACCACAATGTCGGACTCGGCAGCCGCCTCATCGACGTCCACCACGACGCGAGCGTCGAGCCCGCGATCGCGAGCTTTCTCGACCAGGGCCTCGGCCTTCTTGGTGGCGACGTCGTACACGGCCAATCTCTCGATCGGGGCCGCGAGTTCGAGGGCCTCGACCTGCATTTCGGCCTGCGTTCCCGCCCCAACGAGAAGGGCGGAGCGGCTGTCGGCGGGCGCGAGATGACGCACCGCCACAGCCGTGACAGCAGCGGTGCGCATGATCGTAACGACCAGCGAATCGAGCAGCGCCAGCGGCTCCCCGCTCGAGGCGTCGGCCAGCAGGATCGCACCGCTGACGCGCTGATCACCTCCCTGCGCAGCGGGCGGATAGCGTCCGTTGATCTTGATGCCGAAACTCGGCTGCCCCCCTTCGTCGCCCACCCCTCCGACCGTGATGTGGAACGCCCCACTCCCCGCCGGGACGTGAAGACGCTTCGCCTCCAGGCCTCCTGCCCGGCCCCTTTCTCCGAAGGCAGCCTCTACGGCAGGGACACATTCCTCAAGCGTGAGCAGCCCCTGGGTCTCACTCCTCGTCAATACGATCATCGCTCTGGCTCATCCGCGAAAATTCGCCGGCGAACGTCCCCGAATCGCGGATGGTCCCGAAGGGCATCGAAGCCCGGGTGGACGTCCAGCCAGATTAGATCGGTAGCGCGGCCGGTAACGGCCTCATCCAGCGAATCGAGAGCCGCCTCATGATCGGAAAGAGCCGACTCCAGCAACGACAGGCGAACGGGTGACACGTAGCGTTCGGCACTCTCAACGCGCATAAGGTCTACGGTCTCCCGGCCCCGTGCTTCACGGCCCTCAGCTACAAACGCGCAACCCATGGCTGCCGCAACCTCTGGGCTCCAACCGCCGACATCTGATAGGGTGAGGTGCAGGGCTGATGCTATCCGATTCGCGACCTCACTCTGGATCCCGAAGATATCCTCGAGCTCACGATCATAGGTCTCGGCCCACATATGCCGATCATGCCGTGCGTCGATCAACTGGGCCACGATGCGCACCCGCGAGCCACTTCGCCAGACGCTTCCCTCTAGTAGGTACGCAACCCCGAGGTCTGCGGCGATCTGCTTGGCGCCGACGCGGCTTCCTTTGTATTGCCAGGCCGACGTTCGCGAGATGACCCTGAGCGACCCAATCCTGTACAGCTGCGCGATCAGGTCCTCCGTCACCCCGTCGCTGAAGTACTCGTCCTCCTTGTGCGGACTCAGATTCTCGAAGGGAAGGACCACGATGCCATCGGACACTTCCTCATTCTGTGAGGCGGGTTTGGGGGCCTCGGACTCGGCCCCTTCAAGATTCGTCTCACTGTCACGCACCAATCCCGCGGGCGTCAGGTCGTAAATCCACGCGAGGACCATCGCGAGTGGGAACCCGAGTAGTGTGACAATAACGATGATCGGTCGAGCGTCCCCGAGTCCGAGCGGGTCCAGAATCACGTCGGCTGCGCCAAGAACTCCCAGGCCGACCACGATATACGCGACCGCAACACCGTACACGCTGCGACGCTTCAATTCCCCGATGAACCGTAAGGCTTTCCTCATCCGACGATTCTATCGTGGCCTATCCCACCCGACCAGCATGACCACCGGTCCAAACGAGCATCGCGCTCGCGGTCCGGCTCAGTCGTCGTCGATCAGCGCTTCGACATCGATGGTGATGTATACGGTGTCTCCAACGACGACACCCCCCCTATCGATCTTGTCGTTCCACGACACGCCGAAGCCGTGCTGAATTTACACTTCACAAGCCACTGGCTGTATCGGGTCTTTCAGGAGCATCTCAAGGACTTCGATATCTCCAACGAGCAGTACAACGTCCTGAGGATCCTTCGCGGTAATCGCGAGAGCACGTACAACCTGTGCGAGGTGCAGGAGCGGATGCTGAACCGGACAGCGAACGCGACCCGCCTAGTGGAGAAGCTCCGCAGGCGGGGGTTGGTGAGCCGCCAGTCGAACGAGGAGGACCGGCGACGCGTGGACATCGCCATAACTCGAGAGGGGCTCAGCCTACTCGCCGAGATGGACCAGCCGAGTGAGGAGATGAATCGACGGACTGCCAAGGCCCTCACGAGCGAAGAGGCCCGGACCCTGACGCGGCTGCTCGAGCGCCTGAGGGAGCGGCTCGAGATTACGCCCCTGACGTGATGCGAGGGCCCGGCCGCTCACCCCATAGCTGCGATCGTTGGATGGTCACTCGTCGGCAACTCGGGCGTCACGCGTTGGAGCCGCGGGTGACTCGCCGGAACGCGATCGTAGCCATCAGGCCAACGGACGCGAACACCGCCACTGACGCGAATACATGCTGGTGGCCAAGCACGCCCGGGGAGTTGTCGAGCAGGACACCCATGAGTGGGCCCATGAAGACGTCGGGCGTAAATCCGGCCACAGACACGACGCCGATCGCGCTACCCGTGTACGCCAAGGGTACCGCGCCTTCCGCCAGCAAGGCGAAGTAAACACCCCTCAGGGCGTAGACCCCGACGCTGGTCGCGACGATCGTGGTGATCAGCATCCAAGCGACGCCGGGAAACAGCCAGCCGGAGGCGATGAGAAGGCCTCCGGCCATGAGAATCACGAACCCCCAGGCGATGACCCTCGAAGCGTCCACCCGGTCCCCGAGATAGCCTGCGCCGACCGCCGCGACGGCGCGGATCCAGAACGACAACGTCCCGACTGCCGAGGCGGCTACCTCATCGAAGCCGAGCGCATCCCGGGCCAGAAGGGAGAAATCGTCCGTCGCCTTGTAGCCGACGTAGGCACATACCACGATCACGGCCTGCAACCACACCACCGGCATGCGGCACGCCTCACGTATTCCGTCGAGCGTGAGCTTCGGCCGGTCCTCCCGGTTGCTCTGCGGCGCTGTGTCCGGGACAACCACCCAAACCAGCGCAGCGATGACCAGAGTGAGACCCGTAAACACCCAGATTACCCACCGGAAAGCCGCCGCCCGTTGGTCTGGTGTAGCCGCGGCGACGTCGCTTGGCAGAAGAGCAGCGAAGACGAGAACCGTAGAGGTGGCGATCAACGCCGATAAAAGCCCTCTTCCGCCGTCGAGCAGCCCATATGCCTTCCCTTGCGCGGAGACGCCTCCCCACTCGCGAGTCGCTCGAAGCATCGCCGCCCAGAAGAGGAGGACCGTAGTCAGCCCCCAGACTGCCCACAGGACATTCATCACCTTGATCGACGGGATGCCAGCCAGGACTACTCCTCCCAGGCCCGTCGTCACAAGCGCGGCCGTCATTAGTCGGCGAGCCGGGAACCGGTCCGCCAGCGGCCCTCCTGTGAGGTACGCCACCATGGCGACGACACCGTACAGAGAGAACGCTGTCCCGAGTTGGAGGTTCGTGATCCCGAACACGTCGAGAAACGTCGGGCGAAAAACACGAGCCAAGACAAAGGGAAGCAGGAAAACCGCCTCACCCGCGGCGATGAGGGCCACGATGATCGAGCGGCGCTGCACGTTGGATCGCGTCCGATCCTCTTCGGGCGGGACCGTGGTTACGGCCCGGCCGTACACAGCAACGGGAACAGCGGATGGTGCATCGGGGCGCCCCCGTCCAGCTCGTTCTCGAGGCCGGGAAACGGCGGCGAGGTCGTCCATGATCGCGGCGCGTGGGTCACGTCATCGCCCAGGAAGCGCACCGAGAAGGCGCGACGCCGCCCTGTGCCGCCGACACCGGACGCCGCGTGCAGTGTCAGCATGTTGAAGAACACTGCGTCTCCGGGTTCCAGCGCCCACCCGATGATCTCGTAGTCGTCCCGGTTGGCTTCTATGTCCGGGAGCTCCGCCAGGCTACCCTCTGGGAACCACTTGGCTTCCGTATTCAGGAAAGTACGCGGCATTAGCCATGGGCCAAGGTGAGAACCGGCCACGAACTCCAGGCTGGTCTCCCGGGGGACGGAGTCTACGGGCAGCCACATGCTGACGTTTTGACCGCCGTCGACATTGTAATAGGGCTGGTCCTGATGCCACGGGGTGCGCTGGCGAGTACCAGGCTCCTTGACCAACAGGTGATCATGATACAGGCGTGCTTCGCGGCTTTGCATCAGTTGGGCGGCCACCTCACCGACGCCGGACTCAAAGATCAATCGGCGATAGGCGTCGTTCACCTGCCAGTTGCAGAAGTCCTCAAAAAACCAACCGGGATCGTCGGCATGGCTGGCAACCTGCGCGAGCGGGCTGGGGTCGCGCAGGTTCTCCTCGATCCCCCGAGCCAAATCGGCGATCTGTTCCGTTGTGAACAATCCTCGGATACGCACGGCACCATCGCGCACGTAGTCTTCCACCGTGGTGGGATCGAGTCGAGTCTCGCTACCGGCATTACCCATGGCTCTGGCACACCCTATACCCCTTCATAAACGACTGGGCCTTAGATCGACCTGATTTCGTAGACCCTGATGCTTGCGATGTATGGATTGTCCTGTGCGATCCTTTCTGCCGCGTCGAGGTCTTCGGCTTCGATGATATTGTAGCCGGTGATGGACTCCATGCCCCACGGCAGATCCTTGGTCCCGGCTTGTGAGAGTTCTCGCCCACTGATGAAACCGCCCTGCTTCTACTGCGCGTCCAACATGCCCTGTGCAACCAAAGCGCGCGAACCTCCCCAGCCGGCGACTCACGGCAAGCTTGCGGCCCCGTGGAGCTGGAAACAATTTTTGAATGCGGGCCAGTGCAAGCCCGGCGCCACCGATAGTGTCCACCCCCTAGGGCAGGGAGCCCCATGAGACTCCGATTCCTTAAGCCGCTCGTGGCGGTAGCGTTCCCCCTCGCTTTCATCACCGCTCCCGCCGCCGCTCAAATAGCCCCGATCGGCCCCGGTCAAACTGTGACTGGCCGCCTCGACACGGGCGACGCTCAACTCGACGACGACTCCTTCTTCGACCTGTACGAGTACAGGGGACAGCCGGGCGAGACTATCGTCGTGACCCTGCGCTCCTCTGACTTCGACGCGTTTCTGCAGGGCGGAGCGCCGTTACACTTCTGGCCATGAAATCGAGCACCAGTCGAGAAGCCGCGTCGCATCTTGGTCAGCAAGCCGTACGCCGGAATGGGACTCGCAAACGCTCGCGCGCCAACGCTTTGGCAGCGGGACTGCTGCCGGTTGTCCTTTGCCTAACAAGCGGCGCTTCCGCGCAACAAGCGGACGATGGATCAGCTGTGGGTGGGCGCGCCATCGACGGCTCCCTTCCCCCTGTGGCTCCGCAGACGATCACCCGTGACAACCTCGGGCGCCCAACCGTCCGCGCCATCCGGCTCGACGATCCCCTCGTCCTCGATGGCAGGCTCGAGGAGTCGGTCTACTCGGACCATCCTCCGTTCGGCGACTTCATTCAGGCCGTGCCTGTCCTGGACGCGCCGGCCTCCGAACGATCGGACGTCTGGCTCAGCTACGACGACACCCATGTGTACGTCACGTGTCGTTGCTGGGACTCGTCTCCGCCTGAGGAGTGGGTCGTCAACGAGCTCCGTAGAGACGCTGGCGGGCTTAGGAACAATGAGCACTTCGGTGTAATGTTCGACACATTCTACGACCGCCGCAGCGGCTTCATGTTCTACGCCAACGAACTCGGCGGGCGAGCGGACTACTCCATCGTCGACGAGAATCAGATGAACCGCGACTGGAACCCGGTATGGGACGTCGCCGGTGGCCGCTTCGACGGCGGGTGGATCGTCGAAATGGCGATTCCGTTCAAGTCGCTGCGCTATCTTTCCGGCTCCGATCGGCTGTGGGGACTACAGATCCGCCGGTCGATTCGGCATAAGAACGAGTGGGCTTTCCTCAGCCCCGTGCCGCCCTCCGCGGCCGGCGCCCAGGGACTTAACCGCATCTCGTCGGCGGGCACCATCGTGGGTCTGGAGCTGCCCCCGGCGGGCAACAACCTCGAGGTCAAGCCATATGCGATCTCAGACCTCACAACGAACCGTCTGTCGGATCCCGCGACGAGCAACGTCGTCGACGCCGACGTCGGCATCGACCTCAAGTACGGCATTACGGCGAATCTCACAGCCGACGTGACACTGAACACCGACTTCGCTCAGGTCGAAGTAGACGAGCAGCAGGTCAATCTCACGCGCTTCAGCCTGTTCTTCCCCGAAAAGCGCGACTTCTTCCTCGAGGGACGGGGGACGTTCGAGTTCGGCCAGGGGGGAGCCGGCGGGTTCCGAGGTGGTGGTGTGGGCCGGAGATTCCGAGGTGGGAGCGACGCACCGACCCTCTTCTACTCGAGACGGATCGGGCTAGACCGCGGCGAAGTCATACCGATTCGGGCCGGGGGCCGCGTGACCGGCAAAGTGGGTGGCTACGCCGTCGGAGCCATGAGCATCGAGACGGGCGCCAATGAGCCGGTCGGGATCGCTAGGACGAACTACTCCGTCGTCCGGGTGAAGCGGGACATCCTGCGACGTAGTTCGATCGGGGCGCTTTTCACGAACCGTTCGCTGGCCGTGGACGGGGGCGGCGCCAACCAGACGTACGGTGCGGACGCGTCCTTCGCCCTTTTCACCAACCTCCAGCTCGGTGGCTACTACGCCCGCACCGAGACGCCATCGTTGCTTGGGGACAACGAGAGCTATCAGCTCGCGGGGCAATACAACGGGGACAAGTACGGGGTCAGCGCGGCACGCCTCAAGGTAGGAGCCGATTTCAACCCTGAGATCGGGTTCATGCGCCGAAGCGACTTCGAGAAGTCCTCAGGAAGCCTTCGCTTCAGCCCCCGCCCGGCGTCGATCGAATGGATCCGGAAGCTCACTTGGGAAGGGAGCCTCGACTACTTCGAGAACAGCTTCGGAGTGGTCGAGTCCCGCAAGCAGCAGGCTCGCTTCAACGCCGAGCTCGAGAACAGCGACCGGTTCACGTTGGAAGCGACCCGAGAGTTCGAGAACATCACGACTCCTTTCCCGGTCAGCTCGGATCTCGAGGTCGGAGTAGGCCCGTATGCCTTCACGAGCTATCGGGCCTCGTACCAAATGGGGGAGCAGAGACGGGCTTCCGGAACGGTGGCGTTCCAGTGGGGAGACTTCTACGACGGAACGATCCGTGCGATCTCCGTGAACCAGGGCAGGCTGGTGGTCACCAACCAGCTCTCCATCGAGCCCGGCGTCAGTCTCAACCTCATCGACCTGCCCCAGGGCGATGCCAACCAGACCGTGCTGCGGTTGCGGTCGGACTACGCGTTCACTCCCCGGATGTTCGCGAGCGCCCTCATGCAGTACAACACGGCGGATCGGATCCTCTCCACCAATCTCCGCTTCCGCTGGGAGTACAGCGGAGGAAGCGAGTTCTTCGTCGTCTGGACAGACGAGCGGGATCGGTTGCCGGGCGGCACCGGGCTGAGGACGCGGGCACTGGCGGTGAAGATCACTCGCCTACTGCGGTACTGATCAGATAAAAAGAATGAACCTGTACCGCGGCTTCTCGACACAAGAGGAGATCGACCGTCAATACAATTTCGCGCTGACGGTGCCAGACGTTAAGGATTGGGCCGATTTCTACGTCGAGCACAGCGCTGCCGCTCGAAGCGACCTCGATTGCTCGCTGGATGTCCGCTACGGCCCGACTACGGAAGAAACGGTCGACATCTTCCCGGCTCGAGATCCGGACTCACCGTTGATGGTCTTCATCCATGGCGGTTACTGGTTCCGTTTGAGCAGCAAGGAGTTCAGCATGGTGGCGAATGGGCTGGTCGGCCATGGAATCACGGTCGCCGTCATGAACTACACGCTCTGCCCCAAGGTCACAATCTCGGAAATCACGCGCCAAAGCCGAGCCCTGATCGCCTGGCTCCACGGGAAAGCGGCGCACTACAATGCCGATGCGTCCCGAATGTTCGTCTCGGGGCATTCGGCAGGCGGCCAGCAGGTCGCGATGTTGTCGGGTACGGACTGGAGCGGCGATTACGGCCTGCCGAGCGATGTACTCAGGGGTGGTGTCGCAATCAGTGGAATCTACGATCTCCGGGCGCTGCCGTACTCCTATCTGCAGCCAAGTCTGCAGCTAACCCACGAGGTAACCGTCCGGGAAAGTCCTTGTCTCGATGTTCCGGATTTCGGTCCACCACTCCTGATTTCGTACGGTGCTGAGGAAACATCTGAGATACAGCGCTTGGCGGATGAATATCATCAGGCACGGCAGGCGAATGGGCTCGGCGGAGAATTGCTGGTCCAGGATGGCAAGCACCACTACTCGGCGATCGAAGGCCTCAACGATGGCACGAGCCCACTCTGCATGGCGGTCATTGAATTCATGGACCGATGCGCCTGATAGTCATGCGGCTGGGCCGCCCCTATCTTCCAACCCCATGCGAAACACGTTGCTTCTCGCTGTTACGGCTTGGATGGTCGCTGCCTCGGCTGCGAACGCCCAGATACCTCGCTACGGGCTGTCGACCCGGGTAGAGCTTCACATGCTCCCGGCGGTCACGAGTGGGCCGCTCGATCCGACGTGGCATCCTGATGGCTCGGCTCTGGCCTACTCGATGCGCGGCGATATCTGGATCCAGGACATCGGGACGGTGCACGCTCGAGCCATCACCCGGGGCCCGGGCTACCACTTCGAGCCGGCGTGGAGCCCCGACGGGGAATGGCTCGCACTTGCGGTGGACACATCAGGCGAGCTCGATGTCGCTGTGGTCCGGTCCGATGGCTCCGGGTTCAGGCGCCTGACGTCCGATGCCTCGGTGGACGTTCAGCCCGCCTGGACTCCGGACGGACGATTCATCGTGTTCGCCTCCGCCCGCGGAGGGGATTTCGACATCGTGCAGTACGAGGTCGCGACCGGCGCCGTTAAGATCCTGGTCGGCGGTCGAGGGAACCAGTTCCAGCCAGCTCCCTCGCCCGACGGCTCGACTCTGGCTTTCGTCGCGGGCGTCCGGGGACGCTTGGGAAGCGGAGGCCTATGGACGGTACCGATGGAAGGCGGCGAGCCCACGCTGGTACACTACGAGGAGACCAGCTATCGAGCTGCTCCTACGTGGACTCCGGACGGTTCTGCCCTGGTGTTCGCCTCCGACGCGGCTGGCTCTTACGACCTGGCGACGGTCCCGTCTGCAGGGGGCAACCGGGTTCGCCTGACCACCCAGCCGCTCGACGAATTCGCCCCGGCGGTGAGTCCGGACGGCAGGCTGGTGGCCTTCGTCGGAAATCAGGCCGGACCGACCGCACTCTGGGTGACGTCCCGCTTCGGTGGCGGCAACGAGGCGTGGCAACCGATCACGCCGGCGCGACTGTCGCCGCTGTACGAGACCGCGACCCTACGCGGACGGGTTCTCGGGCCCGACGGCGCAACAGTGCCGGCCCGTATCCAAATCCTGGCATCGGACGGACGTGGCTACGTGCCGGCCGATGCGTTTCACCGGGTGAGCCCGGCCAACGAGATTCACTACTTCCATTCGACGGGTGAGTTCGAGGTCATGGTTCCGGCCGGGGACGTGAGGGTCGAGGCCTTGCGGGGCTTCGAGTGGATTCCGGCGGACGAGACCGTACGAGCGCCCGCGGGGCGGACCGCAACAGTCGAGCTTCGCATGGAACGACTCGCCGATCCGCGCCAGTCCAACTGGGTGTCGGGCGACACGCACGTCCACGACCTGCACGAGGGGCGTTACGCGCTGAGTCAGGAGGAGTATTTCGATCAGCTGCGAGCCGACGATCTGCACGTGACCAATGATCTGATCCACATGGATGGCACCAAGATCATGGGCAGGTGGAGCGACCTGACGGGCGAGGACTACTCCGGGTCCACCGGCGACTACGTCCTGCGCTACACACAGGAGTTCCGCGGGTCGCTCGGCCATGTGGGGTTGCTCGGCGTGGACGAGTTCATCATGCCGCTCATCGGTGGCACCTCCGGCTCACCCTATCCGGCGGACGGCCTGAAGCTGATGTACCTCGACAGCATCCGAGCCCTCGGGGGTATCGGCGGCTTCATGCACCCCTACACCCTAGGCAGCCGGACGCCCGGTACGCCGGAGTGGGCCGCTCAGTCCGACATCCCCATCCACACGATCCTCGGGCGTGGTGATTTCTACGATGTCGTCTCCATCGCGTCGGACGAGATGGCCAGCTCCGACATGTACTACCACATGCTCAACGTCGGCGCTCGGCTACCGACCACCGGAGGCACCGACAATTTCTCGAACGTCTGGCGGGATCCGTCGGGTGGAACGGCACGCACGTACGCTCGGCTGGATGGTCCGATCAGCTGGCGCAGGTGGATCGAGGCGGTCAGAGCCGGGCGCACTGTCGCGACGAATGGGCCACTCCTGTTTGCCCAAGTGGACAGTCAGGAGCCTGGCTCGGAGCTCAGCGCCCGCGACCACGTCACGGTGGACTTGGACCTTGCGACGATCGCGCCGGTGGACGTGAT
>CAUZAE010000014.1:0-31081 GCA_963577685.1 Gemmatimonadales bacterium UBA6960 | reverse complement strand
TCGCTTCGGCGGCAGCTTCAGCCTCTGGGGCTTCTTCCGTAGCAGCCTCAGCCTCTGGAGTCGCTTCGGCGGCAGCTTCAGCCTCTGGGGCTTCTTCCGCGGCAGCCTCAGCCTCCTCGGTCTCGACCTCCGCAGCGGCGGCAGCAGCGATCTCCTGGGCTGCAGCAGCCGCGGCAGCCTCCTCACGAGCTTTCACCTCAGTCTTGCGACGTTGCTCTAGGGCAGCGGCCTTGGCGACCTTCGCCTCCTCGGGATCCAACTCGCCGAGAGCAACGGTGGCGTCCCCGCCTTTCCGGGCCCTGTTGAGCAGACTTCGCACGGTCTCCGAGAGTTCGGCGCCCTTTCCGATCCACTCGTCCGCCTTTTCGAGATCCACTATCAGGCGGGCGGGGTCCGAAAGGGGTTTGAAGTACCCGAGCGTCTCAACAAAACGTCCGTCTCGTGGAGACGCGGAGTCGGCCACTACAATGCGGTAATGAGCCTGCTTTTTCCGGCCCATGCGGCGAAGTCGAATTCGTACAGACATATGCTTTCCAGGTTGTCCCTTCGTTGCCGGTTAACCGGCAGCTTCCTCGATTATCAAACGGGCAGCATGCCCCTCATCTGCTTCATGAACTTCTGCATCTCTTTGAACTGCTTGAGCAACCGGTTCACCTCGGAAACCGGCCGCCCACTACCTTTTGCGATTCGCGCCCTTCTCGAGCCGTTCAGGATTTCCGGCTTGTGCCTCTCCGCCTTCGTCATCGAGAGGATGATCGCTTCCACATGGCTCATCTTCTTCGGGTCAAGCCCCACAGCGGGCATCGCCCGAGCCGCCCCCGGGATCATCTTCAGCAACTGTTCCAAGGGACCCATCTTCTGTACCTGTCGCATCGCGGTCAAGAAGTCCTCGAGTGTGAAGCGGTCCCGGAGCATCTGATCCTGAAGCTTTTCCTGCACTCCCGCATCCATCGTCTGCTCGGCACGCTCCACCAGACCGACGACGTCTCCCATCTGGAGAATCCGCCCGGCCATGCGCTCCGGATCGGTCAACTCGAGATCATTGACCCCCTCTCCTGTTCCCAGGAACTTGATCGGTTTCCCGACCACCCCTCTGATCGACAGAGCCGCGCCCCCGCGGGCATCGCCATCCATCTTGGTGAGCACGACCCCAGTCAGGCCCAACGCCTCGTCGAACCCTTCGGCGATCCTCACCGCCTCCTGTCCGGTCATGGCATCCGCGACCAGCAGGATCTCCGTCGGTTCCAGTTCTGCCTTGAGTCGACGAAGCTCCTCCATCATCGGCTCATCGATCTGTAGCCTGCCCGCCGTATCGACAATCAACACCGTCCTGCCGTCTCGCCGCGCGACCTCCAAGGCCGCCTTTGCCACAGCGAGAGGCGTGCTGTCCTGCTCACCCCTCTCAACCGGCACGCCGATCTGCTCGCCTAGCGTCGCCAACTGCTCCACCGCCGCAGGGCGATAAAGATCACACGCCGCCAGCATGGGCGTCCGGCTCTCTTTCGCCAGCCGCTTCGCCAACTTTGCCGCCGTCGTAGTCTTCCCCGAACCCTGCAGCCCGACGAGCATGATCACGGTGGGCCCAGACGAAGCGTACGCCAGCGTGGCCTGTCCCTCACCGAGCAAAGTCGCCAGCTCGTCATGGACAATCTTGACGATCTGTTGCCCGGGCGACACCGACCCTATGACCTTCTTCCCCAACGCGCTCTCCTGCACGCGCTCGACAAACCCTCGTGTCACCTTGTAGTTGACGTCAGCCTCGAGGAGAACCCGACGAACCTCACGCAAGCCATCGCGGATCATCGGCTCCGTCAGGACGCCCCGCTGCCGGAACTTCCCGAGGACAACGTCCAGTCTATTGCCGAGTTCTTCGAACACCGGCGTCTGCCCTCCTCATCGGCCACCACAACTGCGAAGCCCCCACCGGAGAATACCGGGTGGGGCAAAGCTTAAGAAGATAAGGGGATCCGCGGGTAGCCTCAACGGGGTGCAGGGCATTGGTACATCGAACCGCTCGGCCCTCAAACCCTGATGATCTGCCTTCTCCGAGTACCCACGGAGACCATCTGGATCGGCGTATCCGTGAGCTCTTCGACGCGGTCCAAATAGCGGCGAGCTGCGGAGGGAAGGTCAGCCAGCTTTCGAGCCTCGTGGGTCGGTGCCTGCCATCCCGGAAGCGTCTCGTAGACGGGCTCCACCTTCCCCAACTGCCACGTGTCCGCCGGAAATTCCTCCACCGTGCCGCCTGGAGTTCGGTAGGCCGTGGCGATAGAGATCTCGTGGAGCGTATCGAGGACGTCCAGCTTCGTTACAGCCAGGCCGGTGAGGCCGTTGACCCGCGCAGAGAACCGAGCGAGCAGCGCATCGAACCAGCCGCACCGTCGAGGGCGACCGGTGGTCGCCCCGAACTCACCGCCCAACTCTCTCAGTCGCTCATCCATGACCTCGTCGAACCCCGTCGGCAACGGTCCATTGCCGACTCGGGTCGTGTAGGCTTTCACGACTCCGATCACGGTATCGATGGTCGTGGGCCCAATGCCCGATCCGGTCGCGGCGCCTCCCGCCGTCGTATTGGACGACGTGACGAAAGGGTAGGTTCCGTGGTCGAGGTCGAGCGCCGTTCCCTGAGCACCCTCTAGCAGGATCCTCTTCCCACCCCGAATAGCCTCCATGATTTCAAGGCCCGTATCGGTGGCAAGCCCCTGCAGGCGCTCCCCGGCAATCAACGCGGCTTCGACAGCTTCATCGAGCCGGCCATCATCTTCCATGTCCGCATCCGCCATCCTGCGTCGGACGCGTCCGATCCCTTCCTCGACCAGCGTCTCCACACGATCCGCATTGGCAAGGTCGACGACCCGAAGACCTCTCCGACCGGCTTTGGCCTCGTATGCGGGGCCGATCCCTCGCCCGGTCGTTCCGATCTTCTGCGTGGCTCGATCCTCAGCGACCTTGTCCAAGAGACGGTGGTACGGCATGACGAGGTGGGCCCTCTGACTCACTCCGACCCGACCCTCGACCTCGATCCCACGTGCCTCGAGGGCGTCGTATTCCTCGAAAAAATCGAGTACGTCGAGCACAACCCCGTTGCCAAGCAAGCATCGCTTTCCCGGATGGACAACCCCGGAAGGAATCTGGTGGAGGACGAATTCCTCGTTGGCTACGTGTACGGTGTGGCCCGCGTTGGCGCCGCCCTGGTACCGCGCGATCACGTCCACGTCCTCGGCGAGAACGTCGACGATCTTGCCTTTGCCCTCGTCGCCCCACTGGCAACCGACCACGACGAGACAGCGGCCGGAGATACTCCCTTCAGGCACGGTCATTATTCCGCTTTGCATGGGTCGTGAAACCCAGTGAATAGACAAAGAAAAAGCCCATCCGAACGGGGATGGGCTCTTGAGCGATGGATCCTTTGGGGGAAGCTAGGCCAAGGGCGATCTGCCGTCAACGAGCTTACACTAGAAGGCTCTTCCCAAAAGCAGATGCACGGTATCGCCTCCCAGGGTGGAGTGCCCGTACGCCAGATAGAGTGGCCCGAAAAGGGTTTCCATTCCGACGAAAAGTGAGGCACCACCCACCAGATTGTCCCACCTCACGAAACTCGGGTTCGACCAGGCGTTGCCAGCCTCGGCGGAGAATCCGAGATACAGATTGCCACCCTTCAGTGCGGTGGGAAGGGTGGCCATACGCCTGCGGAAAGTGACACTTCCAGGGGCGAACTGGTCCCCTATGATATCCCGTGGCCGAAGTCCTGAAAGGTGCTGAAAGCCACCCAACGCGAAATCGTCGTGAACGGGCAGAGTCGAGTTGACTGCAGAACCTGCGCGGATTCCCAGAAGTACGGTATTGCGACCAGCAGAGACAGCCGCCAAGAGGGACCCCTCCACTCGGGTGTACGACGGATCCGCCCCCATTGAGCGGGCGGACCGATAGACTTCGACGTGGACACGGGTGCCGCTCCGCGGGAAGGCAGGATCATCGAGGATATCCGTCATGAGGGACGCATGTAGTCCACCGGGATGCGAAGCTCTTCGAGAACCTCGAGCACACCGATGTGCGCCCCACCCTTCGCCCCTCCGCCGGCCAGGGCAAGCCCAATCTTGGGGCGCGTGGCGGGATAAACAGTGGACGAGGACGCGCGGGCCGGCTCCTGCGCCATCACTGGAATGGCCGAAGAGACTGTAAGGAGCACAGTGAGGACGGTCGTCTACCGAATCGCACCAGTCAAGTCCCCACTTGGAGGGTCACGAACCGTGGCTTGGAGTCCGGCCGTTTCCCCGAATCCCTACGCCGAAGCGCTGGCCGTCGCAGCGAGTCCGGCGGTCGCGAGCACTTCCGACACCGTCCTGCGGTTTTCCTCCGACAACGCACGGAGAGGGGGCCGAGGATCACCGCCTCGTAGCCCCAGGAGGTCCAACGCCACCTTGACGCCCGGCACACCGAGTCCCCCGATGATGGCCGTGTGTACAGGCGCAATCACCTCCTGAATTCTTCCGGCCTCCGCCGAGTCACCCTCAACGAAAGCGGAGTAGACCCTGGCGGAGGGTCCCGCAGCGAGGTTGGCGACGCCGAGAATGCCTCCCGTGGCACCCAACTCCAAGGCGCCGTAGAGAATCGCTCCACTGCCGACCAAGACCTGAAAATCATCCGGGGTCCGGCTCACCCATTCTCCCACGAGCTCCAGACTGCCCCGCGAGTCCTTTATCCCAACCACGTTCTCGATTTTCGAGAGATCCTCGACGAGACTCGTGGTGAATTCCAGAGTGCTCATGCGCAGTGGCACCTGATAGAGGATCACAGGAATCGGCGAGGCGTCGGCGACGGCCCGGTAGTGCTCGAGGAGAGCCTGCGACGTCATCGCTCCCAAATAGAAGGCGGGGGGCTGAACCAAGACGGCATCCGCGCCCGTACGGGCGGCCACCTGGCATCGACGGATAGTGGCTCGCGTGGACTCCGCGCCGGTCCCGGCCACGACCAGGCGATCAGGCGACACCACATCCCGCACTCCTTCGAGCATGCGCTCCCGTTCGTCTTCGTCGAGAAGGACCGCCTCGCCCGTAGACCCGCCGACCACGATGCCACGGACCGAATGGGACAGGAAGTCCCGCAGGTTCGCACGCAATCCGACCAGATCAACCTCTCCGGTGACGGGATCGAACGGTGTCGTACAGGGGACGAACACCCCCGACATGTCAATGCTCATATGCCACTCCCTGATCCGCTTAGAATGTTCATCTTCAAGTCGAAGTCGCCGGGGCTGTTGGCAGCTGTCTTGGCGACCTGGAATTCTACCTGTCCCGAATTCACTAGGTCCATTCGGTATCGCACCTCGCGGCAATGCCCCGTGAGGGATCGAACCTGAGAATATTTCACAGGCTAGAGTTCCTCACGCCATTCGAGCCCCATCCGGCTCCGGGCCTCAGCGAGTGTCTTCCCGGAAACGGATCGGGCGTGGTCTGCTCCAGCTTCCAATATGTCACGCACTTCGTTCGTATGGGCTCGAAAATATTCCGCACGCTCACGGAAGGGACCGAACTCCCGAACGATGCTATCGGAGAGTATGCGCTTGCAGTCCACACACCCACGCCCCGCAGTACGGCACTGCTCAGCGATGTCGGGTAGCATGGCCGGTTCGGTAAGCAGCTCGTGCAGCGAATAGACGTTACAAACCTCTGGCCGTCCTGGATCCTCACGACGGACGCGCTGCGGGTCTGTAACAGCACGACGCACCTGACTCCACACTTCGTCTTCATTCGCCAAGATTCCTACCGTGTTGCCCAACGACTTGCTCATTTTGGCCTCCCCGTCCAGGCCGATGATCCGACCCGTCTCGGGTACGATGGCCTCGGGTTCCGGGAAGTAGACGCCGTAACAAGCGTTCCACTTGCGGGCGATCTCCCGTGTAAGCTCGAGGTGCTGGCGTTGGTCATCGCCTACAGGAACCGCGTCAGCGCGGTAGATCAGGATGTCGGCAGCCTGAAGAACAGGGTAGTTGAGCAGGCCTACAGGAATCGACTCGTAGCGCATCGATTTGTCCTTGTACTGCGTCATCCGCTCCAGATCTCCCACGGGCGCGACCGTGTTGAACAGCCAGGCGAGTTCGAGGTGTTCCGGGACATCGGATTGAACGAACAGCGTGGACTTTTCTGGATCGATACCCACCGCCAGGAGGCTCACCGCCATATCCAGAGTCCGGCGGGGAAGATCGAGCGGGTCACCATCGCCGAGGATCGCATGCTGATCCACGATGCAGTAAAAGCACTCGTATTCGTCCTGCATGTGAACCCACTGCCGGAGGGCACCCAGATAGTTACCCAGATGCGCCTCCCCGGTGGGCTGTATTCCGCTGAGGACCCGCTTCCGAGGCTCCTTCTTTTTCTGCTCTTTCATGGCAAGAAGTTACGTCTCACCGATGAAGATGTGAATCTTCTGTCCCAGAGAATCCTCTCTCCAGACGTTGAGCACACACGAGCACCGAGATAGCTTTGATCCCTCTTCCTTCCACGTCGTTGCCGAACCACCCCCGAGACTCGATGATCCCGTCCCTCGTAGAAATTCTAGAAACTGCCAGAGAGGCCGCCGACGCGGCGGCAGCCGTGCACCGGGAACACGCCGATTCCGCCAACATCGCGGACGCCACTGAGAAGGGACAGGCGGATTACGTTTCGGCCACCGACCTGGCCTCCCAGGAGGCCTGTCTGGCCGTCATCCAGCGCCAACACCCCGATCACGAGATCCTTGCGGAAGAAGGCCACGTGGGCGATTCGGGAATAGTCCCTTCGAAAGGGTTTACCTGGATCGTGGACCCCTTAGACGGTACGACGAACTTCCTCCATGGCCACCCGATGCACGCCTCCTCCGTGGCATTCGCCATCGACGGAACCCCAGCGGTGGGAGCTATTTCTTGCGCGCCCACGGGAGAGCGGTGGTGGGCAGCGAAGGGTCTCGGAGCCTGGAAGAATCGACGGTCCATCCAGACGTCCTCCATAGCGAGTACCGAGCGAGCGCTGATAGGAACCGGCTTCCCCTTCAAGAAGGAAGCCCTTCTCCGCGAGCACGCCCGCCAACTCGTCCGGGTTCTTGAAGCCACCGGAGGAACTCGCAGGGGCGGTTCCGCAGCACTCGACCTGTGCTACTTGGCCGAAGGACGCTTCGAGGCCTTCTGGGAGCTGTTCCTCAATCCCTGGGACTTCGCCGCTGGCTGGGTGATCGTTGAAGAATCCGGCGGTGTCATCGGTCGCGTCGAAGGAGGGCCGCTGACCCTCGAACCCGGAACGGTCATCGGTGCCAACGCCCCCGCCATGCGAGACGCTCTACTGGGCCTGATTCAGGAACCTGGCTTAGATAACAAAGCGGGCCCGGATCGCTCCGAGCCCGCCTGACACACCCTGAACGCTCCCGACCGGCGAGCCGGTCTCCTATGTGTCCTGACTCAGGCCGCTACGCCCTTGCCTTCGCGCCCGTAATTTGGATGCTCCGGCTCTTGGCGCTCGGAGCCTTGGGCATCCGGACCGTGAGGACGCCGTTGTCGAATTCTGCCCGGATCTCGTCCGCCTGGACGGACCGCGGGAGTGTGAACGCCCGTTGGAAGCTTCCGTAGCGACGCTCCGAAACGTGGTAACGGCGCTTCTCGTCGCCCTCTTCTCGCTCCTCCCGCTTCTCGCCACGGACCGTTAGGATGTTGTTCTCGATATTGACGTCCACGTCCTCTTCGAGCATGCCCGGGAGTTCGGCGATCAGCGTAACCTCATCTGGGGTCTCTTCGACGTCGACGGCCGGGAACCAAGTGCCTGTGGGCTCCGGAGTGTCCCAGGGTTCACCGAATACCTGGGAGATCCGGTTGGAGAGGGATTCGAATGCGGGCCACTGTGCCTGCCTGCGATATGGCGCGTATTTCACGAGGGTCAT
This sequence comes from Gemmatimonadales bacterium UBA6960, assembly GCA_963577685.1. Lineage (GTDB taxonomy): Bacteria > Gemmatimonadota > Gemmatimonadetes > Longimicrobiales > Gaopeijiaceae > UBA822. The sequence continues at coordinate 23,176 of CAUZAE010000014.1, read as the reverse complement.
GGGTTCGCTCCTTGAGAATGATCGACTAAAGTTGCCTGACGCGAGGCGGATCGGGCGAGCTGTTCCGACTCACGGCTTGGTGCGGTTCGGAGACCTTCGGCTCGCGCAGATCCGACGGCTAACTCCTGCATGAGATGTGCCAGTCAAAGACTTCAAAAAGCTGCCACCCCGGCATGCACCACCCTCCGGTACGGTCGCAATCGTGCCAGATTGACCGCGGAGAATGCGCCCCGTCTGCCGTTGCGGCACACGTCCGTGGCAAACCACCATCGCTGTGGTCCGCCACTTGCAAGAGATCATCAGGTGAGGAGGGGACGCCGAGTCAGTTTCACCATCCGGGGGAAGAATGGCTCGCTCGACAAACGGCCTCATTGAGGAAGAAACCATGATGGACGATCGGATCCCAGTAGGGGTGCTCGGAGCGACGGGGGCAGTGGGTCAGAAGCTCGTGGAGTTCCTGATCGGCCATCGCTGGTTCCGCTTGGCCGAGGCTTGCGGATCCCCCTCTTCCTCGGGACGAGAGCTTGCCGGGGGATCGAATGCGGGCGAGGACAGTGCCTCACAACAACAGGAGAGCCTGCGGCTCAAGGACCCGGCCTCACCGTGGGAGTCCCCGATCCTGCTCTCCGCACTGCCCACGTCGGCGGCTCAGGAGCAGGAGGTCCGCTTGGCCGAGGCAGGACACGTCGTGGTGAGTAACGCTTCCACCCACCGCATGCGCCCCGACGTGCCCCTGATCGTTCCGGAGGTCAACCCTCAACACCTGGAACTCGTGACTGGCCAAGCGTGGGACGGCGCCCTCGTCACGAACCCGAACTGTGCCGTGGCGGGGCTCGCTCTGGCGTTGGCGCCCCTGCACGACGTGTTCGGCGTCGAGCGAATCGTCGTCACCTCGTTTCAGGCGATCTCAGGGGCAGGGACGCCCGGCCCTCCGGCCAGCAGCCTCCTCGACAACGTGCTCCCTCTGATTCCGGGTGAGGAAGAAAAGTTCACCGGGGAGCCACAAAAAATTCTGGGACTCTTGCAAGACGGTGTGCTGGCACCCGCTGAGTTTCCGGTGAGCGCCTCCTGTACCCGTGTTTCGGTTTCCGACGGCCATCTGCTGTCGATCTCCGCGGCATTGTCGGGTTCGCCCTCGCCGGAAATGGTCACGGCAGCCATGGAGGAGTATCGAGGCTCAGAAGTCTCCCGTGCTCTTCCAAGCGTGCCGAAGAAGCCGTTGGAGGTCATGCTCGGCGCCGACCGTCCCCAGCCCAGACTCGACCGAGACCGCGGAAACGGAATGACGGTGACGGTCGGTAGAATCCGGACGTGCGAAGTCTTGGATGTGAAGTTCTTCGCCTTGGCCCACAACCTCGTCCGTGGGGCGGCCGGCGCGGCGCTTCTCAACGCGGAACTATGTCATGCCGAAGGACTCCTGGCCCGGCGATGAGCCCAGCCTCCAAACCCGTAACGGATGAGCAGGCCCGGGTCGGTATTCGCGTCCACAAGTTCGGCGGCACCTCTGTGGACGGCGCCGTACGGCTCAAGGCCATGGCCCGTATCGTACACGATCACGGCACGCCCACCGTCGTCGTGGTTTCAGCCATGGCCGGCGTCACCGCGAGCCTGATCGGACTAGCGGGCGGCGTGGATGCGCCCCTGGACTCCCTAGCTCGCTCCTCGGTAATCGAGGCCCTGCGACAACGACATCACGACGCAACAGTCGATATCGTGGACCCAGGGGAACAGCGGACAGCACTCGTGGCACGTATCGACTTGATTCTCGAGCGTGTGTCCGTACTGCTCGATGGCCCGCCCGACGGAACGCCGGGGCGCCTCCGCGATCAACTCATGGCCGCGGGAGAGGATCTCCTGGCGGAGCTCGCCGTGGCGGCACTCCAGGCGGAGGGTATCGCAGCAAAGGCCGTTGATGCCCGTGATATCCTGTGGACCGATGCGAGGTTCGGAGCGGCCCTACCCGACGTCGATGCGATTCGCCGATTGGTCCCCAAGCGCATCGGGGCGCTCTTGGACCAGGGCTTGACGCCGGTGATTCAGGGCTTCATCGGGAGCGAGTCCGATGGCGCCACCACAACGCTCGGGCGTGGCGGATCGGATTTCACGGCGGCCCTCCTAGGCTCAGCCCTCCGTGCTTCGGAGGTCGTCATCTGGACGGACGTGGACGGCATCCACTCGGGGGACCCCGATCTCGTGAATGAGCCGGTAGCCGTTCAGGAGGTGGGCTTCGAGGAGGCCGTAGAGTTGGCCTACTTCGGAGCACGGGTCATCCACCCGGCCGCCGCAATGCACGCGATCGAGCGGGACGTGCTACTCAGGATCAAGAACGCCTTCGCGCCAGAGCAGCCTGGAACACTCATCCACTTCGACCGCAGAGAAACGGCGAGTTTTGCGGCAGTGGCCCACAAGGACCACGTCGTGCTGATCCGAGTGAGAGCCTTTCCAACCGAGATGGCCTACGGCTTTCTCGGCAGAGTCTTCGGGGTCCTGGCCCGCCACGAAGTTCCGGTGGATCTGGTGGCTACGTCCCACAGTAGCACGGCGTTCACGATCGACCGCGACGAAGAGTTGTCGGAGGTGCGAAGAGAACTCGGGGAGTTCGCTGAAGTGGATGTCATCGAGAACGTCTCCACAGTCACGGTCGTGGGAAGCGGATTACTGCGGGAGCCGGGCATGGATGCGTTAGTTTTTTGGGCCGTCGAGAAGACTCAGGTCTATCTGATTTCCCAGGCATCCGATGTCAGCATCAGCTTCGTCGTGGACGAGGCCGAGGCCCCCGACCTCGTCCGAAGACTCCATCTTTCCCTCATCGAGCTAAGGCAGGACACGGAGAAGCAGGCATGAAGATCGCACTCGTAGGATACGGTAAGATGGGTCAGTCGGTCGAACAGGTAGCGTCCGAGCGAGGTCACGAGGTCGTTGCCCGCATCGATCCGGCCCTCGACTCGGAGGTGAGCCCACAGGCCCTCGGGGGCGCAGACGTAGCCATCGAGTTCAGCGTCCCAGCCGCTGCCATTCAGAACATCAGGGCGCTCGCGGAGGCCGGAGTCGACGCGGTGATCGGGACGACCGGATGGCATGCGGAGCTCGGTCACGCTGCTACCGCCGTAGAGGACGCGGGCACCGGCCTCATTTACGCACCGAACTTCTCGCTGGGTGTATACCTGTTTCTCCGGCTCACCCAAGACGCGGGGCGGATGGCGAACCTGCTCGAGGAGTACGACGTTCATGTTTGGGAGTCCCACCACCGGCACAAGATCGACCACCCGAGTGGTACCGCAGTCCAGTTGGCAGACCTTCTGGTCAACCGACTGTCGCATAAGTCACGATGGTCCGAAGCTCCGCCGGGGGCGGCACCGGACCCTCGAGTCCTCTACGTGGCCAGTCATCGCGCCGGCGAAGTCGCTGGGACGCATGTGGTCGGCCTCGAGGGACCCGACGACCGCATCGAGTTGCGCCACGAGGCCCGGAATCGGAGCAGCTTCGCCCGGGGCGCGGTGACAGCGGCCGAGTGGATCAAGGGGCGGTCGGGCGTCTACACCTTGGACGACATGCTCGCGCAGAGGTTCGCCTCATGACGGGCGCAGCCGCGCGAGCGGGATCTGCACTCTTCTCAGGGGTCGGCGTGGCGCTCGTCACGCCTTTCGAGGAGGACGGCTCCGTCGATGTGGTGGCGCTGCGTGCTCACGTGGAATTTCAGATCGAGCACGGTGTCGGGATGTTGGTGCCGTGCGGCACTACCGGAGAGGGTGTTACGCTGTCGGCTGAGGAGCAGCAGACCGTCATCCGGGAGGTCGTGGGTGCGGCCCGCAGCCGTGCCACCGTGCTGGCGGGGGCAGGCGGTAGCGATACGAGTGATGTCATCAGACGGGCCCGTTCGGCTCACGACGCCGGGGCCGACGGAATACTCTCGGTGAGCCCCGCCTACAACAAGCCGAGCCAACGTGGACTCATCGCACACTACCGAGCGCTGGCAGATGCCGTCGCCTGTCCGGTCGTCATCTACAACGTGCCCGGCCGCACGGCGTCGAACGTGATGCCAGATACCGTTCTCGCGCTCGCTGAGGTTGAGAACATCGCGGGTGTGAAAGAGGCATCGGGAAACGTGGACCAGGTCATGACGCTCCTCAGACAACGGCCGGACGGGTTCTCCGTGCTCTCTGGGGACGACAGCCTCACGCTCCCCCTCATGGCTGCGGGTGCGGACGGCGTCATCTCGGTGGTTGCCAACCAAGCGCCCGGACTGATGTCTAGCATGGTGGCGGCCCTGCTCGAAGGAGATCTCGACCGAGCCCGAGAGCTGCACTTTCGACTCCTACCTCTCATGCTCGCGAATTTCGTCGAAACCAACCCCGTGCCCGTAAAGCTTGCCCTCGAGCTCATGGGCCGTATGCAGGCACGCTATCGGCTTCCGTTGGTAGCCGCACAACCCGAGTCCGAATCGGTCGTGCGAAACGCTCTGATCGAAGCAGGACTCTTGGAAGAGGCGGCGCGAGGTTGACGATGGATTCCACGGGCGTGCCCGAAGCCACTGCTCCGGACGGAGAAAGTCAGCAAGAGCTCGAGCGTTCGATCCTCCGTTGGGCGACCGGTGAAGCCGACGTCGACGTCGCGGCGGCACAAGCGGACGTGCATCGACTCTTGTTGGCGCTGAGCAGCGGAACCGTACGAGCAGCCCATAAGGAAAACGGGGAGTGGCGGGCCGTGGAGTGGGTGAAGCAAGGGATCCTTCTCGCTTTCCGCATCGGCCGCACTCGGGAGTTCCCCGCTACCCCCGCATCCTATTTCGACAAGGACACGCTTCCACTTCGCGATACCCGAGGAGTGGAGGAGAACATCCGTATTGTTCCCGGTGGATCGTCGGTCCGCTCCGGTGCGTTCCTGGGCTCCAACGTGATCATCATGCCTCCGGCGTTCGTCAACATCGGCGCATTCGTAGATCGTGACACGATGATCGACTCTCACGCCCTGGTCGGCTCGTGCGCGCAGGTCGGGCAGCGGGTCCACTTGAGTGCTGGCGCGCAGCTGGGCGGTGTCCTCGAGCCCGTCGGACTCAGACCTGTAATCATCGAGGACGAGGCCCTCATCGGAGGGAATGTGGGAGTCTTCGAAGGCACGTTGGTAGAGGAACGGGCCGTGTTGGCCCCCGGAGTGCAACTCACGTCCTCAACCACCGTGTACGACCTGGTTCGGGAGCGAACTTACCGCGCCTCCCCGGGACAGCCTCTTACGATCCCGGCAGGCGCCGTCGTCGTCCCAGGATCGCGGAGGGCGGGAGGCCAGTTCGCCCTCGAACACGCGATTCAACTCTATGCGCCGATCATCGTGAAGTACCGCGACGCGTCGACCGACGCCGCCACGGCCCTCGAAGAGGCACTTCGTTGAGGCTCGTGTCCTCCATCCGGCGCCCCTATCTCACGATTTCCGGCGTCGTGTTCGGAACAGTCAGCCTCGTGCATACCGTACGCGCGGTCGCCGGGTGGCCCTTCCAGATCGGCACATGGACGGTCCCCGTATGGCTGTCTTGGATCGCCGCCCTCATCGCCGGCGGACTCAGCTTTTGGGCCTCTCGGACACAGACCGCCCTGGATCGGCGAAGCGGGGCCGTCGCCATCCGTCCCCATCAGGCGCAGCCCGGTGAACTCTTCTGCGTGTACAAGGTTCTGCGGAAGAGTGAGGCGGCACCACTGCGTGTGGGTGACGAGCTTTGTATCTTCTGCCCGGACACGGCTCGACGATGCGTAGCCTGGATGCACTTCGTGGCGGCCGACGGTATCTGGTACGAGGTCGCATACGTGCAGACCTTCTGCATCGATTGTCCGCAAGCGGCAGTCGACGGTGGACGGATCTGGAAGCTGTAGGTGAGCCTTCTACAGACCTATCGCTAGCCTGCAAGCACCTCTCGCTCCATCCACCTCGCGGCCGAAGAGACGGCAAGACGACGCTTCGAGAGCCGCAGCGACGGGATCACGCAGTGGGCCGCCCTCCGAGATTAATCCACCCGCGCAAGCCACCACCGGCGAGACCGGCCAGGGCCCCAGGCGATCGATGGCAGTGCGGACGTGCGCAACCAGGTCATCGACGGCCCCATCGACGATGTCCGACGCGACGGCATCTCCCGCCTTCGCTTCCCGGAAAACGATCGGGACGAATGAGGCGACGTCGCCCTTGCCGGCCGAGGCGACCCACTCGATCAACCCCTCGGGAGCATCGACTCCCACCTTTTTCAGGATGGGCGGTCCAAGGCTCGTAGCCGCGCTTCGGCCGTCTCGCCCACGCACGACAGCTCCCAATGCCGCCATGCCTATAGCGAATCCACTCCCCTCGTCGCCCAGGTGGGCACCCCACCCCCCCACCCGCACCATCGATCCATCGGCGCCCCTCCCGAGGGCGATCGACCCCGTGCCTGCGATGAGGAGAACTCCCGGCTGAGAATCGCCGAAGGCGTCGGCAAAAGCCGCCTCGGCATCCGTGCCAGCCGAGACCCTCTCTGCGATGCCCGCCTCCCGCAACGCCTTCTCGACGGTACCACGCATGGGCTCGTTCCCCGCCCCTGCCACTCCGGCCCAAAGCCCGGCCGCTGGCAGCACCTCGCCCGCCTGCTCCACGACACGACGGCATAACTCGATGATCACATGGATCGTAGACTCAGGGCTGGCTGGGTCGATCAATGTGGGAGGCCCCTCGGTCCGCGCCAACTCTCGCCCTTCTCCGTCGACCAGTCCTACCCGGGTTCGGGTCCCACCTCCGTCGATTCCGAGGTAGAAGCTCATGGGTCCGCTCGGTCGCTCACACGCCGCCGACCTGGACCTCAGGGCCGGAAGTGCCACGACCCAACGTCCAACCCACCATCACGGTCACCGCCGTGCCGATCGGCACGAACCAGGGCCAGGCCACCAGCGTCCCCGCGAACACCCAAATGGCCGTGACCACGCCGATCCCCGCAACCATCCCCGCGATCATGCTCCGTCCGTCGGCCCTGCTCGACCGGAGGGCCAGCACGAAGGCGCCGAGGAGCCCGCCGTAGACCATCGACGCAATGGCCAAGGCAACCTCCACAGCCGTCGTTCCAGTGCTCAAGGGAATAAAGAGCACGGCACCACCGACCAGCAGGGCTGCCCATACCAGAGTGAAGAACTTTCCGGCACGAAGAGTGCGGGACTCATCTTCCTCGGCACCCACCCAGGGTGCCCAGAAGTCGTAAGCCGTCGCGGACGCTAGAGAGTTGACGGACGAGGACAGGGAGGACATCGCTGCGGCAAAAACTCCGGCGATGAGGAGCCCACTCACCCCGGACGGGAGCACCTCGACGATGAACCGCGGGAAGATTTCGTCCCCGGTGTCGAACGGCCGGCCACCGTAGTATCCCCACAGTCCGAGGCCGACCAGCAGAAAGATCAGAAACTGGCCCATCACGACCACGCCACTGCCGACCAACGCCTTCCTGGCAGCGACGAGGTCGCGGCACGTGAGAAGCCTCTGGACGATGAGTTGGTCAGTTCCGTGCGAGGCCATCGTCAGGAAGCCCCCACCGAGCACGCCTGCCCACAGGGTATAGGGGACCGAGACGTCGAACGACGGATCGACAACGGCCAGCTTCCCCGCTTGGCCCGCCTCGGCAAAGATCGAGGACCACCCACCCGGGACGAGCCCTTGGAGGGCGACCATGGCGATGACAGCGCCCACCAGGTACAAGCCCATCTGCAGGGCGTCGACCCAGATCACGGCCTTGATACCCCCGAAATAGGTGTAGACCACCGTGAGCACTCCGATGACGGCGATAGACACGGGGTAGTCCCAGCCCGTGACCAGCGCGAGCGGGATGGCCGTGGCGAATAGACGCACCGAATCGGCCAGGAGTCTCGTCACCATGAAGATCGCTGAAGCGAACCGCCGAGCAGCCAGGCCAAAGCGTTCCGCCAGGACCTCGTAGGCCGTACTCAGCTCTCCTCCGTAGTAAGCCGGAAGCAGAAAGATCGCTACCACGATCCTGCCTGCCAGGTAACCGAACGTGAGTTGAAGGAATACGAGCGTGCCGAAGTACGCCACGCCCGGGATGCTGAGGAACGTCAGGGTGCTCGTTTCCGTGGCGACCACGGAAAGCATTACCGCGCCCCAAGGAAGCTCACGGTTCCCGAGGAAGTAATCCCGTCCACCCGTCTGCCCACGCCCCAACCACGCACCCCATACGGTGACGCCCACGAGGTAGACAACGAGCACCCCGAAGTCGAGAGGTGTGAACGCGTTCAGTCGGTTTCCTCCGCACTGTGCCAGATCAGCTCAACGGCCACGGGGCTGGACCTCCCGGTCGGTGATCGCCAGAGCCACGGCATCGTGAACCGCGCGGCGCAGCTGCACGTGCCTCGAGTTGTCCCGCGTCGGGTTGACCCGGTTGGTGAGCAACACTACGAAAACGTCGAGCTCGGGATCGATCCATATCGAGGTCCCCGTAAAGCCCGTGTGCCCGAAGGCGGCCTCCGTAAAATAATCCCCCGCCGAGGACCGCTCGCTCGGTGTGTCCCAACCGAGACCCCGTGATGCGGACCCGTCGAATCGGCGCGTAAACTCCCTCAGCGTCTCCTCCGCGACCAAGCGCACGTTCCCGACACGTGATGGAGCACAAATGGCGTCCGCCGCCGAGCCTCGGGCCCACGAGTCGCCCTGAGCACAACCTTCGATGCTCCCTCCACCGAGTAGTGTCTGGGCGAGGATGGCTAGGTCCGACGCGGTCGAGAAAAGGCCCGCGTGCCCCGCGACTCCACCCATGGCGTAGGCGTTTTCATCGTGTACGACACCGTGCACATGAGTGTTTCGGAAGAAGGTATCGATCTCCGTCGGAGCAATCCTATCTCGTAACGCCCTCGACGGACGAAAGCCCGTGTCGGTCATGCCCTGGGGCTCCCAAACGCGCTCCCGCAGAAAAACGTCCAGCGGCCGGCCACTCACCTCCTCGACGATGAACGCCATCGTCATCAGACCGATGTCCGAGTAGACCGTGGAACTGCCCGCCGCGTACTCGAGCTCGAGATCGCCGATGGCCTCCTGATAGGCAGTACGTCCTTCAATGTCGAGATAGAACTGACGGAACGGGGGTAACCCTGCCCTATGGAGCAATAACTGTCGTACCGTCACAGCTTCCTTGGCCGGGTCCCCGGCCGCCCACCAAGGCAGATAGGTGACGACTGGGGCGTCCAGGTTCAGGCGCCCCTCATCCACCAGGATCATTGCGGCCGTGGTCGTTCCCGTCACCTTCGTGAGCGACGCCAGATCGTAGATGGACCGAGAGTCGGCAAACGCCGCCGATTCGGCCCAGTCCAGTCTGCCGTATCCGCGGAGCCGCACGAGTTTACCGTGACGTCCCACGGCGAGGGCGGCACCGGGGGAGGCAGAATCCGCCATGGCGTCGTTCAGGATGTCATCCAGAACTCGGAGGCGGTCGGCGTCCATACCGACGGTCTCCGGATCGACCACGACTCCAGGAGCGGCCACACCCACCGCGGTCGGCGCCAATTGCTGATCGACACCATCGCCCGCCTGGTAGAAGGGCGGGATGGAGATGGGGAGTCGTCCCGTGATCGCCGCTTCACCCAACAACGCCCGCGCCGCGGCCGTCTGCGACACTTCGTGGTCACCCCAGGCGATCAGATAGGAAGGTGCATCCGGCAGGGCGGCCACCAGGTACGGATTGCCGAAAGACGTGACCACCAACGGGCGACGGGCGGCCATCGTCCCCACGAAATCGACGAGAGCATCGGGTACGGTGACGTCACCCACACCCGCCCTCGGAGGCACGTATACGTTGACGAGGACGAGGTCGGCATCCTGCGCCGCGAGCCTGAGAGCATCGTACGTGTCGCTCGAGGCCTCCGGTCCGACCCTGGCACGCTCCACCTGTTCATCCCGGTCCAACAGGACCTGATCGAAGACCGTGCCAGCCACCAGATTCTCAGAGCGGGCGTAGGTCAAGCTGAAGATCTTACGGGTCCAGTCCGTGCCGATGGGTATTACCCCGTCTCTATCCCGTAGGAGGGTCATGGAGAGGGCCGCCACCGTGTCGGCAAAAGCGAGGTGGCCGGCGGTACCGACGAGGTCGTCCACCGCGTCCAGATCCACCATGCGGTTCCTGTGAACGCCGGCCCGCGCCTTGGTCTCGAGCACGCGCCGCGCCGACAAGCGGATGCGTGCGGGATCGATACGGCCATCTTCAACGGCCACTTGAACCGCATCGATCGCCTCAGTCACATCGGTCGGCATGAGAAGCACATCGGAGCCTGCTTCGAGCGCTCGAACGGCCACTTCCGCCGAGCCGTATCGCTCCGTGAGCGCGCCCATGACCAACGCGTCCGTTAAGAGCAGTCCCTCGAAGCCCATCTCTTCACGCAGAAGCTCCGTCATGAATCGCGCGTCCAGAGTGGCGGGGGGGGCGTCCAGGCCCTGGACACCGGAAACGACGATATGGGCCGTCATGACAGCGTCCACACCCACGTCGACCGCCCTCCGAAACGGAACCAACTCCACCGCGTTGAGGCGATCCCAATCCGCAGGCACGACCGGGAGATCGACATGCGAATCGTCCTGGGTATCCCCATGTCCCGGGAAGTGCTTCGCGGTCACCAGGACGCCACCCTCGTGCGCACCCTCGATATAGGCCGCCCCCAATCGCGCCACAACAGCTGGATTCTCACCGAACGAACGCGTGTTGATGATGGGATTGTCGGGATTGGAATTCACGTCCAGGACGGGAGCAAAATTCAGGTGTACCCCCACCGCTCTCGCCTCCAACGCGGTGATACGCGCATACTCGCGAACGAACCGTTCATCCGCGATGGCTCCGAGCGCCATCGTCGGCGGGAAGCTGGTACCGCCACCCTGTGGGAGAAGGGACGGCAGGGCGTAGGAGTGATTGATGCGCATCCCGGGCCCACCGTTCTCGAAGTCGGACGTGACCAGCAACGGGACCCGGGCACGAGCCTGTAGCTCGTTGATTTTGGCGGCGTAGGAGTGCGGAAGACCGATCGACAGGTAGATGCCACCGATCTCGTCATCCTGTACCCACCCGGCCCACTCCAGGAACTCGGGACTGCTGGTCGACGCGTAAGAGCCGGGCAACCACTGGATAACGAGTTGCGCGATCTGTTGCCGAAGCGAAAGCGACGCGAGCGTTTCCTCGACCCACGCCACGGACTCCACGGCGAGGGCTTCCCGCCCAGGCGTGAACACCGTCGGTGCGGGTGAGGCAGGTCCTCCGATGGGTGCGGACGGAGCATCCGTCCTCTCTCTGACTCCTAGCGAACCGCATCCGTTGGCCAACAGCATGACCATTGCGGTCACACCCATGAGCAACCTACCGCCCATTGACACTCGTCTTTTTCGGTATCTGGATGCCATCGCCCAGAGCGAAGTGGGGCTGCATGCTCGTCGGGCTCCGGCCTCTGATCTCTATGCCGCCGAAGAGTGACACCGCGGCCGCCTGTTGGCTCACCTGGGAGGCACTCCAAGCCACGACGAAGGCCTGAGCATCAGGGAATTCCGCGATCAGATAGGGACCCCCGAACGAAATCACGACATGCGTGATTCGCCTACGTGCCAACTCGTTCACAAACTCCACGGTCTCGTCAGGAAGCTCCACCCGGCCAGCGAAATTCGAATAGATCGAAACCACCACGAGGTCGGAGCGTCGGGCCCGGTTGAGCAGATCCTCGTACGCCTCGGCGTTCGTATTCTCGTCGACCTGGCTCGTCCCGAGTCGTGGATAGGTCTCTCGCAGGCGAGCGTCGAAGTACCGGCCCGCGAGCACGTTGCCGCGGCTGCGGAACGAAACCGACATCACGCGGGCTCTTCGAGTTCCCACAAGCGGCAGTAGGTCGCGCTCATTCCTGAGCAGCGTGATGGACCGGTTTGCGATTTCTTGCGCCAACTCCGTGTGCTGGGGCACACCGACGACCCGCGGGATCTCATCGAGTGGCACGGTCCGCCGCTCTGGCAGGCCGAACCGCTCCTTCAAAGAGAGAAGCTTGGCAACCGAAGTGTCGATGCGGGACTCGGTGAGGCGCCCAGAGCGGACGGCCCGGACTAGAGCGTCGACCGCCTGACCCACGTCCCGCGGCATGAGGATTACGTCGGCGCCGGCTAGGACGGCCCGGACCGACGCCTCCCCCCTAGGATAGAGCCTATCCACGGCCACCATGTCCATTGCGTCCGTGAAAATCAGGCCCTCAAACCCCAGATCCGACCTCAGCAGATCCGTAAGAACTCGCGCCGAAAGTGTCGAGGGCAAGCTCTCCCCGGTGATCTCTGGAATGGCGATGTGGGCCGTCATGATGCCCTCCATCCCGGCCGCAATCGCGGCACGGAACGGCACCAGTTCAATGGCATCCATGCGCTCTCGCTTCACGCGAATCACCGGCAGTGCGAGGTGTGAGTCGACCTCGGTGTCTCCGTGCCCGGGAAAGTGCTTCCCAGTGGCCACCGCACCGTTGTCCTGGATGCCCCTTACAAAGGACGCACCCAGCTCGGCCACAGCCTGCGGGTCTTCCCCAAAGGATCGGATGTTGATGATGGGGTTGTTCGGATTGTTGTTCACGTCCAGAACCGGCGCGAACGGGATATGGACACCCATGGCTCGGGCTTCCAGTGCGGTGATGCGCCCCAACTCATACGCGTAGCGAGGATCGCCTGTCGCGCCGAAGGCCATCAGCGACGGAAAGGCGGTCGCCCCACCCAACGCGATGTTGGTCGGGATGTGGACCGCCCCTCGAAAGCGGAACCCCGCCCCCGTCTCGAGGTCGGCCGCAACCAGCAGCGGATACTTGGAGTGCCCCTGGAGGTCGTTGAGTTTGACCGCGACCTCGCTGGGAGAGCCCACCGACATGATCACGCCCCCAACCCCTTCCTGCTCGATCACGTCGACGATGCGATCGTGGGTTTCCGTGCCCTCGGGCGCGAAGTTTCCGAGCACGAACGGCATCATCAGCTGGCCGACCTTCTCGCGAAGGGTCATTCCCGCCAACGTGCTCTCGGCCCAAGAGATGGCCCGAGGCTGAGGCGGCGCTTGCCGGGCACCGCGAACGACTGAGCGGGCAGGAGGCGAGGGCTCGACCTCGCGTACGATATCGGACGAAGGCTCGACCAGGCTCGGGGTGTCGAGCGACGCCTCAGCGGGAGCCGGTGGCGTCGCAGGTACGGGCTCGGAGCCGCCCTTGAAGCACGCCGACACGAGGGCTACCAGGATCCAGAGCCTTCTCGCCGGGTTATTGAGCAGGAGGCGGGGGGTACTCTGGATTATCATGGAGTGTACTTAGAAGCCTGTCGATCGACCGATAGGGCGGCCAAAGCACGGGACGAGGAAACGTATGAAGTTGTCGACACCACCACAATCCTGGGTCTTGTTCATGCTTGTTGTCGGCACCTCCTGTAGTGTTGACTCGAAATCGTTATACCAAAGCGCAAGCGCGGAGTTCGGTCCGGTCCGACCCGGAGTCGAGGTTCTTCTAGAAGATTCCCTCCATTTGGTCACCGGGAAGCGCGTTGGACTGCTCACGAACCAGACCGGTGTGGACGCTTCGGGGCGGTCTTCCATCGATCGCATCTTCGAGCACGACGACATCGACCTGGTGGCTCTCTTTTCCCCCGAACACGGGATCCGTGGCACGGCCGAGGCGGGAGAGACGGTCGAGGACGGACGCGATCCCGAGACCGGCCTCCCGATCCACTCCCTCTACGGCTCGGTCAGGAAGCCGACACCTGAGATGCTCGAGGGAATCGACGTGCTTCTCGTGGACTACCAAGACATCGGGGCTCGCTACTGGACCTACGCCTCCACCATGACGCTCGCGATGGAGGCGGCCGGGGAGGCGGAGATTCCCGTCGTCGTTCTGGATCGCCCCAATCCGATCGGCGGCGCGACCCAGGGGAATATCCTCCTTCCGCGCTTCGGAACCTTCGTCGGACGCTTCCCGTTCCCGATGCGCCACGGAATGACACCCGGGGAGTTGGCCCGCTACTCCAGCGGCGAGTTCGGTATCGAGGTCGATCTCCACGTAGCTCCGACGGAGGGGTGGAGCAGGGACATGACCTTCGCCGAAACCGGTCTTCCGTGGATCCAGCCGTCCCCGAACATGCCCGACATCGAGAGCGCCACGCACTATCCAGGAACTTGCCTCTTCGAGGGCACTCGTCTGTCGGTGGCGCGTGGCACCGACCGTCCTTTCCAGCAGGTGGGCGCTCCGTGGTTGGATGGGGAGGCTCTGGCCCGCACCATGAACGGATATGGCCTGTCGGGCGTTCGCTTCGAGCCGGTCCACTTCACGCCCGTCTCGCCTGGTGACGGCAAGTTCGACGGCGTCGAGGTGGAGGGAGTCCGACTGATCGCCACGTCGACCGAGTATGATCCCACCCACGCCGCACTCGCCCTGCTCGTGGAAACCCACCGGATGTCCGCAGAAAACTGGGGATGGCTACAGTCGCACTTCGACCGGCTCGCCGGGACCGACCTCCTCAGGAAGGGTATAACGGAGGGTGCGGGCGTCGACGAGCTTCGGGCGGGCTGGGACGAGGCTCTGGAGGAGTTCAAACGAACCCGCGAGCCCTACCTCATCTATCCGTGACGAGAACGGGGGTACGGCCCCCCTATCCGACGGCGACTTCGGCCTCGACACCCGACTTGAAGGCCTCATAGAGCGCCCTTGCAACGGCTCCGACCGTGCCGTCTCCCACCGGCTGGCCGTCGAGGATTACGGTAGGCATGACCTCGGTGGTCGTGCCCGTGAAGAAGATTTCGTCGGCGCCTCTCATGTCCTCGAGCAGCACCGACCGCTCTTCCACGGCCATTCCGAGCCCCCGAGCGAGCTCCAACACGAACTCTCGACCGATGCCGTGGAGAATCTGGTGCGTCGCAGGATGCGTGGTCACCACTCCGTCGAAGACGGCAAACACGTTGTTGTGGGACCCCTCCAGAGCCACGCCGTCCCTGACCACCAAGGCATTCGCCGCACCGGCGTCCACGGCGGCTTGCTGCGCCAATACGTTCGGAAGCAGCCCGATCGACTTGATGTCGACCCGAGCCCATCGGCGGTCGGGCACAGTAATCGCTGAATAGCCCTCCTCCCACCGCTCCTGGGTTGGTCTATTGAAGACCTGGGCACAAGCGTAGACCGTCGGCAGGGTTCCGGCTGGTGGAAAGTGATGGGTCCGGGGTGCGACCCCCCGCGTGATCTGCACATAGATCGTCGCGACGTCCTCATCGGTCAGATCGTTTTCTGCGAGAAGGCACTCATGCACCTCCTCGAGGCCCACGGTATCATAGTCGATGCGCAGCGCCGCGAGACCGGACTTCAGCCGTGCCTTGTGCCGATCCATGCGGAAGAGACGGCCCCGGTACGCCGAGGTCACCTCATAGATACCGTCGGACAGGAGAAAGCCCCGGTCGTCCACTGAGATCGTGGCTCGATCCTTCGACAAGTATTCGCCGTTCAGATATACTGTGCTCATCGTGATCCGAGTTTGGCCGGGCTAGCTGTCACCTTTTTGCTCCAGCTTGTCGAACTCATCGATGAGCTCGGCCTCGTGGACCACGGGCTCAGACGCTTGGGAGCCCTCGCCCCCCCCCTCGGAACTGGTCGAGGCTGTCTCCGCCGCCTCGTCGTCGTCCCCGGACTCCAACTGCCTGGGTTCCTCTTCAACGGGGGCAGCGATCAAACCCATTCCCTGTTTGAGAGCGAGGAGTCGGTCCTCGACGTCGGCCGTACCACCACCCGACTCCAAGACCTTGAAGTCGTCCTCCAGGGTGCCGGGCCCTAGAGCTTCGGTCACCTCCTGATGGGCCAGGCTCTCCCTCTCCTGCTCCTCGATCTTCTCCGCCATACGGTTGAAGGCGTCGAACGCTGAGGTGTTCGAAAGACCCGACATGGTCTCATGGATGCGTTTTTGCGCCTGCGCACGCCGCTGCTTGGCGACCAGGAGGTTACGCTTGCGCTTGGCCTCTTCGATCTTCTCGTTGAGCTGCCGAAGCGAACCCTTGAGCTTTTCGGTCTCCGTAGCCTGAGCACGCCACGTCCCGTCGATCGCCGCCGCACGCTCGGCGTGTTCGGCCTGCCTCATGAGCGCCTGCTTGGCCAGGTCGTCGCGGTCTTCCTTCACGGCGAGCATGGACCGGTGCTCCCACTGGCGGGTTTGCTTGACCTCGTCGTCGAGTTGGGCACGGAGCTTCCGTTCGTCCGCGATTGCCGCGGCGACCTCGCGCTTGGCCTTCGCGAGCTGATCCCGCATGTCCAGAATGATCTGATTCAACATCTTCTCGGGGTTTTCTGCCCGAGATATGAGATCGTTGATGTTCGACTTGATGACGGTAGACAGCTTAGTGAAAATACTCATCGGTCTCAGCCCTCCCCTGCCGAATCACCACCGTCGACGTCGGCGAGGGTCTTGATCCGGTTGAGATGGCTCGACGCGGCATACTGGAGGCTCTCCACCGAAGCCTGCAGCTCCTCGAAGTCCAGGTTCTCGAGCTCCAGCGTGTCGCTGAGGATCAACTCCCCTTCTTCGATTCCGTAGGCGCCATGAACGATGTCTGTCGCGTTGAGCTCGAGCAGACAGCGGTAGAGGTCCGTCAGGCCCGCGCCGTTGGCCGGAAGGTCCATGACTTTCAGGCGTAACAATAGCACCGGATCCGAGAGGTGAACCACCACACCTCCACTCGGGCTTTGAACCAAAAACATCTCCTCGTCGACTTCCTCCCAATCCAAATCCATCCGAATGAGGAAGCTCTCGAGATCCTCTCGGGTCACCATGATCGACTCCGTAGGCTGTGCGACCACCACTGCGGCCGCGGACACTCTGTCAAGGAAGCCCTCCTGGGCATGGTCCTTACGAATACCTGATGAACTCGGTTTCCGGAAGGTCCGAGACGGCCTCGCACTTCTGGGAAACTCGGCCCTAAGCTTAACACGAACGCCCGGCCCGCCGCGACCGTCTGTCCGCGACGAACAGGTCGGTCTCGCCCATCAGAGGATCGCTCCAACCCTCAACGAATCCTTCAGGAGTACACGCAGATGCTCACCCGTGTAGGAGGTGTCGTGTTCGGCAACGGTCTCAGGCGGTCCTTGGACGACGATCTTCCCCCCTTTCTCGCCCCCCTCCGGACCCAGGTCGATGATCCAGTCAGCGGTCTTGACCACCTCGAGGTTGTGCTCGATTACGACCACCGTATTCCCCCGCTCGACGAGTTGGTGTAACACCTCGAGGAGGACCCGCACGTCCTCGAAATGCAGCCCGGTCGTCGGCTCGTCCAGAATGTATAGGGTGCTCCCCGTCGCCCGTTTCGAGAGCTCGGCGGATAGCTTTACGCGTTGTGCTTCTCCGCCCGACAGCGTCGTGGCCGACTGGCCGAGATGGATATAGCCCAACCCAACATCGGAGAGCGTTTTGAGCTTGACCCGCAAGCGTGGCACGGCGTCGAAAAAGCCGAGCGCCTCGTCCACGGTCATGTCCAGGACGTCCGCGACGTTCTTGCCCTTGTAGAAGACGTCCAAGGTCTCCCGGTTGTAGCGCCGTCCCCGGCACACGTCACAAGGAACGTACACGTCGGGCAGGAAGTGCATCTCGATCTTCACGAGGCCGTCTCCGTGGCACGCCTCGCAGCGGCCAGCCTTCACGTTGAAGGAGAAGCGGCCCGGCCCATACCCCCGCATCTGCGACTCGGGCAAACTCGAGAACAAGTCCCTGATGGGCGTGAATAGACCCGTGTAGGTGGCGGGGTTGGAGCGTGGCGTGCGACCGATGGGTGACTGGTCTACCTCGATCACCTTGTCGATCGACTCGATCCCGTCGAGCCGGTCGAAACCTCCAGGGACCACCTTGCTACGGTACAGGTGGCGGGCAAGTGCCCGATAGAGTGTTTGGTTGATGAGCGTAGACTTGCCCGACCCGCTGACCCCGGTGACGGCCACGAAGCATCCGAGCGGGATGTCTACATCGAGGTTCTGTAGATTGTGCTCTCGGGCCCCCCGGAGCCGAAGCGCACGTTCCGGGTCCGCCTCTCGCCGATCATTCCTCACAGGAATGTGTCGTTCGCCCGACAGATAGGCTCCCGTGAGCGACCGCTTCTCTGCCAGGATGTCCTCCAGGGTCCCCTGAGCGACGACCTCGCCTCCGGCGCGCCCTGCGCCGGGCCCCAGATCCACGATGTGATCGGCGGCCCGGATGGTCTCCTCGTCATGCTCGACGACGATCACGGTATTCCCCAGATCACGGAGCTCGCGCAGCGTCCCAAGGAGACGTTGGTTGTCCCTTTGATGGAGGCCCACCGACGGCTCATCCAGAATGTATAGAACACCCACGAGCCGGCTGCCGATCTGGGTCGCCAAACGAATCCGTTGGGACTCACCCCCGGACAACGAGTCGGCGGCGCGCCCGAGGGTCAGGTAGGTGAGTCCGACGTTCTTGAGAAACCCCAACCGCTCGCGGACCTCCTTGAGAATCGGCGTCGCAATTTCACTGTGGAGGACATGCCGATCCACGCCCGAACCGACGGGCCTATCCACCGGCAGGCTCTCGAAGAAGTCATACGCCTCCCCGATCGAGAGCTCGACGATATCCCGCAGCGACCGCCCACCCACGGTAACCGCGAGCGAATCCGGCTTGAGACGACTTCCGCTGCACTCCGTGCACGGCAGGGTGGACATGTAGTCCTCGAGCTGGCGGCGGACGGCGTCGGACTTGGTCTCCCGATAACGGCGTTCGACGTTCTCGACCACGCCATCCCACACGTCCTCGTAGTGGCTTTGCACCTTGCCCGAGCCCGATTTGTACGGAAAGCGAATCTTCATTCGACCCGATCCGTGGAGGATGGCATGCCGAGCCTCCTCGGAGATCCCGTTCCAGGGCGTGTTCGGATGGAACTCATACGCCTCGGCGAGTCCCGCGATCACCGACTTGCGGAGGTGGCCCGAGGGTTCACCCCAGGGAAGCATGACGCCCTCGAGGAGCGACACGCTGCCGTCGGCCAAGAGAAGATCCGGGTTCACGTGTTTGCTGGTGCCCAGACCGCCACAACCACCGCATGCGCCGTAAGGCGAGTTGAATGAGAATTGACGGGGCTCGAGCTCAGGCAGGTTGGTCCCACAATGCGCACAGGCGTAGCGCTCACTGAAGACGTGCACAGTACGCTTTCGCCCCCTCACCTCTACCACCTCAACGATGCCGTCAGCCGCGCGGAGCGCGGTCTCTACTGAGTCGGCGAGCCGCTCGAGTTCCTCAGACCGGAGAACCAAACGATCGACGACGATGGCGATGTCGTGGTTCTCATACCGGTTGAGCAGGGGTGGATCGGAGAGATCGAACGTTTCACCGTCCACGCGCGCCCGGACGAAACCCTCTTTCCGCGCCTTCTCAAAAAGATCTCGAAACTCTCCCTTTCGCCCCCGCACCAGAGGTGCGAGCACCTCGACCTTGGTCGACTCATCGAGATCGGACAACCGCTGCGCGATCTGGGAGGCCGACTGGCGAACGACCGGCCTTCCGCACTCCGAACAATGGGGGACCCCCACCCGAGCCCACAGCAGCCTGAGGTAGTCGTATACCTCGGTAACGGTCCCCACTGTGGACCGGGGATTCCGGCTGACGGTCTTTTGTTCGATGGAGATTGCGGGAGAAAGTCCCTCGATGGAGTCCACATCGGGCTTTTCCATGAGGCCAAGAAACTGGCGGGCATACGCCGACAGAGACTCCACGTACCGCCGTTGCCCTTCGGCGTAGATCGTGTCGAAGGCGAGCGACGATTTTCCCGAACCCGACAATCCGGTTATGACGACCAGTGCCCCCCGGGGGAGCTCTATATCGATGTCCCGGAGATTGTGCTCCCGAGCACCACGGACGACAAGGAATTCTTCAGCCATAGCCTTTCAGGATACCAAAGACTCGGCTGGAGTTCAAAGGATGCTAGTACACCCAGTCGCGGAAGATGAAGAGCCCGAGCCCCTTCGCGCTCTCGAAGCCGACATCGCCGAACTCCATGACCCGCCCCCTGAAAAAGCGATCCTCGATGTACGTCTCAATCGTGTAATCGTTTGCCGCTGCCCACTCCAGTCGGATCCCAGGAAACGAGGCACCGGCGCCTGCGGTCGCCCAGGGTCGGAACAGGAGCGTCAGGAAAAAATCGTCGGCCATGTAGAAGCCGGTCTCGACCACCGTTGTTTCGAGTGCACCCACGAGGTTGCTGCCACCGAACACCCCCAAATCCTGCTGCGAAATGGACACGTAGTCGAACCCCAGCCCCAACCCCTGGGCAGTCGCGCCCAGTTGGTTGCTGAATTGCCGCAGTGTGAAAGTGCCGACCGAGCCGAGAATCGCATCCCTCGTTCCCAGAGCTTGGCTCTGACCGGACGTGAGCGCATACGTCGGTCGGCCGAAGTACAGATAGCTGAGGAGATCGTCCTGGGTGAGCCCTGCCTCGTCGCTCGTCAAACCGACCCGCGGGGAGACAAGCGTCCCGGTAACCGCCGCGGTGATCGTGAACCGCTCCCCCTGCGCAGAGCGGATACGGTTACTCGCCGTGATGTCGAGGTCCGGATTGATGCCCGGCGTACCCAGGAAGCGCATCGTTCCACCATCCACCTGGAACTGCCGGCCAAAGGCCTCATACGATCCACGGACGGCCTCGAGGGCACCTACGAGCGCCAGGTCCTGGGTCTGCCTGTCATACAATACCTGGAGCTGACCGTCGAGCTCGACATTCACGCCATCGCTTCGGATCCAGCTGTCGCGCTGGACCGTCAGGTTCATATTCTCCATGCGGATGTTGCGCAGGAACGGATTCTGGCCTCCAAGCAGAGGGCGAAGATCGACGACCGTCGTATCCACGACTTCGAAGGCGGGATCGGCGAGATCCACGACCGCGGTCAAACGCTGGAATTCATCTACGAAGATCGTCCCCTCATCCACGAAAAGGTCGCCCGAAACGACGGGGCGGCGGTACGACCCTTGCAACTGGACGTCGCCACTCAGGACGCCCGTCACGTCGCGGCGGTTCATGGCCTGAAAGCCGTCTAGTTGTATGTCGAGATCGAAGTCCGGATCGGACGCCGGTGTGAGGGCGATCGTACCCTGGACGCTCGCTGTGCCGACGGCCCGAAGCGTCGCGTCCACCTCCACCCTCCCGTCGGGGAACCAATCAAGCGTGGCATTGATGTCCCGGTGTCGCACCCCGAGCCCTCTGAGTAACGCACCGGCTTCATCTACCGTCAGGCTACCCGTCGGCGCGAGATTCTCGGTCGTGCCTCCCAGCGTCACTCGTCCGGAGATCGTCCCCTCCACGTCCTGGTAGGCGTCGAACGGCACCATGAGCAGAGAGAGCGGCAGGAACTCGGCGATCACTTGGAGATCGATCGTCTCGTCGGGAAGGCGCTCGTCCACCCGGTGGAAGGTCAGATCCAGGGGTAACTCTCCACTCAGTGTAAGGACGCGGACGGAGTCCTTCCAAAGCTCGACATCGCCCGTGGCTCGACGCTCCGAATAATCCACCACGCCATCGAATTGGTCGAACACGTAGTCCCGGTACCGGAAGTCAGTCATCGCGAGGGTCGCCGCCATCACCGGCTCTGCATCGTCCCCGGTCACCCGAAGATTCAGATTGACAACCCCCTCGAGACGCTCGTTCAACTGAAGCACATGAGCGACCCGGCTCATGTCGAGTCCCTGGACGTCCAGCGCAAGGTCTGCCTCACCCTGAAACGGCAAACGCCCGTCAGCGCGAACGCGCATGCCGCCGACGCCAGGGCGGATCAGGCGAAAGTCACTGACCGTGAGGCCGTCAGAATCCCATGCAATGCTCGTTGGTCCGCCCAGATTCCATCGCTCATCGGGAAAGGTGAGGGCCAACTCGTCTACGTGAAGCGTCTGAACGGAGTCTCCCCGCTCGAATACGAGGCGACCTCGATAATTCTCGTCGTCCGCCCTCACCAGCAAGAAGTCGACAGCGCCCTCCAAGCCACGATAGTCCAAGCGCACCGAGACCGAGTCGAAGGCTCGATCCAATATCCGGATAGAGCTCGCATCGATCTGGGTCCGAATCTCCCGATCGGAGGTCATGAGCCCTGTGGCACCGAAGGTGACCTCGGCCTCGTCGACCAAACTGCCACCATATCGGGCACCGTCCAGCCGAGCCTCTCCGGCTACCACGAGCGACGTGAGGGAGCCCGAAAGAGTCATCCTCCCCGTCATCCTCCCTGTCGTCTGGACGTCGGCCAGGGCGGGCAACGTATCCGGATCGATCCCGTCAAAGGCCAGAATCTCGCGGAACAGGGCGGATAGTGTGTCCTGGGCGATCACATTTGGTCCCAGCCAGAGTGGGCGGAGACCCTCGACGTCGTCCGTCTCAAAACGTAACTCCAGCCCTTCCTCAGCCCCCTCCCCGGCGGTGGCGAGTCGTCCGGATCCCTCTACCGTCACACCACCGATCAGCCCTTGAATCGCCTCCACAATGACGACCCCCTCCGAGATGCGAAGACGTATCGCTGTGGTGTCCACCGCCAACTGCCCGAGGCGCGAGTCAGAAAGGCTGACGTCGCCGAACAGCTCCGCAGTTCTGAGATCTCCCCCCTCCCCTCGGAGATCGATCGACCCCGTCAGGACGGTACCCTCCGGCAGCGCCGGTGCCAGCTCACGGGCATCGAAGTCCCCAGCTTCACCCTGAAGCCGGTACGAAGCCAGTGGGGCCCGCGCGTCGAAGCTGCTCTCCAGTGTGAGCTCACCTCCCTCGGTAATCAAATCAGCCTGGAGAACAACCGACGAGGCTGGACCCTCGGCGTGAACCGTGCCCCTAACTACGCCGAGGCGAGAGAGCGGCGAGTCCTCCCCGAACAGTCCCGCGATCGAGAGGGGCTCCAGCTCTCCATCCAGGGACATTCGCACCTCACCGCCAACGTCGAAGACACGCCCCTCCAGCACCACGCGAGAGTCCTCCGTGTCCGGATCCGGGTACGTCGACTCGGCGGCGAAATAGATGCCCTCGTCCAGTCGGCCGTCTGCGGTCAAATCGATGCGCAAGGCCCCCTCGAGGTGCAATCCTACCGCCACCCGGTTCACCAAGGCCAGGTCGACGGGAGCGAGGCGCACCCGTAGATCGCTGACTCCATAGGGGCGGCGTAAGTGGAACACACCGCCCACCTCTCCATTACTCGGG
>CAUZAE010000013.1:0-31142 GCA_963577685.1 Gemmatimonadales bacterium UBA6960 | reverse complement strand
TTGTTAAATGCTTGATTTTGTCTTCAGAAAATTCCAATGCATAGACATAGTCAATCGTCCCATTTAGACCTGTAGGATCTATAGGCCCACCTTCGCCTGTGTGTGTTCCCGAAAATACAGCAAAGAATGAGACATGCTTGTTCTCTTCATCAACTGTAAGCGATTTAATTTCATAATTACAATGAGGAAAAATACTGCAAACTCCCTGCATCCAATCGGCATAAGCTTCAATAGTCCTCACCTCCAATAAGGGCTCTGCATGGGAAGAAAAAGATGCATTCTCTAAACAATAATCTTTACAACCATCCCAACCTTCACCGGTTTCGGAAGCTTCAAAAAAACTGCTGGCTATTCCTTTTACATCAGACATATTTTCCACCTGGCGAATTGCTTGATGTCTTCTGTCATCTGTCCCATACCCCTGGAAAGTAATGCCCTAACAGCTCGCTAGATTTACACCTCACTCCTAGATGCCGACAGTGTTTTGCGCGTCCGGTCAGGCTACTACGTTGCGAGAACACTTCGAGCAGAGGATGGTCCGATGAGATTCTTGGCCACAGTAGCTCTAGCCCTAGTCATGCTCTAGGTGCCCGTGGATGGGGTGGCTCAGAGAAATCCTCTGAAGGGTCTCACCACGATGAGTCATTTAGCGTCCGTAACTTGGGATGACCTCATCGAAGGGAAGAGCGAAGCACAGTACACTCAGGAGCTTGAGACTGCTTTTGAGCTAGGGCTTCTGAGGACGGGTATAAAGTTGGATACTGACCCGCAGTTAGGGTACCTGTATTGCATGGTGAACTTGATAGCGGATGGAGACAATATCACGTTCGCTCAGTCAATTACCGTGGAATACCGCGAAGAGGTGGTGCCTGCGGGGGTCGGGTTGTCTGGCACAGCCACTTTTGACGAACACTGGCAAATGGCAACCACGTGGCGCACCTCATTTGTTTATATTGTGGAGAGAAACCGCCTGTCTGGAACAGATGACGGCGAGACCTGCGCCGAAGCCTTTGAACTCGAATGGCGAAGGGCGAACAACTAGCCCTCCTCAGTACCTCCCCCTTCCACCAGGCCCACCGCCTGATCTATAAGCCCTGTTTTGCGCAGGGGATTTTCGAATTTCAAATTGAGCAGGAGTCCCAGACCCCCAAAAATTTCTGCAAAAATTTGAAGTCACCATAGGAGGTAGACATGGGATCGCTCGTACTGACAAATATTCTTCTGGTTCTTCTGGTCTTCATTCAGGGAGTGACGTTAGTAGATATCATCATGAAATCGCATCATTAGGTGCCCCAAAAAACGGGGTTGGAGCACGGGGTAGTACCCTGTACGAATGACTGAATTGATAGCAGTACTGTTTGAGGTCGTTCGGATATCGGATGGTCCCGTTTGGGTATGCGAAACCGGGAAGTGATATACCTCTCGCTACCCCCTGTTTTCCCAGTCGTTTGACGACAAGATTTCAGCAGGATAGGGGTAGGTTCAGGGCACCTAGCTTCTGCAGGAGTTCCTCTTCGATCTCGGCGGGGCTTCGGTGTATCTCGACGTGCTTAACGTCGGTGAACATACCCTGCGTTCGTGCCAAGATTTCCAAAGCTCGAACTCTGGCACTCGCCGGATTTCTGAGGTTCATCGCTTCGTCCTCTCGATCAAGTCGGAGTGCCTCGACCGGATCGTCTTGCTCGGTGAGCGGCACTTGCGGCGAGCGATTGCGAGCTACGTGGAGCATTATCACTTGGAGCGGTGCCACCAAGGTATCCGCAACCGGCTGATCGATGGGGTTCCAGAACTCGCCTCAGGGTCGGTTGCCCGACGCGAGCGGTTGGGCGGCATCCTCAGTCACTACTACCGAGAAGCCGCTTGATCGGTCGATCGAATATTGGAACAGGACGGGACCTCAATAGTTTCAGTCGGACCGTGTCGCTTGCCCGTATTTAGGGCGGATACGATACTCCTTCCGGTCTGATTTTCCGTACCGAACGTGCCGCGATGAGCGAGGGAGGAGCCGGAAATGACGTGGGAAATCGCGTTCGTGTTGGGCCTGACGGTCTGTGCGGTGGTCCTCTTCGTCACAGAGAAGTTCTCCACCGACATCGTGGCAATTCTCGTCATGATCGTGCTGCTCGCCTCCCGTGTGCTCACGCCTGCGGAGGGGCTGGCTGGATTCGCCAACACCGCCACCGTTACGGTCGGCGCGATGTTCGTGCTCAGCGCCGGGATGTTCCGGAGCGGCGCGGTGAACTTCGTCGGTAAAGCGCTCGGAAGACTGGCGCGCCACAGCTCGGGGCTGATGCTGTTCGTGCTGATGGTGGGTGTCGGCGTGTTGTCGTCGTTCCTGAACAATACCGCTGCGGTGGCGATCCTGATCCCGGTCGTGATCGTCGTCGCGCGGCGAGCGAAGACCAGCCCCTCGAAGCTGCTGATGCCTCTCTCGTTCGCTTCCATGTTCGGCGGCATGTGTACGGTGCTCGGCACGTCGACCAACATCCTGGCGAGCTCGATCGCCGAGCAGGCAGGCCTTCAGGCCTTCGGCATGTTCGAGTTCACCAAGCTGGGCGTGATTTTCTTCGCCGTGGGCATCGCCTACATGATGACGCTGGGCCGAAGGCTCGTTCCCGACCACCGCGGGCAGGGCGATTTGACGACGAGCTTCGGTTTGGGCGACTACCTGACCGACCTCGTATTGCAAACCGAATCGAAGTCGGTCGGCCATGCGCTGGCATCGGCGCCGCTGGTGAAAGAGCTCAATATCGACGTTCTCCAGATCCTACGGGGCGAGGACACTCTGCGGCCGACTCCCGAGACCATCCTTTGCGAAGGCGACGTGCTTCGCATCCAAGGCGATCTGCGCACGATCAACGAGCTGAAGGGCCGCGTCGGAGTGACCTTCGGAATGAGTATGAAGTGGCGGGACGAGCATCTTCAATCCACCGATACCAGACTCGTCGAGGCTGTGGTGGGGCCCAGCTCACCGCTGGCCGGGAAGTCCCTCGCGGAGTCGCGTCTACGAGCAAACTACGGAGCCTCGGTGCTCGCGATCCGGCATCACGGAACGCTCAGGCATAGCCAGTTCGAGAACATCACGCTGATGCCGGGTGACGCGCTGCTCATCGACGTACCGAACGACCAGATCGAGCATCTCACCCAGCAGCGTGTGTTTTTGGTGGTGTCCAGAGCCGGGATCCCCCGTTTCGACTGGCGCAGGGCCAGCAAGGCGGTCGCAATCGTGGTCGCGGTCGTCGTGGTCGCGGCAACAGGGCTACTGCCGATCGTGGCTGCCGCAGCCACCGGCGCCTTGATGATGGTGCTGAGCGGCTGCGTCTCGACGGAGGAGGCCTACGGGGCGATTGA
Organism: Gemmatimonadales bacterium UBA6960; assembly: GCA_963577685.1. GTDB lineage: Bacteria > Gemmatimonadota > Gemmatimonadetes > Longimicrobiales > Gaopeijiaceae > UBA822. The sequence continues at coordinate 27,791 of CAUZAE010000013.1, read as the reverse complement.
GTGGAACGTGCTCTTCCTGCTTGCGGGCATGCTTTCGCTGGGCGCTGCCATGGAAAAGACTGGGGCTTCGACGATGCTGGCGAACGGGATGATCGACAGCGTGGGGGAGTTCGGTTCACTCGCGCTGCTGGCTGCGTTCTTCGGCGCCACCATGCTGCTGACGGAAGTGATGTCGAACAACGCCACCGTGGCGCTGTTACTCCCGATCGCGATCACCACCGCGCAAGCGCTCGACGTAGACCCGCGTGCCTTCATGTTCGCCGTCATTTTCGCGGCCTCGTCGAGCTTCATGACGCCGGTCGGCTATCAGACCAATACGATGATCTATGGGCCGGGCCAGTACCGGTTCAAGGACTTCGTTCGTGTGGGCGCCCCGCTCAACCTCATATTCTGGGTCCTGGGCACGCTCTTGATCCCCTGGTTCTGGCCTCTCTGAGCGGAACCGCCAGTAGCTTAGGAGATCCCGATCTCTCCGGACCCTAGGCCGTGATTACTCCGCCCTGTGGCTTGCGGCGATTCGCAACAACGGGCCCCCGCTGCGTGTCCTTGTTGTATCCGCTTCTGCGCCGACTGGCGTGGCCCCGACACTCCGATGGACCCAACCCGAAGGCGACGCTCGACACACGCTGTGATCCTCTCTGCAGTTGTGCTTCTCTCGGCCGTGTCAAGGTGCCCGCTGCTTGGCTAACAGGCCATTGGCAACGACGCGAGCGACGGGGCGGTCCCTGCCGCGCCGGCGTCGCTCGTGGCCCACGCCCTCACGGGGGACATCGACCTCGACGGTCGAATCGACGAGGCTGTGTGGGCGACCGCCACGCCGATCAGGTGCAGTACGATGACCAGAGCGAGCTCGTGGGGTTGTTCGCACGACTGCGCTGGATCGTGAAGCCGGGTAACGATGTCTACCTCGTCTACTCGCACAACTGGCAGTACGCGTCGCTTCTCGCCAGCCCGAACGAGCGTGAACTGATCACGCTCTCACGCGGTGCCTCGATCAAGGCGAACTACACATACCGGTTCTAGAGTACCCAGACCGGCTCTAGAGCGATTTCGTGGGCTGGCGTCATCGTCCTATGGAGCGTTACATGCAGGTGCCAGCGGTGGACTGAGCCGTGGCGGCAGTGGTTGAAAAGAAACCCGCTAATCGATTGGAGAAGACATGGCGACCGAAGGCAAATGCCCAGTGCTGGGCGGACCTCATAGACACACGGCGGTCGGGGTCACGGCGAACCAACACTGGTGGCCGAATCAGTTGAACCTGAAGACTCTCCAGCAGAACTCTCCCCTGTCGGATCCAATGGGCACGGATTTCAACTACGCCGAGGAGTTCAAGACACTCGACCTTGGGGCACTGAAGAAGGACATCGATGAGTTGATGACGACGTCGCAAGACTGGTGGCCGGCCGACTACGGTCACTATGGGCCGCTCTTCATTCGGATGGCGTGGCACAGCGCAGGCACGTACCGCATCGGCGACGGCCGCGGTGGCGCGGCCTCTGGGACACTACGCTTTGCGCCCCTCAACAGTTGGCCCGACAACGTGAATCTCGATAAGGCGCGCCGGTTGCTCTGGCCGATCAAGCAGAAGTACGGCCGGAAGATCTCGTGGGCCGACCTGATGATCTTCACGGGCAACTGTGCCCTGGAGTCGATGGGATTCAAGACGCTCGGTTTTGCCGGCGGGCGCGAGGACGTCTGGGAGCCGGAAGAAGACATTTACTGGGGGCCCGAGACCACGTGGCTTGGAGACGAGCGTTACACCGGCGACAGGGAACTCGAAAGTCCCCTGGGCGCCGTTCAGATGGGCCTGATCTACGTCAATCCGGAGGGGCCGAACGGTAATCCGGATCCGCTCGCTGCAGCCAGGGACATCCGAGAGACGTTCACTCGCATGGCGATGAACGACGAGGAAACGGTTGCGCTCATTGCCGGCGGACACACGTTCGGCAAAACCCATGGTGCTGCCGATGAGAAGTACAAGGGTCCCGAACCCGAGGCTGCCAACGTCGAGGAGCAAGGCCTTGGCTGGAACAGCAGCTATGGCAGCGGCAAAGCCGGCGATACGATCAGTAGCGGGTTGGAGGGCGCATGGACCACGGAGCCGGCGAAGTGGGACAACAACTTCTTCGACAACCTGTTCGGCTACGAGTGGGAGCAAGTGAAGAGCCCTGCCGGTGCGACGCAGTGGACTCCGACGGATGCATCTGCGGTGGGTACCGTGCCGGATGCTCACGATCCGTCGCAGACGCACGCCCCCACGATGCTCACGACGGACCTGTCATTGAAGGTGGACCCGATCTATGGGCCGATCTCGAAGCGTTTCCACGAGAACCCGGAGGCGTTCGCAGACGCCTTCGCCAGAGCGTGGTACAAGCTGACGCACCGGGACATGGGGCCCCGCACGCGGTGTCTCGGCCCGTTGGTGCCTGCCGAGTCCCAGTTGTGGCAAGACCCCGTCCCCGACATCACTCATGAATTGATTGGGGAGCAAGACATCGCTGCCCTCAAGGGCAAGATCCTCGAGTCAGGACTGTCCATTTCCCAACTGGTCTCGACCGCCTGGGCATCGGCGGCAACGTTCCGTGGCACCGACAAGCGCGGTGGAGCGAACGGGGCACGCATTCGCCTCGCACCGCAGAAGGATTGGGAAGTCAACCAGCCGGCCGAACTAGGGAGGGTTCTGCGGACCCTGGAGGAGATTCAAGAGGACTTCAACAGCTCGCAGTCCGACGGCAAGATGGTCTCGCTCGCTGACGTGATCGTTCTGGGCGGGTGCGCAGCCGTCGAGCAAGCTGCGAAGAACGCCGGACACGACGCTCAGGTTCCCTTCTCTCCGGGGCGCACGGACGCGGCGCAGGAGCAAACCGACGTGGATTCATTCGCCGTGCTCGAACCGACCGCAGATGGGTTCCGCAACTATCTCGCAAACGGGCACGAGAGACCGGCGGCGGAGCTGTTGGTGGATCGGGCGCATAAGCTGGCGCTAACCGCTCCCGAGATGACGGTGCTGGTCGGTGGCCTCCGCGTCTTGAATGCCAACGTTGGGCAGTCCGAACTCGGCGTCTTCACTGAGCGGCCAGAGACGTTGACCCAGGATTTCTTCGTGAACCTGCTCGACATGAGTACGACGTGGCAGGCGTCCACCACTTCCGAAGGCGTGTTCGAGGGACGCGATCACGGGACGGGTGAGGTCAGGTGGACCGGTACCGCCGTCGACCTGGTGTTCGGCTCGAACTCCCAGCTCCGAGCCCTCGCGGAGGTCTATGCGTGTGACGACTCGCAGCAGGCGTTTGTGCGTGCCTTCGTGGCTGCGTGGGACAAGGTCATGAATCTCGATCGCTTCGACCTTGATCCGAGTCTGGAGCATGGATCATAGGGTCGTTGAACTCAGTGATCCACCGTGCCACGACCTCTAAGACAGGGTGAGCGAACCGAGTCGTTGCCGGAAACTCAGCCAGGCTGGAGGACGCCCTCGGAGAGCGCGTCCTCCAGAATCTGAACCATCTCGTCCGGATCCGGCCATTCCGCACGGGACAACAGCCGACCGCTCACTACCACTGCCTGGATCGGGAGCCATCCAATCGTCTTCAGGGCTTCGACGATCCCGACGCTAAAGGCCCAGAAGTCCCTGACAAGCATAAATAACAGGGCGGGATTCCGCGGATCCAAGACCTGAAGCTCGATCGCCTCGCCGAATCTCTCTCTCAATGTCCGGGACAAGGGCGCCATCGCCTCCATGCACGCCCGACGTTCCGGAAACGTGGGCTCTCCAGCGGGTGTCTTCAGGAAGTCGCCTGCCACGCGTCCACAGCAACCGCTGCCCGACAGCTGTCCTTCCCATTCCCTGATCAGGATCACACTGGGTCTCGTTCTCATATCCACCCAATCGCGCAGTGACACTCGTGGTTTCCTCGAGACCTATCCTAAGCATTCTGTGTCTTTGCGGCAGCTGAGCCCTCATTCCGCGGGTCGTGGAGTCGAGATCAGTGCGGCAGGCCGGCGTAGCCTTCGGCTCTGAATAGTTGCTGGCTCTGCATAGGGCCCGGTGCACGGTGCGCGCATGCCTGGCGTGCCGTATCATGAGGCCAGCGTTCATCTGGCCACGAGCCGACAAGCTTTCGAGGAGCCCACCAATGCCGGCACCGGAACTCCGATCTGAGACGGACGTCGATTTGACGAAATTCGTGGAGGGGGGAGAAGGGATCCACGTGATCCGGGACAGCGATGATTGTAGGTCCTGGAACAACATCCGCTACAAGCCCGGGATGTCGGGGAAGAACGTGGGTTCGAAGAAGCTCTCCATGAATGTCGCAACCATTCCACCCCAAGGCGTAGCCTACGCACACATTCACGACGGTTTCGAGGTGATGCTCTACATCTTGCACGGCCGGGTACGCCACGAGTACGGGCCGGGCTGTAGGAAGGTGATCGAGAACAAAGCCGGTGACTTCATCTACATCGAGCCCGGCGTGCCACACGAGGTGTTCAACCTGAGTGACACCGAGCCAGTGGTGGCGGTAGTGGCCCGTTCAGACGCCAGCGAGTGGGAGAACATCATTTCATACGATCGCGACCAGGAGGATCTCTCTTGAATTCCAGAACACCGCCGGTCGTCGTGGCGGTAGCTGCGGTACTGTTATTCGCACCCGGCTTGCCCGCCCAGCCTCGTGGTTCCGAGCGCGGCACTGGAGTCCGCCGTGGACTCGATCTACTCTGGATATGGAGAGGAATCCGGGGGTGGCGTGCCGGCGGGCAACCAAGCCAGCCTCGTGGAGAGTGGCAACGCGTACCTCGACACCCGATTTCCGGAGTTGGATCGTATCATCAGGGTGCGCGTGTCCGGCTGAGGTTATCCGCACCGGCGCAACGGGTCTTTGACCCGCGATGACCCGAGCGGGGGTTCAGTCCGAGAGATGTTGTGACCAGACACGTCAGTCACTGCAGGACGCACACGTGGCTGACTCGGGGAACACCAACAGGCGCTCCGCCACGATTCGGCCGCCGCACTCGGTGCAGACGCCGTACGTGTCGTTGTCCAGGCGTCGCAAAGCCTCCTGTATCAGAGCCAGGCTGACGAGTTCCCGTTCCCGGAGGTTCTTCGCCATACTCTGATTCTGGAGGGAATCCATGCGGGACAGCCGCCCCACGGCACCTTGATCGAGCTCGACCGTTTTCAGGGCCTCATCCGTCACCGTCATACTTTTTTCGAGCTTCACGAGTTGCCGTTCCAGCTCGGCGCGGAGCTCCGTGATGTGTGTCTCGGTGAGATGGTCCATTGTCACTCTCTGGCCGACTCACATTCGCGGACTGTTTCTAGAGTTCCGGGTGGACGGCGTGCAAGTCGGCCACTGGGCGGGACCACCATCTCGGTCTGTGATCACCGTCCGGCGCTCTCGGCTAACGCGCTCCGGGTCCTCGGACGCCATGTAGACGAGGGTCGCCGCGAGGACCGCGTTGTTCTTCAGGTCGTCGAAGACGAGCTTGTCGTAGGTGTCGCGGTGCGTGTGCCAGGTGTGTGAGCTGTAGTCCCAGGAAAGCGCTCCCAGGTTGAATGCCGGTGCTCCGTGGCACACGAAGGACGCGTAGTCGGAGCCGCCGCCCCCCGGACTCCCGGGGATGTCGAGGGTCACGTGGCCGGATACCTCGGCAGGTACCTGAGACAGCCACTTGGCGAGTGAACCGCCGGCCTGGGTGAACCCCTGGGCCCCGAGTCTCACGACCCGTCCTGTCCCGTTGTCCTGGTTGAACAAGGCCTGCAGTCCCTCGATCACCTCGGGGTGATCCTCGGTGAAGGCGCGTGAGCCGTTGAGGCCCTGCTCCTCGCCGCTCCAGAGCCCGATCAGAATCGTGCGCTTGGGGTTCGGATAGACGGCGCTGAGGATGCGCATCGTCTCGAGCATCAGCACTGAGCCGCTCCCGTTGTCGGTTGCGCCCGAGCCGCTCTCCCACGAATCGTAGTGCGCCGAAAGCATGACGTACTCGTCCGGAAGGTCGGTTCCACGGATCTCACCGATCACGTTGAAGACCGGAACCTCCCCGCGGCTCTCCGCCTCTGCGGTCAGGCGCAGCACGGGCTCCTGACCGTTGGCGGCGAGGCGGTACACGAGCCCGTAGTCCTCGCAGGAGAGTTCGAACGTGGGTGCCTCACGATTGTAGGCGTTGAACACACGAGTGGTCCCATATGAGCCCGGCCATTGTGAGGTGATGATGCCTGCCGCGCCTGCCTCCTCGAGTTGGGCGTGCAGATCACGACGCCGCGTGTCTTGAGAGCCGGTCGCTTGTAGGCTTCGGTTCCAATCCCGCTGCGCGATAGACCGTGCCTCGGCCATCCTTCGAGCGGATCCCGGCATCGCGAACTCGGCCCACTGCTCGTTGGCCCGACACGTCGGTTCAGGGGCCGACAACATCACCCACTTGCCGGAAACGGTGCTGAGAAACGACTGCCAGTCTGCAGGCGAGCGAATCCCCGGCAGGTAGGTCACGCCTCCTTCGAGTGGGCGCCCATCCGTGCCCGGACTCCACGCGAGAATCCTACCCTCGAGCGAACGGACGCGCGGTTCGATCAGGTCGACGTGGCTCGGGCCCCGTTCCCAGCCCTCCCACGTGCCATACTGCTCGGTGCGCGCTTCGACGCCCCAGCTTCGTAGCATCCGGGTCGCCCAGTCCTGAGCGGCCTCGATGCCGGGTGACCCCGTAAGGCGCGGACCGATCGAGTCGAGAAGCGCTTGGGCCAGGGTCTCGAACTCCGAGTTGTTCATCGCCTCGTCCCATATCCCCTGGAGGACGGGGTCGTCTGTGGCCAGTTGTTGGGCGTCGGTCGCTCCCGGCGTCCAGATCAGGAGGCCGGTGACGGTGAGTAGGGCTGGAGTCGAATTAAGGATGCTTCGCATGGGTCTGACCTCGAAGAAAGATTGAAGCGGGTCGGCATAACGTGAGGGGACAGACCAGGGTGGTCAACAAGGGCCTCACGCAAGCATCAGGGGGCCGTGCGAAAAAGGCTTTTACCTTCTCGCACTGCGTTCCATGTTTCATAATCTGGACCATTTGGGAGCGAGGTGGCCTCCCGGCCGCGACGAGCGGCCTGCACGCCCGACTGGAGGGGAGTGCCCTCGCCATCCTCGCCGTGTCGCCGGACATGCGGGCAGGATTGCTGCGCCGCCGCGGCGGCGACATCGAGATGTTCCTGTACGGCTTCGCCTTCCTCCTGATCGAGACGAAGTTCGTCACGGCCATGAATCTACTGTGGGGCGCGATCTGGTTGACGTCGGCGGTCGTCTTCGGAGCGATCCTGTTCACGATCCTCATCGGAACCGTGGTCATGCAGTTGAAGCCCGTTCCATGGGCGCTGGCCGGAGTCGGACTGGTGATAGCCCTGCTCACCACCTACGCCATCCCCCTTGAAGCTTTGCTGCGCACGGATCCACCAACACGCCTCGCGCTGTCGTCCTTTACATGGCAGCACCTGTCATTTTCGCCTCGCTCATTTTCGCGGCGCGCTTCAAGGTGCGACCCGCCGCGGACCTGGCCTTTGGCTGGAATCTCCTCGGCGCGGTAGTCGGCGGCCTGGCCGAGTTCTTCTCGATGGCGCTCGGGTTCCGCGCCATGACGTTAGTGGCGATCACCGCCTATCTCCTTGCCTTCCTCGTCGCTCGGCGGTCTCCGGAGGGAGCGTCGCACCCTGATGTGGCGTCACCTGCATATGGTGACCGGCCCCTCGAAGTAGGAGCTACGGCCTAGAGAGGATCGGAAGGGGGGCGGTGCCAGCGCAACTAGGGCGCGCCCGCGCCCATGAGTGTGAATTTCTGAGCCCGGAACCCGGCCCGTGCGCTGTCCCCCTGGGCATCGAAGATCCAGGGACCCTGGGCCTCAGCTACGAAGATGTTGCCCTGCGGATCCACCGCCAGGTTGTGGGGCCGCCCTAGCTCACCCGTGCCCCTCCCGGGGCCGCCGAACTCATCGACCCTCTCCAGGTCGGCGCGCCTGAGCACGATGATCACGTGTGATCCCCCGTCGGCCACATAAAGGTAGGTCTGGGCGTCGTCGGGTGAGAAGCCGACCGAAAAAGCCGCTGATCCCGCGCAGCCTGGCACCGCGGGCTGGCCCTCCGGTGCGCAGAGCGGCCGGAGGATGTTCTCCATCACGTACTCGCCGTTCTGACGGAAGACCTGGATGCGGTTGTTGGCCCGGTCCGCGACGTAGATGAAGCCATCCCGTGAGCCAGCGATCCCATGCGGTGTCCGGAACTGTCGGGACGGCTCCCCAGACATCCGGTCGGGTTGGTAGTCGTCGTCCGGCCTCTCGCCGTACGCTCCCCAATGGCGCAGGTATTCTCCCGTCTCGCCGTCGAAGACGACGACGCGCCGGTTTCCATAGCCGTCTGCGACGAACACCTCATTGTCGACCGGGTCGACCCAGATCTCGGCCGGTCGTCCCATTAACGTCGGATCGTTGCTACCGCCGGTCTCGTCGAATCGGCCGATGGTCATGACGTGCTGTCCGTCCATCGTGAACTTGAGGGTCATGTCGCTCTCGCGGGCATTCGTCCACACGAAGTCGTTGTGGTCGATGAACAGCCCATGGATCGTACTCCAGTTCCGGTCCGGACCCGAGGCATTCCATGATTGCAGGAGGTTGCCCGCTGCATCCCACTCGGCGACCTGGCTGCGGCTCGAAGTCCACACGTGCCCTCGGGAGTCCGTGGCGATCCCGATGACCTGTCCCCACTCGAAGTCCGCCGGGAGCTGTGGCCAGTCGGGATCGGCTTGGAACGTCGGCACGCCGGCCTCGCCGGCGTCCGATCCCGCGCAAGCTCCTAGGAGGGGAATAAGTATAAGAGCAACGCCCACCGTGAGCTTCTCGAGCGTGATCATCAATCCATGCTCCTCGTCTGGGGAGAGGCGCGGGCGGGTCGAGGAGGCGACCCGAGGGCCATCCAGGGCGGCTGAATCCGGTCCATCATCGCTATGCGATGGTGCTCTGGCAAGGGAGTGAAGTTTGCTTTGCAAACGCAGGACGTATCGATCCGCCGACCCGCGATCTGGCTAACGGAGACCCAGATCGGGGAGGTTGCTGTCCGTCAGAGTGAAGACGAACTCCTGACCTGGGGCCGATACCGCCGTGCTTTTTGTGCCTCCGACCAGGAAGCCGGTCCGCGTGTCGTAGTACCACTCTCCCCTGAGCGCCATGTCCATGCCGACGCTGGCCGTCACGACGCCGACGTCCCAGCTTTCCCAATGGCGAACCTCGCCGATGCGAGTGCCGTTGGCGTTCCCACCCTCCTGAACATCGCTCGGTGGCACCCACAACGGTCCGAGCGAGTCCAATTCGAAGATTCGTCCATCAGCCGTTTGCATGCGAGCATCGACGACGTCGCCCGGCGTAGCCGGAGGTTCGTCCGTTCCGAACGCTCCGTTGTCATCCGCGTACTCGACGCGGGTGCTGAATCCGTCTCCGTCGGTGGAAGAGAACGTCAGTCGCATGGCCGAGCCACCGACGTCGTACACCAAGAACGTGCCACCGCTTATGGCTGATTCCTCGCGCGACCTAGCGAGCAACGCCCCCACAATCACGAGCCCCAAGAGGGCAACAACTAGATTGTTCCTCACCGGTCACCGGTCACCGTCCTGTCGAAGAAGTGCGAACCACGCCCACCCTATACGCTATCACAAAGCGCTCTCGAGTGGTTGAGGATTTTGGCCGGCTTTGATGTGCAGAGGATGGCCTTCGTTCTTGCATGGGCGAACGGCGAACGTGCACCTTGGCCTCGTGTTCAGCAATCGCGACGCCGTGATACGAAGCCCTCGATACAGGTGGAGGAGTGACAGGCATGGGTGAAGCTCTGTGGAGGCCCTCCGCCGAGCGCATCGCTACCGCCGAAATCACGCGCTTCACGGCGTTCGTGAACCAAACCTGGAATGCCCGGGCGGTGGACTACCCATCCCTCCATCACTGGTCTGTGCGGTATCCGGAGCAGTTTTGGGATGCCGTGTGGGGATTCGCCGGCATCGTGGCCGAGACCAAGGGCGACACGGTGGTCGAGAAGGAACACCGTATGCCCGGGGCACGATGGTTTCCCGAGGCCCGGCTCAATTACGCCGAGAACCTGCTACGGCGGAGGGACGACGCGGAGGCCATCGTGTTTTGGGGCGAGGACCGGGTGCGTCGGAGTCTGTCTCATGCGCGGCTCTACGACACCGTTTCGGTGCTCACCCAGGCGCTCGCCGACGTCGGCGTTTCCCGCGGCGATCGGGTGGCCGGTTATCTGCCCAATATGCCCGAGGCGATCACGGCGATGCTCGCCACCGCCAGTTTGGGGGCCGTTTGGTCGTCCTGCTCACCTGACTTCGGTGTGCGTGGCGCGGTGAGTCGCTTCGGTCAAATTGCGCCGAAAGTGCTGTTCACCGCCGACGGTTACTTGTACAACGGCAAACAACACGACTCCCTGGGGCCCGTAGCACGAATGCTCGAGGAGCTTCCGGACGTGCAGAGGGTGATCGTCGTTCCCTACGCCGAGGCAGTGCCTGACATCCAGAGGGTGCCGAAGGCCGTCGCTCTAAAGGCGTTCACAGCGGGCTACGCACCCGTAGACATCAAATTCGAGCAGATGCCGTTTGATCACCCGTTGTTCATCCTGTATTCCTCCGGTACGACGGGCGTACCCAAGTGCGTGGTGCACGGGGCCGGGGGCACGCTCATTCAGCATCTCAAGGACCACCAGCTGCACTCCGATATCCGTAGTGGCGATCGTTTGATGTACTTCACGACCTGCGGGTGGATGATGTGGAACTGGCAGGCGTCGGCACTGGCCTCGGGCGCCACTCTACTGCTGTACGACGGTTCGCCCGTCTACCCCAGCATAGACGTGCTCTTCGACTACGCGGACGAGTCGCAAATGACCCATTTCGGCACGTCGGCCAGGTTCATCGCTGCGCTGCAAAGGTCGGGCGTGAAGCCCGCAAACAGTCACTCGCTGGACTCCGTCCGCACGATGCTTTCCACCGGTTCGCCACTGGCGCCCGACAGCTTCGACTACGTGTACGAGCACATCAAGAAGGGCATCTGCCTCTCGTCCATTACCGGCGGAACCGACATCATCTCATGCTTCGCACTCGGTAATCCGACTCTGCCGGTGTACCGGGGAGAGATTCAGTGCATCGGTCTAGGCATGGACGTGGCCTCGTTCGACGATGACGGCAACGCGGTTGTGGGCGCCAAGGGCGAGCTCGTGTGTAGAGCACCGTTTCCATCCATGCCCGTCGGTTTCTGGCGCGACACCGACGGAAGTCAGTATGAAGCCGCCTACTTCGAGAAATTCCCCCGTGTCTGGTGTCACGGCGACTACGTGGCGCTCACGGAACACGGCGGAATGGTCGTCTACGGACGAAGCGACGCGGTCCTGAATCCCGGTGGCGTGCGTATCGGCACGTCGGAGATTTACGATCAGGTGGAGCAGCTGGACGAGGTCGTCGAGGGCCTCGCCATCGGTCAGGACTGGGACGGCGACGTGCGCATCGTGCTGTTCGTCGTGCTTCGCGACGGCGTCGACCTCGACGAGGATCTGGAGAAACGGATCAAGGCCCAGATTCAGCGCGGTACGACGCCCCGGCACGTGCCGGATAGAATCGTGCAGGTGGCCGACATTCCGCGCACCAAGAACGGCAAGATCGTCGAGCTAGCGGTGCGCGATGTCGTGCACGGTCGCGAAGTCCATAACAAGGACGTCCTGCTCAATCCGGAGGCCTTGGAGTTGTACCGCGACATCGCGGTGCTCGAGAGCTGAGCGGAGACTACCCTCGAATTTCCCAGAACGTCTCGATCTCCACAGCCATCCCGAACGGTAGCGAGCCCATGCCCACCGCCGCGCGCGTACCCTTGCCTGCGTCCGGCCCGAAGATCTCGACCAGCAAATCGCTGCACCCGTTGATCACCTGTGGGTGCTGCCCGAAGTCCGGGACGGCGTTGACCATGCCGAAGGTGCGAACGAGACGCACGACGCGGTCGAGGCTCCCGAGGGTGTTGCGCACCGTGGACAGGATGTTGATGCCCGAAACCCGCGCGGCCTCGTACGCCTCCTCGACGGTGAAGTCTTCGCCGACTTTGCCCTGATAGCCAGGTGACCCGTCCGGACGCCGCGGCGTGTGGCCTGCCACATAAAGCATGTTCCCCACGACTACTGCGGGTACGTAGGTCGCGACGGGCTGTGGCGCTGGCGGCAGCTCGATTCCGAGTCGACGCAGCCGGGTCTCCGGGCTTGCCTCCTGCTGGGCCGCCGACGTGGCCGTCGACCCAGCTCCGTCGCGGGCCATGAGGAGTCCAAAGGTGGCCGCGGCGGCGCCGCCGAAGAAACGGCGACGGGTGGTGGTCTCGAGCATGGCGCTCACCTCCGTTTGGGTTATACGACTCCGCGGTCCCAGCGAGTGACCGCGACCTTCCATTCGTGCTTCGTGTTCGTGCTTTATAGCTCACCCTCGTCTACGGCCAGCAGGCTGCGAAGTAGGACGTTCGCGCCCGCCGTTATGTGCTCGGGGGTCGTCCTCTCCAGGGGCGAGTGGCTGATCCCCTCCAAGCTGGGCACGAAGATCATGCCTACGGGGCCAAGGAGCGCAATGCTCTGCGCGTCGTGCCCGGCGCCACTGGGCATGCGCAACGTAGTGAGGCTCAGTCGCTGGGCCTCGGCTTCGATGACGTCCCGGAGGGGCAGCGCCGTTGGAGCGGCCCGACTGGTGTAGAACTGCTCGAACCCCACACTCGTCCCGTCGCTTTCAGCCAATCGGGTGGCCTCGCCGCGGATCGCCTCGAATACCTCGTCGATCTTGGACATCTCCAGGTCGCGGATCTCCAGGCTGAACGTGATCCGCCCGGGGATCACGTTGGGCGCGCCCGGCTCCGCGTTCACGCGGCCGACCGTGGCCACCTGCCGTCCCGGCGTCGAGCGCGCGATCTGGTTGACGGCTTCGATCATGCGGGCCGCCGAGACCATGGCGTCCTTGCGCTGATTCATGGGCGTGGTGCCGGCATGGTTGGCGAAGCCCTCCACCGTGACGTTCCAACGCTTGATGCCTACGATGCCCTCGACCACTCCGATGTCGATGCCGGCGCGGTCGAGGACGAAGCCCTGCTCGATGTGGAGTTCGAAGTACGCCGCTAACGACCCGGGCTCTCGTCGGGCCTCCTCCAGCCGGCCGAGGTCGCCGCCGATGCGCAGCGTGCCGTCCCCGATCGTAAAGCCGCTCGCTGTCATGACGTCGAGCTCGGCTGGGTCCACCTCACCCGAGACGGCGCGGCTCCCCGTTTTTCCACCCTCCTCGTTTGCCCATACGACGAACTCGAGGCCGTGGCGGGTACGATGGCCCACGTCGGTCAGCGTGGTCGCCACCTCCAGCGCGGCCATGGAGCCCACCTGTCCGTCGTAGTTCCCGCCCGATGGCACGGAGTCGATGTGCGATCCGAGCAGCAAGGGCGGTAGCTCGGGGTCGGAGCCGGGCTGGCGACCGATGAGATTCCCTGCGAGGTCGACCGAGACGTCTAGCCCGGCGTCGCCCATGAGGGTCGCCACCCACTCCCGGGCGGCCAGGTCGGCGTCGCTATAAGCTACACGGCTGACGCCTCCGTCAGGCGTGGCGCCGAAGCGGGCGAGCTCGGTGAGCGTTCGGTTGAGTCGGTCCCCGTCCACCAGCAAGTCGGGCGGCTGCCGGAGCCTAGGCCGAACTATCCCGAGCGCGGGCTGCACCATGCCGAGTGCTAGCCCACGTGACGCGAGACGGGTGAAGTGACGACGGTCCATGATTAGCCTATCTATCCCCCTATGCCTCCCCAGCCTTGCCGAGAACCCAGGTCGTCATCGCCCGGAGGTTCTGCACGACCGTAGTCTTGATCGGATCGAGCAGCTCGCCACCCAGCTGTGAAGTAATCCGCAACAAGTATTCCTCGTCGACCAGGAATCGGTCCGTGCCATCGGGTAGCCGATGCCGGCGATGCTCAAGACGCCTGACCTGGTCCTCGATCCCTATGGTCGACGCCAGCCGGGCAAAGAAGATTCCGCCTGAGCTCAGGATTCGCCACATCTCGGCGACCATATCCTCGAACTCAGGCTCGTCCTCGGCGAAATGGAGGACTGCGCTGCAGACCACTGCATTGAAATAGGCGTCCGGAAACGGTAACTCGGTGAGCCGACCGACGCGGAAGTTGCTGGCCGGCAGATTTGGAGCGAACCGTGCGGCAACGGCCTGGATCCGATCGATTTGGCTCGGATCGGCATCCACCCCGAAAACGTCGGCTCCGCAGCGCATCAGGTATTGGGAGTTGCGACCCCCGCCACATCCTGCATCCAACAGCCTCATCCCAGGTGTGATTCGCCCTCGCAGGAGTTGGTCGAAGACGTAGATGTCGATCTGGCCAAACTGAGCGAGCAGTTCGTCACGACCACATGGCGCTTCGGATGATAACAAGAGCCTTACGCCTTACCGGAAACTCGCGACATTAGCCACCGTCTCGCGATCGAGGCGGCTGAGTACCTGCAAGAGCAACTCGACTGCTTGGTCGAAGTCCGAGCGCTGGATGATGCCGGTGTGCGCATGGAGGTAACGGGTTGGGACGGTGATGTTCACCGATGGGCGTCCCGTATCGAAGCGCTGGATCTCCGCTCCGTCCTCTCCGTACCCAGTGAGGACATCGGGCTGAAGTGAGATGCCCGCATCCTTCGCGACGTCGAAGAAGAAGTCACTCAGCTTGCGGTTCGGGATCATGGAGCTGTCCAAGAGGAAGATTCCAGGACCCCTTCCGAGGCGTTCCTGAGCCTGGGTGGGGCCGATCCCCGGAAAATCCGCCGAAACTCCGGCCTCTATGGAAATTCCGATATCGGGCGAAGCGAGTGCGACCGCCGTTTGGGCGCCCCGAAGTCCGATCTCTTCCTGGGTCGTGGCAACCCAAACGACGTCTGCAGGGATCCGGATGCCCTCGTCTCTGATCCGCCGTGCAGCAACCAGCATTACGGCGAGCCCGACCCGATCGTCCCACGCCTTTGCCGCGTATCGCTGATTGGGAAGCACGACAAAGTCGCTTTGGGGAGCGATACCATCCCCAGGCCTCACGCCCATCGCCTCTACCTCAGCCGCCGACGCGGCGCCAAGGTCGAGAAACGTCTCCTCGAGCGACCAGACTCGATCCCGCTGCGAACCCGGAGTCACATGGATCGTCCGGATCCCGCTCACTCCCGTTACCGGACCTTGGCGGCCCAGAATGGTCCACCGCTGATCAGGCAGCGCTTGCCGAAGCCATCCGCCAAGCGTTTTCACTCGGACGAAGCCGTCGGGCGTGATGTGCTGGACCATGAGGCCCACCTCATCCAGGTGCGCCGTCACCATGACCCTGGGCCCGCCCGCCGCATACCCGCCGTTCGCGAGCACCGACCCCAGGCCGTCGAACTGGACGTCCAGGCCCAGTTCGTCGAACTCCCGCACCACGATCTCTCGGACGGCTTCTTCGAAGCCCGAAGGACCCGGTGCTTCGGTCAGATTCTTCATGAGCTCTGCGGCGGCATCGAGATTCTGTCCGCAAAGCGGCATAGCCATCAGGCCCGCCGTCACTGCCTGCATCCACGTTCGGCCCATGTTGCACCCCAGTGAGAATGTTGTCGATCACGATAAACGATCACGGGTCGAACCATTCGACCGTCACTCGCGTCTAATACACCAGCTAATCTTATCACCGAGAGCGAAGAGCGCGACCCTGATGCCACCGCGTCGGAACAAGTGATCGTTGGACGGTGTCCACGGAGGACGCGGGGCTTGAAGGAGAAAGCGGCATCGTTCGTCGTGCGAGGACGAGGAGGGGCGTGTGAGATTTATCGGTCTTGCTTACGTGTGCGCGTTTGTGGCGGCACTCGCGGCGTTCGGCCTGCGAGCTGAGCGCGAGGCGCCACCGGCTGTCGCCGCTCCGGACCCCGCCTCCGCAGTTGTGATCCCGGAGTCGCAGCCACCGACCGCGACGGAGCCGGTGCGGTCCGACGATCCGGAAGCGATGGACCCTGCCGAAGTATCCCAGTCCCAGGAACTCACACAGGAGGCGGTTGCTCTTCCGGCTCCCAGGATAAGAAACTTCCGGCGGCGGCGCCGCAACCGCTACCCGGGGCCTATCCCAACGCCCGCTGACTGGAGACCGCCCGAGGGGCCGGTGCGAATCGCGCTGCAGGCGGGTCATTGGAGAGCAAACGAAGCGCCCCGTGAGCTCTCCGGTCTTCGGGACAACGGAACCAGTTGGCGGGGGACGCCCGAGTGGGAGGTGAACTTGGAGATCGCTCAGCGTGCGCGTGTGGCGCTGGAGGGGATGGGCTATGAAGTCGACATCCTCCCAGCTGTCGTTCCTCCGAGCTATCGGGCCCATCTATTCATCTCCATCCATGCCGACGGGAGCAACGACCGAAACGCGTCCGGGTATCGGGTCGCGGCGCCGAGCCGAGATGCCACGGGCCGGGCGTCGCAGGTCGTGACGTTGCTCGAGCGAAGCTACGGGGAGGCCACGGGCATCAAGCGCCTGCCGGATGTCACTCGACGCATGCGGAACTACTACGCGTTCAACTTCCGTCGGTACGAACACGCGCTCCATCCCATGACGATTGCGGTGATCATCGAGACGGGGTTCCTCACGAGCTCGAGGGATCGCGAGGTGATCGTAAACGATCCAGAGCGTGCCGCGCGCGGCATCGTCGAGGCAGTGACCGCGTTCTCGGAGACCCCACCCCCGAGCACGGTGGGCGGCCACTAGGGCCTACCACGCTGCCGGGCAGAGAGCCTCGCCGTCGGTGTTGGCCTTTTCCCTCGGCGTTTCCGCTCTGGCACCCTGGGCGTTCGTCGCACCCGCTGTGGCGCTTGCGGTGGCTTCTGCGCTAGACGCGTGGGTGCCTGCCGCCCGGGCCGGGCGCTTGCCCCCGGCCGAGGTGCTTCGAACCGACTGACTTCCAACTGTCGGACCATTCGTACACGGCGACCGATGCATTCAACAGGAAGACGACGTAGAGGGCGCTGAACATGTGGGCCCCCGTAAGGCTGAACAGGACGATGGCCGACGCGTCCACGGGCCCCACCCACAGCATCCAGCTTTCGATCTTCTTCCGACTCATGAGCCACTGTGCTACGATGCTGAAGACCACGATGCTCGCGTCCCAAAAGACGAAGATGGCCCGCTCGTAGACGCGACTGAAGAACGTCCCCACGAAATAGGTGCCGATCAGGAAGAACGGTAGGTAGAGGAGCCACTCCCTCCACGGGGTCCAGCTGACTTCGAGCCTCGTCCGATCTTTGCCGCCACGTACCCAGTGAAACCATGCCCAGGCGTTGATCGGAGCGAAGTAGAAAAAATGGAGCCACGCCTGACCTATGAGCCCGAGGTCGTGAAACACCGTACCCACGGCGATGACGCTCGTGATGCCGAACGGCCAAGCGAGTGCGTTCTGCTTCCGGAGCAACCAGACGTTACAGAGGCCGGTCACGGTCCCAACCAACTCCAGGGCAGAGGGCCGACCTGTGAAGCGGGCTGCGATCAAGCCGAACGTCGCGGTGATGCACACGGAGATCGCGAAGACTCGAGCCACTTGTCTTCGATCCGAGGACGATCCGAAGAAGACCACGTCAGGGGGTCTCGCCGGCCCCTCTCAGCGAAGCGTCCAGGGCCTGTGCCAGTGTGATGGCTCCGCGGCCCGCTCCGTGGGCGATCTGATGCCGACAGCTCACACCGGCAGCGAGCACCCAGGCGTCGGGACCGGCGTCACGGATGGTGGGAAGCAAATCGAGCTCACCCATGGCCATCGAGATGTCGTAGTGCTCGACTTCGTAGCCGAAGGCACCTGCCATTCCGCAGCACCCCGAGCGAATGGTGTGGACTTCGAGCCCGGGGATGCGCCCGAGCACCATCTCCGTCGTGCCCTCCCGGCCGAGAGCCTTTTGGTGGCAATGTGTGTGAACGAGGGCCGTCCGCGCTTCCACCGGGCCGAGGTCGAGCGGGGCCCGGCCCGCTTCCGCCTCGCGCACCAGGAATTCGTCGAGGAGTAGCGAGCCATCCGCGACGGCGGAGCTCTCCTCTCCGGGGAGCAGGCCCGGCAGCTCGTCCCGAAGAGTGAGGAGGCAGGACGGCTCCAACCCCACCACGGGAACGTCTCGTTCCACCCAAGGCGAGAGAGCGCTCAGGAGGCGCTGGCCCTCACGGCGGGCCTCATCCACCAAGCCCGCGTTCAGGAACGTGCGGCCGCAGCACGGGGGTCGGCCCGACGGAGTCGGGATGTGAACACGATATCCCGCCGCCTCGAGCACTCGGAGCGCGGCGTGGGCGTTCTCGGGCTCGAAGTAGGTGTTGAAGGTATCGACCCAGAGGACGACCTCCGGCCGGTCATCTTCGTCATTCGGCCGGGCACCTTCGCCATGAGGACCCACGCCCGAGTTCGCCGGGCCGGCAGGTGTCACGCCGCTCCCGTTCAGAGGGGCCGCCCCCCGGAACACGTCCCGCCGCCAGCGAGGGCGCTCGCGCCGGGCGCTGAGGCCGAGCAGTCGCTCGCCGGCACGAGCCAGCATTCCCCCCGGACGGCCCACGTTCGCCAGCTTCGAAAAGCGGGCCGCCCATGGCGCGTAGCGGGGGAGCCATGCGACCAGCCGTTCCCGAAGAGGGAGTCCCCGACGACGATAGTAGTGGTGCAGGAACTCGATCTTCATGCGGGCCACGTCGACTCCTGTCGGGCACTCCTTGCCGCACGCCTTGCACCCCACGCACAGTGAGAGCGTTTCGTACATGTCGGGGGACGTGAGGGCGTCGGCTCCGAGTTGTCCCGTGAGCGCCAACCGGAGTGTGTTGGCCCTTCCCCGGGTGGTGTGGCGCTCGTCGCCCGTGGCACGGAAGGAGGGGCACATGACGCCGGGGTCGGTCTTACGGCAGGCCCCGTTGTTGTTGCACATCTCCGTGGCGCCCGCCCACCCTCCCCACGACGACCAGTCCAGCGCGGTGGTAACGGACAGCGGCTGGTAGCCACGGTGGTAGCGCATCAAGGATCGGTCGTCCATGCGGGGAGGATCGACGATCTTTCCAGGGTTCAGTGTGCCGGACGGATCGAACGCCGCCTTGATCTCGCCGAAAGCTGCCACGAGCCGGCTCCCCAACATCGGCTCTAAGAACTCGGATCGAACGAGCCCGTCCCCGTGCTCGCCCGAGTGTGATCCCCCGAAGCTGCGGATGAGCTCATGCGCCTCCTCCGCGATGGTTCGCATGGCCCGCAGGTCCTGGTCCTGCTTTAGATTCAGGATGGGTCGAACGTGCAGGCACCCGACCGAGGCGTGAGCGTACCAGATGCCCGAGGTGCCGTGACGCCGGAACACCTCCTCGAGGCGCGTCCCGTACTCCGAGAGATGCTCGAGTGGCACCGTGCAATCCTCGATGAAGGAGACGGGTTTTCGGTCCCCCTTCATCGACATGACGACGCTCATGGCCGTCTTCCTCACGGCCCAGATCCGTCGCTGAAAGTCCGCGGCCTCGGCGCGCGTTAGTGCGTTGGGGTGTCCGAGATCCCCCATCAGCTCGTCGAGCCGCTGAAGATCGGTGGAGACGCGGTCTCCACTCGGGCCCGAGAACTCGACCAGGAGAAGGGCACGGGGATTCCCAGGGACGAACTCCCGCACCGCGGCGCGCATGCTCGGAATTTCCCGGGCCAGGTCGAGCAGGGTTCCGTCCACGAGCTCTACGGCAGAAGGCTCGAGTTCCACGATCGAGGTAACCGCCCCCAGAGCAGAGTTCAGATCGGGAAACGCACACACGCCGAGCGCCTTCTTCGATGGGAGGGGCACGAGCTGGAGCTCCAGCTCGGTGAAGAACATGAGGGTACCCTCGGAGCCGACCAGAAGACGCACCATTTCGGCGCCGTCCGGAGAGATTCGGTCGAGGTTGTAGCCAGCGACCCTGCGCATGACCTTCGGAATCCGGCGCGCCAGTTCGGCGTCCTCGCGTCTTCGGAGGCTGGCGAGCGTCGAGGCGAGGTCCGACTCCACCCCGCCCGTGGGGACCTCCATTCCGAAGCTCACGGAAGTTCCGTCGGCGAGCGAGCCACTCACCTGCCGCACGTTGTCGACCATCATCCCGTACCGGATCGAGCGTGACCCAGCGCTGTTGTTGGCCGCCATCCCCCCGAGAGTAGCTCGGCTAGCGGTGGCCACGTCGACCGGAAAGAAGAGTCCGTGGGGTTCGAGCTCCCGGTTGAGGTGATCGAGTACTACGCCGGGCTGAACGCGGATCGTGTGAGCGTCCCGGTCGAGCTCTCCGATTCCGGTCAGGTATTTGCTCGTGTCCACCACTAGACCTGCCCCGATGGCCTGACCGGATTGCGAAGTGCCGGCGCCACGGGGCGTTACCGACATGCCGGCCTCGCTCGCGATCTCCAGCGTTCGGAACACATCGGCGGCGTTCTTCGGAACGACCACCGCGGCTGGCTCGATCTGGTAGATGGACGCGTCCGTCGAGTAGAGCCCTCGACTGAAAGGGTCGACGAGCACCTCCGCGTCCAGTTCGCGCTGGAGGCGAGCGGCAATGGGGGGAACGGTGGGAGATTCTGACCGGGTCGTCATGGCGGGAAAGGTAGCGCCGTACCATTATTTGCGCCCGACGCTCGCGCACGAACTCACCCTTATCCGAGATTGCCGGCCCATGACGTTTCGAGCGGGACGACATTTCCTACAGCTCCCAGGCCCGACGAACGTTCCGGACCGGATCTTGAGGGCGATGGATCGGCCTCCGATAGACCACAGGGGACCCGAGTTCGGGGAGATGGGTCAACGGATCCTCAAGGGGCTGAAGGAGGTCTTCCAGGCGTCGGAGCACGTTTTCGTGTATCCGGCGTCAGGGAGCGGATCGTGGGAGGCGGCTCTGGTGAACACGTTGTCGCCCGGAGACAGGGTCATGCGCTTCGACAGCGGTCACTTCGCCGAGACCTGGGGAGGGGTGGCCGGCGCCCTGGGGCTTGGTGTCGACGTGCTGCCTTCGGATTGGCGGAGGCCCATTGACCCCGCCGCTGTGGAGGAGCATCTCAGTGCTGATGAGGACCACGCAATCAAGGCGGTCCTCATCACACACAACGAGACGTCCACCGGCGTGAGGAGCGACGTTCCGGGGGTGCGTGCTGCCATCGATCACGCCGGCCATCCAGCCCTCCTCATGGTCGATGCCGTGTCTTCACTGTGTGCCATGGACTTGCTCCATGACGAGTGGGGTGTCGACGTGACGATGACGGGGTCTCAGAAAGGGCTCATGCTGCCGCCGGGTCTGAGCTTTGCTGCGGTGAGCCGGAAGGCTCTGGACGCTCATCAGAACGCGGAACTGCCGCGGTCGTATTGGGACTGGAGTGCAATGCTGACGGCCAACGAGAGCGGCTATTTCCCGTACACGCCCGCCACCAACCTCCTGTACGGCCTCGACGAGGCGCTCGAGATGCTGCGGGAGGAAGGCAGGGAGAACACGTTCAAGCGGCACGATCGCTTAGCGAAAGCGACTCGCGCCGCCGTGGCGGCGTGGGAGCTCGAGAACTTCTGCCTCGACGCCTCTGGCTTCAGCTCTGCCCAAACGACCGTGAAGATGCCCGAAGGGACGGACGCGGACGCGCTCCGCAAGGTCATTCTCGAGCGCTTCGACATGTCGCTCGGCAGTGGGTTGGGTAAGCTCAAGGGTGACGTGTTCCGGATCGGCCACCTCGGAGACGTCAACGAGCTGATGATTGCGGGAACACTCTGTGGGGTCGAAATGGGTCTCGGGCTTGCCGGGGTGCCGCACCGACCCGGAGGGGTGCGGGCGGCTCTGGAAGTGTGGTCGAGCGAAGGAGGTGATGTGTGAGAAATGTTGGCGTCGAGGTTGTCCTCCTGACCGTTCTCCTCGCTGGCGGTTGCGGGGGGGAGCGAGGCGACGGCGGCCTGATCGAGCTCAGCTTCGGACACGTGGGTGAGCCCGGATCACTGTTCGCCGCTTCCGCGGAAGAGTTCGCTCGCAGAGTGAACGTGGAGTTGGCGGGTCGGGTGCAGGTCAACGTCTTCGGCTCGAGCCAGTTGGGCGGAGATGAGCTGATGCTCCAGAAGCTCAAGTTGGGCACGCTCGACTTCGCCCTTCCGTCTACCATCATGTCATCCACGGTGGACGCGTTCGGTCTCTTCGAGATGCCTTACTTGGTTCAGGACCGGGCACACATGCGGCGCATCGAGGAGGCGCTCGTCTGGCCGGTGCTCGTCCCGAAGGCCGAAGAGCGCGGGTACACCATCCTGGCCGTGTGGGAGAACGGTTTTCGGCACGTGACGAACAACACGAGGCCGGTGGTCACGCCCTCCGATCTCGCCGGGATCAAGCTCCGCACTCCGCGGGGGATCTGGCGCGTGAAGCTCTTTCAGGCTTTCGGAGCGAACCCCTCGCCGATGCCCCTGTCCGAGGTCTTCGTGGCGCTGCAGACCGGCGTCATGGACGGCCAGGAGAACCCCTTGGCGCAGATTTACGCCTCCAAGTTCCAGGAGGTTCAGGCCTATCTGTCACTCACCGGCCATGTGTACACGCCGGCCTACGTTACCGTAGGAGCGAGTTGGGGTCGCCTACCGGAGGATGTTAGGCAGACCCTCCGACGCCTCGCCGCGGAGACCCAGTCGTTCGTGCACGAGACGGCGGCCGGGATGGACGCCGACTTCCTCGGGGAGCTCCGGGATGCGGGCGTCGAGGCGAATGATACGGACCGGGAGGCGTTCGTCCGAGCGAGCGGGGGGATCTTCGAAGAGTTCGGAAATACTGTGGAGGGTGGGGAGGCCATGGTTGCTGACGCGCTGGCGCTCGCCGAGGGAGCGTAGCGCTCACCGGCTAAGACTTTGATGCGTCGACGATTCCGACAGGGCCTCCAAAGAGCCCTCGAGTTTGCCGTCCTGGGCCTAACGACGGCGCTGGCCGTGGTGGTGGTGCTCGGGGTCGTCTTCAGGAAGCTCGGGGCTGCACTCGTTTGGTACGACGAGGTGGCCTCCATCCTTCTGGCTTGGCTCACGTTCTACGGCGCCGCACTGGCGGCGCTCCACCGTGCCCATATCGGCTTTCCGAAGTTGGTGGACGGCCTCGGACCCGCGTACCGGCGCCCGCTGATCTTGCTCGGCGAGGCTTTCGTCCTGGCTTTTTTCTTGGTGACGGCGTGGGCGGGTTGGCGGGTTTTCGGAATTCTCGGGGGTGAGACGCTCGTCAGTCTGCCGTGGGTGCCCCAGCGCCTGACCCAATCGGTCATCCCCATCGGTGCGGTGCTGTTCATCATTGCGGAGCTTGTCAGTTTACCGGACGTATGGGCCGGCCCAGCGAGTCACGACGATGGAGTCGATCCGAGTGAGGGTGAGGGCGTGGGGCTGGAGGGTTCGGCATGATCCTCTTGGTGATGTTCGTGGCCCTGTTGGTGCTCGTCCTACTCAATGTGCCCATCGCGGTTTCCCTCGGTGTGGTGGCCATGTTCGCGATGGCGGCCACGTCCGGGATCGGGGGACTGTCGAACGCAGCGCTCGTGCTCTACTCCGGCTCCATGAAGTTCGCGTTGATCGCGATCCCACTCTTCATCTTGGCCGGGGCCATCATGAACTCGTCGGGGATCTCCACGCGCCTGATCAATCTCGCGAGCGCGCTCGTGGGATTCATCCGTGGGGGGCTCGCGATGGTTACGGTGAGCGCGTCCCTTTTCTTTGCGGAGATCTCCGGCTCCGCCGTGGCCGACGTCGCGGCCCTGGGCTCGATTCTCATCCCCGCCATGAAGCGCCGGGGTTATCCGACGCCCTTCGCGGCCGCTGTGACGTCGTCCTCGGCCACGCTCGCCGTCATCATTCCTCCGTCGATCCCGATGATCCTCTATGGCGTCATGTCCGGTAGCTCGGTGGTCGAGCTGTTCGTCGCCGGCATCGTCCCCGGCGTGCTCGGCGGCCTGCTCATGATGGGCGTCGTGTATATGTTGGCGCGCAAGAACGGTTTTCCGGTGGAGGGGGCGTTTCAGCTCCGGCGAGTCGGTGTCGCGCTGAGAGAGGCCGCGTGGGCTCTACTTCTACCGGTGATCATCTTGGGCGGCATCTTTTCCGGATGGGTCACTGCCACTGAAGGTGCGGGATTGGCGGTGGTGGCGGCTATCGTGATCGGCGGCGGTATCTACCGCGAGTTGGACTTGGCAGCCCTCCGAAAGGCCACGTTGGAGGGCGGTGTTCAAACCGCTGTGGTCATGCTGCTCGTGGCCACGTCGGCGCTTCTCGGGGACTACCTCACCGAGGCCCAGGTGCCACAACGGGTGGCACGAGGGATTATGGACTTCACCGACAACCGCCTGGCGATCCTGGCGCTCCTCAACGTCTTCTTTCTGATGGTCGGGCTGTTCCTGCACTCCGCGGCGGCGATCATCCTCGTGGTGCCGATCGTGATGCCGCTGGTTCTCGCAGCAGGGATCGATCCCGTACACTTCGGACTCGTCGTCACGCTCAATCTCGGGATCGGGCAGCAGACGCCGCCGGTGGCCAGTGTGCTCGTCACGGCCTGCTCCGTGGCCAAGGCGGATATTTGGGAGGTGAGTAAGGTCAACGTCTACTTCGTGGCGGTGCTCGTGGCCATGCTCCTCATGGTCACCTATGTACCCGCCATTCCCATGTGGCCTGTGGAGTTGTTTTATCGTTGAGGGTCGTGCTGACTGAGCCCTTCATGCACCCCCTGGATTCCCACCCCATGAGCTTTCCCTGGCCCTCGTCTTTCGATCGCGTTCCCGATGCTGTCTGGGCTCAACAACCCGTCGAGGCGCTGGCGCTCAACTATGACACGGTCGAGATGAGTCTCCCGCGACGGGGAGTTAGCACGGCGGGTAATCAGTTGGTCTAGGTCGAGGCGCTTGGACGCAAGGTGAACGAGGCTCGGGCGTGGGCCGCGGCTGGGTTAAGTCCGGGACCGGAAGCGTTTTCCAGGGGCTCAGGTCGGACAGGTCAAGTCGCTGGATTTCAACACCCGGCACCTGATGTGTGTCTTTTTGGGCGATAGAACGCTTCTTTCCCGTCCTGCTGCCCCCCAACGTCCGAGGATCGATGATCGTGTTGGCGACAAGACTCCCCTTTCTCCTCTTGTGTGTGCTCTTGGCGGATCCCTTGGTGGCTCAAACTCTCGTCAACGGCGGAGGGACCAGTGAACCGGTCGCTCTCTACGCGCTTCAGCTGACTGGCGGGACCGGTATCGATGTGGATGGGCGCCTCGACGAGGAAGCGTGGCAGCGGGCCATCCCCATCACGGACTTCACACAGCAGGAGCCCGTGGAGGGGGGAACGCCTTCGGAGCGGACCGAGATCCGGGTCGTCTATGACGAGGACGCGATCTACATCGGAGCCATACTCTATGACGATCCGGAGGGGATTCTGGTCTTTCAGAAGCGGCGCGACGGTTTTCTAAGCGCCGACGACCGTTTCATGTGGATTCTCGACACCTTCCAGGACGGCCGCACCGGTTACTTCTTCGAGACCAACGCCGCCGGTGTGATGGGCGATGCGCTGATCTCCGGCGGTGGCCGTGGCGGTGGCGGTGGGGGTCGAGGTGGAGGAGGCCGAGCTTGGGACGGCATCTGGAAGGTGCAGGCGCACATTCGGCCCGACGGGTGGTCGCTGGAGATCCAGATTCCTTTCCGCACGCTGAATTTCGATCCAGCTTCCGATACGTGGGGAATCAACTTTCAGCGGACGATCCGCCGCAAGAATGAGGAGATCGTGTGGCGGGGGTATCGGCGCAACCAGAGTCTCCAGCAGCCGATACATGCTGGCCGGCTCACCGGCCTCCGAGGAATGTCGCAGGGAATAGGTCTCGAAGCGGTTCCCTACGCGGTGACGAACTGGAGGAGCGTCCCGGAGGAGGCCGACCCCACGACTTATCCGAGCGATATCGGTCTCGATATCAACTACAACCTCACCCCGGGTCTGAAGGCCGGAGTGAGCGTGAACACGGACTTCGCCGAAGCGGAGGTCGACCAGCGGCGCCTCAACCTCACCCGGTTCCCTCTCCGCTTTCCGGAGCGCCGCGATTTCTTCATCGAGGGGTCGGGTGTTTTCAGCTTTGCTCCAGGTAACGGGGCCGAGCCCTACTTCAGTCGGCGGATCGGGTTGCTCGAGGGAGAGCAGATCCCGATCAATTACGCGGGCAGGTTCGGCGGTCAGGCGGGCAGGTACGAGCTCGGTTTCGTGCACGTGAACACGGCTGAGCTCCAATCCGCGGACGTGGACGGACGGATCTTCGCCGGAGAGGACTTTACGGTGGCCCGCGTGAAGCGGGGCATCTTCGAGCAGTCCAGCATCGGCGCCATCTATACGCGTCGAGCGACCGGCGCCGACCCCGCCGACCCGACGGCGCTCGTCCCCAGGGACCAGCACACCCTCGGCACCGATCTCTTCTACTCCACCGCTCGACTCTTCGGCGACAAGAACTTCACACTGCAAGCGTTTGCGGCTTGGAACTCCAACCCCGACCCCGCCGTCGAGCGCTCGACGGCGGATCTCTCCTCTCGCGGCGTCCGCGTCAACTACCCGAACGACATCTGGTCGGGGCACATATCCTACCGCGAGTTCGGGGACGACTACGACCCCGCCGTCGGCTTCGTCACGCGGAACGGGTTCCGGCGCGTCGAACCCGAGATCGGCTGGAGGCCGAGACCCGACATCGCTTGGATCCGCCAGTTCGATTTTTCCGCTCAGTTTCGGCACCAGGAGAGTATCACGACCGGCATCGCCGAAGAGCGGCAGTGGCAGTTCACGGTCCTCGGCGTCGACTTCGAGAGCCAGGACAACATCGACATCAACCTCCAGCGGCAGTTCGAATACCTCGATGGCCAGTTCGAGATCAGCGACGGCATCTTCATCGAGGAGGGGAATTATACCAACTGGGAGTGGAGCCTCCAGGCTCGAACGGCGAGCCGTCGAATGCTCTCGAGCAGGTTCGAAGCACGCCGAGGCGGCTTCTGGAGTGGGGATCGAACCCAACTGCAGGTCAGCTTGGACGTCCGGCCCTCACCGGGGATTCTCCTCTCCGCGGAGGTCGAGAACAACAACGTCGATCTCCCCCAGGGCTCATTCGACGCGAACCTCTTCAGGGTGGAGGGCGAGTGGAACATCACGCCCCTCGCCAACATCACGGGCAATATCCAATACGACGACGTCTCGGAGATCGTGGGGCTCTTCATGCGTACGCGGTGGATTCTGACGCCCGGCAACGAGCTCTTTCTCGTCTTCACGCAAAATTGGCAGAATCTGGGCGACGGGCTTTTTGACCAGGACCGGGAGTTCCTGACTCTCTCGCGGGGTGCGAGCGTCAAGCTGAACTACACGTATCGGCTCTAGGCGACAGACGGTTGGGCCGTGGTCCTGCTCGTGGCCAGGCTCCTTCCGGTTGCCTACGTTCCCGCCATCCCATGTGGTCTGTGGACCTGTCTTACCGAAGAGGGCGTGAGAATGTCGGACCGAGTGACGGTCAGCCGTGAGGATCATTTGGCCATCGTCTCCCTGAGTCATCCAGACCGGCTGAACGTTCTGGATCTGCATGGGTGGAATGCTCTTGCGGAGACCATGACGGCTCTGGGTGAAGACCCGAGCGTCCACTGCGTCGTGATCGAGGGCTCCGGGGACCGAGCATTTTCTGCGGGCTCTGACATCGGAGGGTTTCCCGAAGAGCGCAATACACCCGAGCAGGTTCAGACGTATGCGGGAGCACTCGAATCTGCGCTTTCCTCGCTCAGGAACTGCCCCCACCCGACCCTGGCTCTGATCCATGGC
>CAUZAE010000012.1:0-31152 GCA_963577685.1 Gemmatimonadales bacterium UBA6960 | reverse complement strand
TGCGCTTCCCGCCCCCTCCATTGACACCGGAGCCGGACTGGAGCGACTGGCCGCTGTCCTCCAGGGCGTCGACTCGAACTACCATACGGACGCCTTCCTGCCCCTCCTCGAGGCGGTGGCCGAAGTTGTGGAGCGGCCCTACGAGCCTGACGTCGCCGAGGCGGTCAGCTTTCGGGTCCTAGCCGACCATGCCAGGGCCGTAACGTTTCTCCTCGCTGATGGCGTTTTTCCGT
Organism: Gemmatimonadales bacterium UBA6960; assembly: GCA_963577685.1. GTDB lineage: Bacteria > Gemmatimonadota > Gemmatimonadetes > Longimicrobiales > Gaopeijiaceae > UBA822. The sequence continues at coordinate 30,919 of CAUZAE010000012.1, read as the reverse complement.
CCAGCGCGGGACGGGGATATGTGCTTCGGCGGATTCTCCGCCGAGCCGTCCGCCACGCGTGGATCTTGGGGCGGCGGGAACCGACGCTTGTGTCTGTGGTGGGAGCGGTGATCGGTGGTATGGCCGCGGCCTATCCGGAGCTGGAAGAGCGACGAGACCATCTCCTGGAAGCGACCCGTGTCGAGGAGGAGCGCTTTCTTTCCACCATCGAGGGGGGAATGACCCGCTTCGATGAGGTGGCGCCCAGGAGTGAAAGCGGGCCGCAGGGGGCGAAATCTGTGCTCTCGGGCAGCGAGGCGTTCAAGCTGTACGACACCTTCGGATTTCCGCTGGATCTGACCGAGCTCATGGCAGAAGAGCGTGGCTACGCGGTGGACGTCGAAGCGTTCGAGCAGGCCTTGGAGGAGCAGCGTACACGGAGCCGAGCGGATCGGGCGCAGTCGGATATCCAAAGCTCCGCCGTGGATTTCGCGGAGGGCTGGATAAGTCTCTCAAGTGAGGCGGCCCAAGTCTTCTTGGGCTACGACCATTTGGACGTAGAGACGGAGGCGTTCGCAGTGAGGATCGGCGACGACGGGGTGGCGTTCCAACTCGCCGAGAATCCGTTCTATGTGGAAGCCGGGGGGCAGGTCTCCGACACAGGATGGGTCGAGGGTGATGGGTGGTCGGTCCCTATTGTCGGGGCCCGTAGGGTCGGGGACCGAGTAGCTGTTTGGGGGCAGGATCTCTCAGGCGCCCTCTCGGCCGATATGGATGCTCCTCTCCGTGTTCAGGCTCGCGTGGACTCCGTGACCCGCCGGAACACGGAAAGAAACCATACGGCGACGCACCTTCTACATGCGGCGCTTCGGAGCGTGCTCGGAACGCATGTTGTCCAGCGGGGCTCATTGGTGGCACCGGATCGATTCAGGTTCGACTTCGCCCACAACGCGCCGATGTCCGAGGAGGAACGTGAGAGAGTCGAGGCCATCGTGAACGAGGGGATCTGGGCCGATCACGCTGTCTCGATCGGAGAACGCTCTTACACGGATGCGGTTGCGGACGGAGCGATGGCCCTCTTTGGAGAGAAATACGCCGACATCGTGCGTGTGGTGGAGATCGCGAGCGTCAGCGTGGAGCTCTGCGGTGGAACGCATGTGGGCCACGCGGGAGAGATCGGTCTCTTCAAGATCACTGGAGAGAGTGGTGTCGCCGCCGGTGTGAGGCGGATCGAAGCCGCGACAGGGCCCGGCGCGCTTCGACATCTCGAAGCCTTGGCAGGGCGTTTGGAGGAAGTCGCGGCCACCTTGGGGACCTCTCCCGACAACGCGGCGCAACGCGCACAACAGCTCATCGATGAAAAGCGAGAGCTGGAAACGTTGTTGGATGAACTCAGGAGTAGTGGCGGGGCGGGCGAGAGCGTCGTAGTCGAGGACGAGATCTCGTTCGACGGCACGGTCACGGCCTATCGAGGGGTCCGCATCAGGGCACGAAACGCGGATGACGCGCGAAAGTGGGGCGACACCTTTCTCGCGGAGTCGCAGAGTGGTGTGGCGGTCGTCGCGGCGGATCTCCCGGGTGGGAAGCACACACTGTTTACCTTCGTGACCGACGACTTGATCGACCGTGGGGTCCGGGCGGACGCGATTGTGCGTGAAGTGGCGGTCGTTGTCGGTGGACGGGGTGGTGGGCGTCCGCATATGGCCCAGGCCGGTGTCGAGGATCCGTCCCGGCTGGACGAAGCGCTCCGAATCGGGCGTGACGTGACCGAGAAAGTGGCCCGGGCGGCGGCAGGTTGATGGGAAGCCTGATCGAGTGGCTCGCGGCTGCTGGCCCCCCAGCGCCGGAGGAATTCGCATCCTGGCTCCAACCTTCGGATGACGTGGACGTCAGCCCGGAGGCACTGGCTCGGGAGGCGGCCTCCGCCTTGATTGAAACGCTGAGGCGGCTCGGGAGCGGCCGAGAGGGGGCGTTCCACCTCCTCGCGGCTGATGCGTGGGCGACTTATGCCTGCGAGGCGGCCGCCGACGAGACTGATGTGCCCCGAGCTCTGGAGCGTGTGCTCGAGCTCCTCAGTTCGCGTGGGGCCTAAGGGTGGCCCCTGCTGAGTCTCGGGGTATCGGCGACCTTCACAGCCACCTGGTTCCGGCCGTAGACGATGGGGCTTGCTCGCTCGAAGAAGCGCTCGATGCCGTGGAGCGCATGGTGGAACGAGGGGTCCGTAGCATTGTGACCACGCCGCACCTCAACGCGAGCACGACCAAGGTCTCGAGGGATCGTGAAGCGCGCCTCGCCGAGGTGGATGAGGCCTGGAATGAAGTGTGCGGAGCCGTGAAGGTGCGGTTCCCCACGCTGGGTTTTCGGCGCGGGCATGAAGTGATGCTCGATATCCCGGATCCAGATTTGTCAGATCCGAGAGTCCGCCTGTCGGGGACGTCTTTCGTCCTAGTGGAGTGGCCTCGACTTCAGATTCCACCCCAAACCGAGCCGGTGATCGAGCGCATCTGTGCGGAGGGCTATCGGCCTATCATCGCTCATCCTGAGCGTTATCGTGGCATGGTGCAGACCATCGACCTCGCAGGGGCATGGCGGCGGGCGGGTGCGTTTCTTCAGGTGAATAACGGCTCCCTCGCCGGACGCTACGGTGATGAAGCTCGTGATGTAGCCTTCGCGCTGTTGGCACGAGGGTGGATCGACTACTTCTCCAGTGACTTCCACGCCCGGGCGCATCTCCGCACCTATCTAAAGTACGTGACGACTTTTCTCGAGGAGCAGGCTGCCAGCGAGCAGCTCGAGCTTCTCACCGTGACTAACCCGGCCAGAGTGTTGGACGACGAGATGCCTCTTCCAGTGCCGATCGTCGAGATGCGGAGCGGACTGTGGAGCCGGGTCAAGGCTATTTTCGGGGGATAAAGCGTGTCGAACGAGACCGGTGCAGCACGTGACTTGATCGAACTTTCGGGGTTGGCCGAAACCTGTGCAGACCTGTTGGGCGAGGCGATCGATCGCCTCGGTTCACGGGTCGAAGAGACGCTCGAGCGAGGCGGGACCCTCATGTTCTGTGGGAATGGGGGATCTGCTGCCGACGCCCAACATCTCGCGGCGGAGTACGTTGTCCGCTTCCGTCGGGAGCGTCGGCCTCTTCGAGCCATCGCGCTGACCACCGACTCCTCCGTCCTGACGGCGGCGGCCAACGACTTCAGCTTCGACGATGTATTCGCCAGGCAGGTCGAGGCCCTGGGGAGGAAGGGAGACCTCTTAATTCTTCACTCGACCAGCGGGGAGTCGGAGAACCTCATTCGGGCCGCTGCGGCCGCCCGGGCCGGGGACATCGAGACGATCGCGCTCCTCGCCAAGGGGGGAGGGCGACTCTTGGACCAGGTGGATCATGCGTTGGTTGTGCCCACCGAAAGTACCGCCCATGCTCAGGAGATACACTTGGCCATCGGGCATTCCATTTCTGATCGGGTCGACCGATTCTTCGCGGAGGGAAATCGATAATGACGAGTTCCTTGCCCCTCATCGATCTCACGGGTCGCACGGCCGTCGTCACTGGAGGCTCTCGAGGATTAGGCGCTGCCACCGCCAAGATGCTCGCGAGGGCGGGCGCCAGTGTCGGTATCGGCTACAAGAGTCGTGAGGCGCAGGCCATGAAGGTCGTGCGTGAGCTGAAAGAGTTCAACGTCGAGGCATGGGCCGAGGCCGGCGACCTGTCGCGCCCGGAAGACGCCAAGCGGCTCTTCGAACGCGCGGACCGGGAGTTCGACGGCCTCGATTTTTTTGTCGGCAATGCAGGGGTGTGGTCATCCCAGCCGGTCGCTCTAGCCGACATGGAGGAAAAGCAGTGGCGAGAGACTCTCGCCTGTAACATCGATTCCATCTTCTACACTACGAAGGAGGCCGTCAGCCGCATGCGCACCGGCGGGGCGGTGGTGTTGGTGAGTTCGACGGCCGGTCAACGGGGTGAGGCATACCATGGAGACTACGCCGCCTCCAAGGGTGCGATCATTTCCTTGGTCAAGGGCCTGTGCGTCGAGTTGGGACCGAGAGGTATCACGGTCAACACCGTGGCCCCAGGATGGATCGACACGGACATGGCGCGGGCCGTGGAAGCGGAGGAGATGAAGCGCATCGAAGCGTCGATTCCCAGGGGTAAGATGGCCGCGGACGATGACGTCGCGGGCCCCATCGTCTTTCTGTGCTCGTCGATGGCGCGTCACATCACGGGTGAGGTCTTGAACGTCAATGGTGGGGCCGTTCTGGTGGGGTAGTGGACTTCCAAACTGCTCTTCCCCCTGCCGTCCGCTGGATCACCGAGACCCTCGAGGAGGCGGGTTTCGCGACCTGGGTTGTCGGCGGTGCGATTCGGGACCTGATGTTCGGACGAGCCGCCAAGGACTGGGATCTTGCGACGCGGGCCCGGCCCGAGCAGATCATGGCGGCCTTTCCTCGTACCGTGCCGATCGGTGTCGAGCACGGGACGGTGGGTGTGCTCGCACGAGACGGTACGCTCTACGAGGTCACGACCTTTCGGAGAGATGTGGAGGCCTTAGGCCGCCGGGCCGTGGTCGAGTTCGCCGAGGACATAGGGGACGACCTCGCGCGACGGGACTTCACCTTCAACGCCCTCGCCTGGCATCCCCTCCGGCAGGATCTCCTCGATCCTGCGGGAGGCATAGCCGATATGAAGGCTGGAATTCTCCGGACGGTAGGCGCGCCGCGAGAGAGATTCTCCGAAGATTTTTTGAGAGTTCTACGGGCTCTCAGATTCGCCGGTCAGTTCGATTTGACCATCGATCAGCCAACGTGGCAGGCCCTACTCGGGGCGGTTCCTGAACTCACCCGACTGTCGCCGGAGAGGGTCCAGGAGGAGATCATGAAGGTACTCTCTCAGGCGCAGCGACCCTCGATCGCGCTACGCCTTTACCTCGAGTCCGGCGCTCTCGCCGTGCTGTACCCGGAGGTTGCGGGTGCTGCGGTCGGCACCGGATCCGATCCTACCGATTTTGATCGGGCCTTGGCGGTGTGTGATGCTCTTCGGCCGAGCCGGCCCCTGGTGCGCTTCGTGGCCCTGCTCGCTCTTGTGAAGTCGATGACAGGAGGGGAAGCGGAGGGCGTACGCGGCGCCGTCGCGGGGCTGATGGAGAGGCTTCGGTTCTCGAACGCCGACACGAGGCGTGTAAGCTCGATGGTCGCGACGGTCTACCTGGACCCGCCTACTACCGATGCCATCGAAGTGCGGCGGTGGCTCAGCCAGGCTGGGCGGGACCACGTCAGGGACATCGCGCGAATCTGGATCGCCGAAGCACGGACGGGGGAAGAGGGCGCTGAGCCTACCCCGGGGGAAGTACGCGACCGGATCAGGACGCTGCGACGTATGCTGAGCACAGCCCCCCCCTTGTCCATTTCGGATCTCGCGTTGGACGGCTCGCGACTAAAGGAACTCGGGTTCCTTCCCGGTCCCCGGTTCGCAGAGATGCTCGGCTACCTTCTCGAGCGAGTGCTCGAGCGGCCCGAGCTGAACAATCAGTTCGATTTGGAGGTAGTCCTCGCTTCCGGAGGATTCCTTCCAGAGGCGCCCGCCGCAGACCCCGAGGCTCCGTGAGCGACCTGAACCTCTTTCCCTCGAATGATCCGCCTGCAGACCCGGGCCCGCAGGCGTCTCCGATCGATCTCGGCGGGGACACTCCGCTCGCTGCCCGGATGCGACCGCGGACGCTGGACGAGTTCCGCGGACAGGACCACCTGCTCGCACCTGGGAAGCCGCTCCGCTCGATGATCGACCAGGGGACCCCAGGCAGCATGATACTGTGGGGACCACCGGGGAGTGGGAAAACGACCCTCGCCCGTCTCATCGCCGACCGGACAGAGGCGGCGTTCGTTGGCTTCTCAGCCGTGACCGAAGGCGTGGCCCGTGTCAGAGAGGTCATCAAGGAGGCACGGCAGCGGCGTAAGGGCACGGGCAGGAGCACGATTCTTTTTTGTGACGAAATCCACCGATTCAATCGCGCCCAACAGGACGCTTTTCTGCCTCATGTGGAGAGTGGCACGGTGATCCTGATCGGAGCGACGACCGAGAACCCGAGTTTTGAGGTGGTCCGTCCTCTTCTCTCTCGGGCTCCGGTATTCGCCCTCGAGCCTCTGGACACAGAGGCGATTGGCGAGATCATGGATGCAGCGCTCCGGGATGACAGGGGCCTGGCCTCAATGGCCCTCGATGTTCACCCTGACGCTCTACAAGCCATGGCGAGGGCCGCCGATGGGGACGCTCGCAGAGCACTGGGCATCCTCGAAACCGCGGCCAAGTTGGTTGGCCCTGAAGGTGTCTTGGATCGCACGCAGGCAGAGGCGGCGGTCCAACATCGCTTTGCCATCTACGACAAGTCGGGCGAAGAGCATTTCAATACGATCTCGGCCCTCCACAAGGCGGTGAGGGGGAGTGATCCGGATGGAGCACTGTATTGGCTCGCAAGGATGATCCAGGGCGGTGAGGACCCACTCTACGTCGCAAGGCGTCTCGTTCGCATGGCGAGCGAGGATATCGGTCTCGCCGATCCCGGGGCTCTTACCATCGCCATCGCGGCGAGGGACGCCTTCCAGTTTCTCGGCCCTCCGGAAGGAGAGTTGGCCCTCGCTGAAGCCGTGGTCTATTTGGCCAGTGCGCCCAAATCGAACCGCATGTACGTCGCCTGGAAGGAGGCCCGCCAGAGTGCCCGGGACACCCCCGCGGCTCCCGTTCCCCTTCATATCCGCAACGCCCCCACCGGGTTGATGAAGGAACTGGGCTACGGTGAGGGGTATCTCTATGATCCGGACGAGCCGGGTGGCGTGTCCGCGCAGGGGTACCTTCCCGAGGAGGTGTCAGGCCGGCTCTTCTACCGTCCAGGGTCGGCCGGCTTCGAGCAGAGCATAGGGGAACGGCTCGACCGATGGCGGGAGCAGAAAGAGGCGGCGGGCCGAACAGAGTCGAATCACGAGGAGCCACCATTCCCACGCAGTTGATCGACAATCGCACGCCGGTAGATCGGGCGATGCTCGTGGGACCTCATCTGAAGTCCCTGGACGAACGGGTGGCACTGGAGCACTTGGATGAGCTCTCCAGTCTTACCGACACGGCTGGCGGTGAAGTCGTGGGTGTACTGCGCCAACGGATCGACAAGCCGCATCCGCGTTTCTACATCGGCAAGGGGAAAGCCGAGGAACTGCGGGTATGCGTCGCGAGCACCGATGCGAACCTCGTAATCTTCGACGAGGAATTGACTCCGGCGCAGGGAAAGGCGCTCGAAGATCACACCGGCGTTCGCGTCATGGATCGCTCGGAGCTCATCCTCGATATCTTCGCCACGAGGGCCCGGACTGGCGAAGCCAAGATGCAAGTGGAGTTGGCCCAGCTGCAGTATCTGCTACCTCGACTGAAGCGCATGTGGAGTCATCTCTCCCGGATCCGTGGAGGTGTGGGGCTTCGTGGACCGGGCGAGACACAACTCGAGTCGGACCGCCGCTTGATCGGTCGTAGGATCGCCGACTTGAGGAAGAAGCTCGTGGCCGTGGCGGATGCCCGAGCAGTCCAGCGCCAGTCACGCAACGGCAAGTTCCGGGCGGCGCTCGTGGGATATACCAATGCCGGCAAGTCCTCTCTCTTGCGGTCTCTGTCTGGTGCGGAATTGTTCGTGGAGGATCGCCTATTCGCGACGCTCGATCCGACGACCCGAACGGTCGAGGTGGGAGATGGCCTCGACGTACTCATCACGGACACGGTTGGATTCATCAGGAAGCTTCCGCACCACTTGGTGGCATCGTTCCGCTCGACGCTTGAGGAGGCACGCGAAGCCGACGTGCTCCTGCACGTCATCGACGCGTCGCGGGCGGACTGGGCCGAACAGAAAGAGGTGGTCGAGGACGTGCTCGATGAGCTCGGGCTGGCGGAACAGCCACAGATCTTGGTGTTCAACAAGATCGACAGACTGACTCATACCGAGGAGGATGCGTTGAGCCAGCGTATCCGGGCCTTCGAGTCGACGCCGGCGGTCTTCGTCTCTGCTCTCCGCCCCGACTCACTGGGGGCGTTACGGTCGGTATTCAAGGCGCGAATTCGGGAGGGGCTTCGTCACCTCAGGGTACGGATGCCGGGGGGTGCTGGGGAAACGCTCGCCATGCTCTATCGCGAGGGGGAGGTTCTCTCTCAGTCCAGTGACGGAGCGTTCATAGAGGTCGAAATCCGTGTGGCCCAGTCGGTGGCAGGACGACTTCTTCAGATGCCCGGTGTCCAGCTCACCGAAGAGGTCGGACCCGACACAGAAGTATGAAAAGTGGGAGGTCGACCGATTCCGGTCCGAGTGCCGATATCACGGCTCGGGGCGGTCGGGCTCAGATCTGACTATCTTCCGCCGTCTTGGCGTTGGCGCCGTGGCTCTCACGTGGGCCGTAGGGCCCCAGCGGATCGGAGAGAACTCAATGCACTCGGTTGAACAACGACTTGAGGTCGAAGAATGAGGTTTTTCGTCAATATCGACCACGTGGCGACGGTACGGGAGGCGCGGCGGACCGACGAGCCAGACCCCGTGCGCGCCGCGGTTCTCGTGGAGCTCGCTGGAGCCCACGGGTTGACGGTCCATCTCCGGGAGGATCGCAGGCATGTGAGTGACCGAGACGTGCGACTCTTGATGGAAACGGCTCGCACGGGAATCAACCTAGAGTTGGCGGCAGCGACGGATGTGCTCGACATCGCGTGCGAGCTCGCGCCGATGCAGGCGACGCTGGTTCCTGAAAAGCGAGAGGAGGTGACGACCGAGGGAGGACTGGCGCTGACGAACGACGGCGTGCGGTCGGCGACGGGTAAGGCGGTCGAGCGTCTCTCGCAGGCCGGGATCAGGACGTCACTCTTCATCGATCCGGACGACGATGCTCTCCGGATTTCGGCCGAGCTCGGCGTGGATGCCGTGGAATTGCATACGGGAGAGTATGCCAATGCGCTCGCCGGGGCGGCCCAGACGGCTCAGCTAGAGCGGTTATCGGCTGCTTCGGAGAGAGGTGCGGATCTGGGTTTGGCGGTGCACGCCGGTCACGGCCTCACCTATGAGAATGTGACGCCCGTAGCTCGAATTCGACTGATCGAGGAGCTGAACATCGGTCATTCCGTCATTGCGCGGGCCGTCTTCGTCGGTTTGGAGCGGGCAGTGCGAGAGATGGGTGATCTGATCGCGGCGGCGCGGAGCGGAGATGACGCGACTTGAGGGTGAGTTGGAAAGCCGTCGTTGGCATCGCGGTCAGCGGGTTCTTCATTTGGTGGGTTCTGCGCGGCGAGGATCCCTTTGAGATCGTCGCCCAGATCTCCAGCGCCAATCCCTGGTATTTCATCGCCTCTGTGTTCGTCGGCACGGCGGGCTATTTCATCCGGGCCTTGCGGTGGAAAATCCTCCTGTCCTCTCTGAAAGCCGACACCCGACTTCGTTCGAGGTTCGCCAGTATCAGTATCGGCTTCGCGGTAAACAACACCTTCCCGGCACGTCTTGGGGAGCTCGCGCGGGCATTCGCTCTGAGCCGAGCCGAGCCCATTCCGGTTTCGGGTGCTATCGGTAGCCTGGTGGTCGAACGTTTCCTCGACTCCATCGTTCTCGTGTCTCTTTTCTTGGTGCCCATGGCTCTGCCTTCGTTTCCAGGGGCGGAAGGACTCCTGAGCGGACCGGTGGGCGCCATACTGCAATGGACTTTCGGGATGCTCGCGGTTTTCCTGACGGGCTTGATGGCGATCTTGATCTTTCCCGAACCCCTGGTACGTGCGGTCGAAAGACTCTGTCGACGGCTTCCAGGCGAGTTAGGACCTCGGATCGTGTCCGCGCTGGAGACGTTCCTCCAGGCGTTGAAGGTTCTCCGGCACCCGGTGCTGCTTACGAAGGCCGTCTTGTGGAGCTACGGCTTTTGGATTTGGCACACGTTCTCGTTTTGGCTCGGCTTCAAGGCGTTCGGTATCGATCTGGGGTTCGAGGCCACGGCATTCACGATGGCTGTGGTAGGATTCGCGGTCGCCATCCCGGCGGCACCTGGCTTTTTCGGAACGTTCCAGCTCGGCACAGATTTCGCTCTGAGTGGAGTTTATGGTATCGCGGAGCCGACCGCCCTGGCCTTCTCGTTCGGGTATCACCTCGGGGGCTTCTTCCCGATCACCATCATCGGACTCTACTACGCGTGGCGCCTGGGTTTCTCGGTGAGCGATCTTCGCGGGAGTAGGGAGATCTTCGACGAACCGGTCGGGAGGGATGCCGAGGCCAGCGAGGCGGGTTCTACGGGCGGTCGGGATACAGTTACGGACCTTGAAGTTTCCGGAGTTGAAGAGGGGGATCGTGCCTGAGTTCCGGTCCGTCTTCGTCCGTGCGCCGGCGAAGATCAATCTCTTCCTCCGAATCCTAGCCAAGGAGGATACGGGGTACCATCAGATCGAGACCCTGTTCGCGGCGGTTGGACTCTACGACGAGTTGCACCTGGACCGTACCGATGGGGGCGTTTCGGTTGATGTGATGGGGCCAGCCGTGGGTCCCGAGAAGGAGAATCTGGCCTATCGAGCGGCGCGCGCGTTGCTCGAGTGTGTTGATTCCAAAGCCGGTGTACGGATCCAGCTCACGAAGAACATTCCGGTTGGAGCCGGCTTGGGAGGCGGCTCTTCGGATGCGGGGGCCACGCTCCGGGCCCTCAACGTCCTTCTCGGGAATCCTCTTTCCGAGGCCGGACTCCTCGAGCTCGCCGGTGATCTGGGGTCCGACGTGCCCTTTTTCGCCCTGGGAGCTGGGGCAGCGCTTGCGTGGGGGAGGGGAGAGAGGTTGACGCCCGTTCCGGCCTTGGAGGACGGGCAGATAGTGCTCGCACTTCCTCGGGTCAGCGTCTCCACCGCCCTCGCCTACCGTGAACTCCCGCCCTTCGCTCCACGGAGTCCGTCGACACTGGATCCTCACGAAGTCGGACGATCCCAGTGGTTGGCGGAGCACGCGGTCAACGACTTCGAACGGTCGGTCTTCCGGCGTCATCCGAGGCTCGGGGAGATCCGGGATGCGATCGCTGCGGAAGGCGCCGCCGTCGCACGACTGACTGGGAGCGGGGCGGCGCTATACGGCATTTTCCCGGGCCGGGCAGCCGCCGAGTCGGCCGGCGAAGGTCTCGCTGTGGGAAGGGAAGACGTCCACTTCAAGGTTGTCGAAGCCCTTGCGTCACAGCCACAACCTGAACCTCGGATGTGAGTCCAACGCACGGGTGGCTTGAATGCACGTGAAGGCTCGGGTAGGATTGATGCGCTGGCTCGGACCCGCGCGTCCGACAGCGGTGAGACACACGTACTCATGGCCTGTCGTCTAATGGCAGGACACCGGTCTTTGGCTTAGATCCAGGCGTTTCTGAATCGCTCGGAACGTCTCGTTTCCCGTACTGCGGCGGGGCTTTTCGAGTTTGGGATACCCCCCCATTTCACCGCCACCACTAAGAGGTAAAGGAATCTACTAGTTGCTGGATCTTGGGTAGCTCTTCTGCCACCCTATTGGGTATCAGGGCATTCAGCTCTTGAATCGCGACTGACAATCTCCTTCTAGCTGGTGTCGGTACAGAGCGACGAACTCGGTGGCGACGTGTGCTCCAGTGGTGGTGCGGGCGTATGGCATGGCGTTGTGGGGTGGGTGCCCTACTCAGGTCGTTAGGTGGCAGGCGCTGAAGTGGTCCGGGCCGACCGGCTTCAGTTCGGGCGTCTCTTGTGCGCAGATGGCCTTCGCACGCGGACATCTACTCCGAAAGACGCATCCGGAGGGAGGGTTGATCGCGCTGGGGATGTCCCCGGTCAGGACGGTCCTCTTCCGAGTGCGGCCGGGCTCCGGCACCGGGATCGCCGAGAGGAGCGCCTCGGTATACGGATGATTCGGCTTGTCGTACAGGGCCCCGGAGGGCGCGATCTCCATGATTTTGCCGAGGTACATCACGGCTACCCGATCGCATATGTGCTCCACCACTGCCAGGTCGTGGGCAATGAAGAGCATGGTTAGGTCCAGCTCATCCTTGAGATCACTCAGGAGGTTGATCACTTGGGCCTGGATGGACACATCGAGCGCTGAGACCGGCTCGTCCGCCACCAAGAACTCGGGGTTTACCGCCAAAGCTCGAGCGATTCCGACTCTCTGGCGCTGCCCGCCGGAGAATTCGTGGGGAAATCGGTCCAATTGGGCGGGAGAGAGCCCTACCTTGCGCATGAGTTCTACGGTACGCTCGCTCCTGCTCTCGGGCGTACCAATGCGGTGCAATGCCAGCGCGTGTCCGAGGACTGTCCGAACCTTCTCCCGTGGGTTCAGGCTCGCGTAGGGATCCTGGAAGATGATCTGCATTCGCTTCCGGAAGAGCCGCATGTCTCTTTTCGACAGTTCTAGGAGGTTCGTCCCGTCGAAGATCACCTTACCCGCGGTCGCCTCCGCGAGCCGTAGCACGAGGCGGCCCACGGTAGTCTTCCCTGAACCGCTCTCACCCACGAGCCCGAGAACCTCTCCGCGGCGCACGGTGAAGGACACGCCATTCACTGCCTGGACATGATCGACCACGCGATTGAGCGTGCCTCCTCGAATGGGGAAGCGCTTCACGAGACCCTCCACGCGAAGAATGTCGTCCGTCACGAAGCACCTTCCGAAGTCAGGTCCAGATCACGCCAACGCAGGCACCGCACCTCGTGTCCGTCGGAGACCTGTTCAAGGGGGGGGGACCCCGATCTGCAGTCAGGCTGCACGTGGGGGCATCGGGTGGAGAATCGGCAACCGGACGGACGTTCCGACAGCGAGGGGACGTGCCCGGGAATGGTTCGGAGGCGTTGGCCCCGTCCCGAGCTGCCCAGCCGGGGAATCGATGCTATGAGTCCGGCGGTGTACGGCATTTTGGGGTTGCTGAAGATCTCCGCCACTGGACCGGCCTCCACGACTTGTCCGGCGTACATGACCACGACCCGCTTTGCCATCTGAGCCACTACGCCCAAGTCGTGCGTAATGAAGATGATCGCCATCCCGAGCCGGGCCTGGAGCTCTTCCATGAGATCCAAGATTTGAGCCTGGATGGTGACGTCGAGAGCGGTCGTCGGCTCGTCGGCGATGAGGATACTCGGACGACACGCCAGCGCCATGGCGATCATGGCGCGCTGGCGCATTCCTCCCGACATCTCGTGGGGATAGTTGTCGACGCGCCGCATCGGCTCCGAAATGCCGACGGTCTCGATCAGGGCGATAGCCCGCTCCCGGGCCTCCGGGGCAGAGAGCCCTTCGTGTTCGATGAGCACTTCGGCGATCTGTACGCCCACGGTGTGCACCGGGTTTAGGCTCGTCATCGGCTCCTGGAAGATCATCCCGATCTCCTGGCCGCGAATGGCGCGCATCTCTTCCTCAGATAGCGCGGTGATTTCTCGGTCTCCGAGCCGGATCGATCCTCCGGTGATCTGTCCCACCCTGGGCGGAAGCAGGCGCATGATGGAGAGCGCCGTCACCGACTTGCCCGACCCGCTCTCGCCAACGACAGCGAGTGTCTCTCCATGGTCCACCGTAAATCCGACCCCATCTACAGCGACCATCGGCGTACGTCCGCCGAGGATGAAGCTTGTCTGGAGGTCGCGCACCTCCAACAAGGGTGGCGAGTTCATGGACCCGGTTGGTCGTTCGACGCTCACTTCAGTCCTAGTTCCTCGAGGGCCTGGGCCACGCCATCTAGGTGGGTCAGGTGCATGGAGGCGTAGTTCGGAGCTAAGACCACCCCTTCCCCACCGGCCCGGTAGGTGGCCATCACCGAGCGGTACACGATGTCCTGCGAGCATTTCGCGACCTCGGGGCGCATCCGTGGGGCGTCCACCCCGATACCCATATAGACGTTTGCCTGTCCATCCACGCCCCGCACGGCATCCGCGCACTGGCCGTGGACGTAGCTGTCAGGGTCCATTCCAGTGGATACCAGTTCCTCGAACGGGGCCTCGTTCAGTCCAAGGATCCGAAACAGCGCCCGGGTGGCCTCGTCGGGTTCGAAGTCCCGCAGAATCGTCTTTCGAAAGAACGAGAGTTCTTTGGCCCAGATTTCACCTGCCTGATGTTGGTAGGTGATGGGCTTCACGAAGTCGGCGTAGCGCGTCTGTTCGGCCCAGGGCCACTGCGCGCGGCGGATCGGGTTGAAGTGATTGCGGTTCCACACGTTCAGCCCGAACGGAAGGTCCGGCCTGCACCACTTCACCAGGCCGTAGAGTTCCCGGTCTAGGTCCTTGTTCCGCTCAAGCCAAAACTTTTCCCAGACGAGGGCTTCGGGGTTATCCAGGAGTACGCGGAGGAAGGTTATCAGCGGGCCGTCCGTGAAGGTCTTTCCCGCCGCTGCTTCCTGCATGAAATCGTAGAGACGGAGAAGGGCCTGCCGGCACGCCTCCACATTAATGCCACGCTCCACGGCCTCACGGCGCGCCGCTTCGGAGAAGTCGCCTGGTGCGCCTCCCTGAATCAGCGTATCGAGCGGGGAATTCCTCTCGTTGCACCACATCACGCCATCGATCGGGTGGTTCCGCACCTGGTCCTCGATCATGGAGTGGATCCAGCGTCGGTACTCGGGATGCGAGGTCGAGGGCTCAGAACCTAGACGACCGAAGAGGTCCACCTCCATGGCCTGGGCCAGCTTAGGGGTCTCAACCGTTCCGGCCGATCCGTGCCCGGCATACTTGAAGAAGGGCTCCATCAGCTCGATGTAGACCTTCATGCCGCGGGCGTGTGCCTCGGGAATGACCATCTTCAGGATGTCGCGACCCTCGAACTCGGGATCCTGGCTCCTGAAGTCAGCCATGAACGTATCGGTGTAGTACCGGGGGTCCGGGTCGAAGTAGGCCCCGCCCCGCATCTGGTACGGTTCCGGGACGCCGTGATCGGGCCACCCGTCGACTTCGTGACTGATCGAACGACCGGACTTGAGTCCCAGCCAGCTCACGGTGCCCAGCATCAGGACGTTGACGCCGACCCGGTTCTGCAGCGTGTCCAGAACCGTGTCTACGCCCTCGTCTACGAAACTGATAGGACTCACTTGGATGCCGATGAAGGGGTCCTTCGATTCGGGCGTGCTCATGAGGCGGTTCTGACGCGGGAGGTGAAGGAGGCGATGCGTTCAACCGCCTCCTGGATCATCGGGAGCGGCTGGAGATAGCTGATTCGGATATAGTCGGTGCTGTCGTCCCCGAACATGGTGCCCGGGAAGACCATCACGCCCGCCTCCTGGAGGAGGCGCAGGCAAAAGTCGGGGGCCGTGAGCCCCGAAGATGAGACGTTCGTGTAGATGTAGAAGGCTCCTCCGGGGTGGCCGTAGGTGAAGCCAGCCTCGGTCAGAGCGGGCATGAGCCAGCTCCGGCGCTCGCCGTATGTCTCCATCATCGCATCGATGGGTTCCTGCGGACCGGTGAGCGCCGCCAGTGCGGCGTGCTGGCTGATGGTGCAGCTGTTGATTGAGAGGGTGTGCCGCGGTTCGGTCAACGCCTCCACCAAGTCGGCGGGGGCGGCGAGGTACCCGATCCGCCATCCGGTCATGGCGTATGTCTTGGAGAAGCCGTTGAGCGTGATCGTTCTCTCGCGCATGCCGGGAAGCGTGGCGATGGAGAGATGCTCATTCGGCGTATAGATCATCCGCCCGTAAATCTCGTCGGCCACGATGATGAGGTCGTGCCTTATGGCCAGGTCGGCGATCGCCCGGATCGCCGCCGGAGGTGTCACGGCTCCGGTCGGATTGTTGGGGGACACCAGCACGAACATCTTGGTGCGAGGGGTGATCCGTTTCTCGATTTCTGCCACATCTAGGGCGAAGTCGTCCCGTTCGAAGGTGGGGACGGGTACGGGTGTGCCTCCACAGAGATGGACCGCCGTGTCGTAGGTCGTGAACCGGGGACTCGTAATGAGCACCTCGTCTCTGGGTGAACAGAGACCCAGCATGGTGAGCATGATGGCCTCTTGGGCGCCGGCTGTGACCACGATCTCATCGGACCCGTAATCGAGCCCGTACTCGGAGGTGAGGTCCGCGGCGATCGCATCGCGAAGCTCCGGGATTCCTGTGGGGCCGGTGTAGTGATGCTGGTTGGCGTCGAGTGCCGCTTTGGCGGCCGTCACGATGTGGACCGGCGTGTGGAAGTCCGGGTCACCTCGTCCCAGAGCGATAACGTCGGTTAGGCCAGCGGCGATACCGAGCATCCGGGTCCGGAAGGCACCGTCTTCTTCGAGGATACGGGGGGCCAGGCGATCTGTGAGGAGGCTCATCCGTACATTCTCCGGCCACCGACGAAGGTCGTTGTTACGCGCTCTAGGTTGCTCAGATCGTGGTCCGGACGGCCATCGACCACGATGAGGTCGGCCGCCTTCCCGACCTCAAGCGTACCCACTAAGTGATCCATCTTCGAGAGCCGGGCTGCACGAACGGTGATGGACGCCAGGGCATCCATATTGTCGGTGCACACTCCGACCTTCACCATATGGGCGAGTTCCGGTGCAATGACGTCATGCTCGACCGCCGGACTCCCTGCGTCGGTCCCGAAGACGATGGAGACACCTGCGCGGGCAGCCTTCACCAGCCCCTCATACCGATCCGGGTTGGCCACCGCCTTTTGTCGTTCTTCGATTTTCCACTCCGGAATCCCGAAGCGGCGCGCGATGTCGGGTTGGCTCTGCTGTACGAGGGGCGCGAAGGTCGTGACCACTGGGATCTCTTTCTCCAGGAGTAGTGCCACGGTGGCGTCCGACATGGACCCTCCGTGCTCAATGCAGTCCACCCCGAAGCGGGCTACCCGCTCAATGCAGGCGTCGTAGGTGGCGTGCGCGGTAATGGGAAGGCCGTTGCGATGTGCCTCGTCGATGACGGCGTGCAGCTCCTCGTCGGTGAACTCGAGGGTGTCGTGGCAAGCCATGATCTTGATGAGGTCTGCTCCTCCTTTGACCTGTTCCCGAACCGCCCGGCGCATCTCGTCCGCACCGCTGGCCTCCTTGCAGACCCAGTAGGTATGCCCTCCCGTCTGGATGATGGCAGCCCCGCAGACCTTCAGTCTCGGTCCCGGAAAAATCCCCTGTTCCACTGCCTGCTTGGAGAAAAGGTTCATCTCGTGGAACCCTAGGTCTCGGACCATCGTGACGCCGGCTCGTAAGCTCTTTAGCATGTTTCCGGCTGCCTTGAACGCCGAGATCGGACGAGGGTCGTCCATCGATTGGCGAGCGAGATCGTGAATGCCGTCCCAATTCAGGTGCGCGTGGCTATTGATGAGGCCCGGCATCAGGGTACCACCGGTCTCCTCCACTAATGCGGACCCCGCCTCCAAGTCGGCCCGGGGACCCACCGCCGCGATCTTGCCCTCCAGTAGCTCCACGTATCCGTCTTCGATGACGTCACCCACCATGGTCAGCACCCGTCCCGTGAGCACTAGGTGCGGGGTCGGAAGGTCGAACATGGGCTTGGTGATTTTCTGATAACGCCAGGCGGCGGGTTCGGGCATACAACAGGCTCCTCAGCAGGAAAGGGTGCGGGTCTCGAGAGGGTGGCGGGTCTGGAAGCGGCTCGCCAGCTCAACCATTTCATGACCGACCACGAGGGTATCAATGGTACGCCATCCGTCCAAACCCGGGCGGTACACGCCGGGCTCACACGAGAAGACCATGCCTGGGGCGGTGGGGGTGTGGTCACCGGGTGCGAGCCAAGGCGCCTCGTGCCCCTCAACGCCCATTCCGTGGCCGATTCGGTGGCGAATCGAGTCCGCCAACCCAGCACCCCGAATGGGGGCGAGCGCGGCCTCGTTCACCTTGGAGCATGTCCAACCCCGCTCGAGCGCGTGGACCGTGGCAGCGCCAGCCTCGGCCATAGCCTCCATCACCCGCCGTTGCTCGGGGTGAATCTCTCCTAGCACGAGGGTCGCCCCGCTCTCGGCATGGTAGCCCCCGAGGCTGCACCCGATTCCAGCCACGATGGGGTCTCCGGGAAGAGGGCGGCGGGCCGTCACGGAGCCGTGCGGCAGGGCGGCTCGCGAGCCGGAGTGGACCGATGCCGTGATACGTGTTTGCGTTCCCTGGAAGGCTTCCCCGTGGGTCGCCGAAAGGAGCTTCCTTACATGCCCGGTGCAGTCCCCGAGCAGGTCCTCCTCCGTCCCGCCTTGTTGGATGATGTCTCCCCCCACCGCGAGGAGTCGCTCTAGGACCATATCGGCGAAACGCGCAGCCTCACGTATTAACCCAAGCTCTGCGCCGTTTTTGACCGCGCGCTCTGGCTTCGCGTGGTCAACGAGGTCCAGTCGAGTGAGGCTTGCCCGTGCCGGCGCAAGGAGGTTGGCGTCCAACGTGTCCACTGCGATCTGCATCGCACCTGCCTCCTCGATCATACAGAGGACTGGGGGACGCTCACCAGGGAACTCCTCGTAGGTACGTACCTCAACCCCGGGCACCACCATGGCGTTCTCAAGCTCCAGATGAGGCACGAGGAGAAGCGCTGCGCCATCCACCGGGAGCCAGAGTCCCATAGGGCGCTCGTTCACGGAGAAGTGCCAGCCCGTCGCGTACCCAACATTCCCGGCTCCTAGCAGCAGAAGCCCGTCGAGTCGGTCTCCTTGGGCCCGCTCCCGCAGTCTCTGGCGGACGTTTTCGTAGAAGGAAGAGGGAAGGGGCTTCAAAGCGTTGCGTCCTCCCACGGGCCCACGACGACGATTTCCGCGGCGACGCCGAGTTCTGCTCCCAGATCTCGGAGGTCGTCGAGTGCTCCGTTCTCCAAAGGGACTCCGGCCGCGGACTTTCGGGCCACGCGTCTAGCTTCCTGCTCCCCAGGGATGAGGATTTCATCGAAGCCCGGTCGAAGGGCTCTGGACTTTACCATCGACGCGAAGTCGTCCATCCGTTTCCGGAATTCCTCGAGCGGCATGAACCAATCGATATCGAGGGCGATCAGTGTGTGACTCACGTCCATTTTCCCCTCGACGGAGTAGGGCGTGAGACCGTACCCGCCTCCGGCGATGACACCGGTGAGGACGTCGGTCATAAACGCCAGCCCATATCCTTTGTAACGTCCGATACCCAGCAGAGCCCCGGCCATGGCGGCGCTCGGATCGTCCGTCTCTTCTCCCTCTGGCGTCAGCGCCCAGTCCAGCGGCATGGAGCGCCCCTCTTGGGCATTCCAGGTCATCATGCCCTTTCCGGCCGTAGTAAGGGCGATGTCGAGCACTGCTGGGAACCCGAGTCCGGTGGGTGCGGCGATTCCCCAAGGATTCGTGCCCACGGCACCTTCCCGTGCACCCCATGGTGCCATCTCGGGCCCGGCGTTGGTGAGGGCGATGCCTATGCATCCCTCGTCTGCTGCCAGGCATGCATGTACGGCACTTGAGCCGAAGTGTGTGGAATTCCGGACCACTACCTGTCCGATTCCGCACACCTTGGCCTTCTCGATGGCCAGGCGCATGCCTCGGGCGGCGGCGACCGTGCCGATTCCGTTGTGGGCATCGACCAAGGCCAGCGCGGGGCTCTCCTTTACCGGTTCCCACGGCGCGGAGGGGTCCACGAGCCCTCGTGCGAACCGCTCGCCGTAGCGCCTCAGCTTCTTGACCCCCTGGCCGTGGCCGGGGTGGAAGCGGAGTTCGGAGAAGAGAAGGGCACCACCAAAGATCTTGGCCTCCTCCTCAGGGAGTCCCATCGCCCGAAGGACTTCGACAACGAACACGCCGAGGCTCTCTCCGGTCACCGCGGTCATAGGAATCACGGCGTCAGTCTTCCAGATCCAGAAGTTGGACGAGGTTGGCTTCAGGCGACTCGAAGCTCCCGAGTTGCCCGGCGGGAGCGGTCATGAGGATGGCGATTCCCGGTCCGTAACCGGCTCGGGGACCATCGGTGGAGGCGACCACGCCGATCGCGCGCGCGCCACGTAGGTATCCGTGGTTGTAACGGCTGTCGGTGTCTTCCAGCGCCACCAGATCGCCGAGGCGTAGTTGATCTAGTCGCAGCTCCGCCAACAGCTCCCTGTCGGTGGACTGCATGTGTAGGCTTCCGCCTTCAGAGGTCAGGCCGAGCCCGGCGCCGACGAGGTGCGCGGGGATTTGCGCGGTCACGCCGAAGGCGACATGTCCCTCTTCCTCACGAACCGGCAGCGCGGCCAATAGTCCCGGCGAAATCCCCTTGAGCGTGACTCCGGGGTGATGCGTGAGGCTCAGGCCCACACCCTCGGCTCGGATCAGCACTTGGTCCCCCACGGCCATACGGGTCCTGGCCTCGGGAGCGATGTGTACGATGACCTGCTCGGAGAAGCGTCCGGACTTGCCGGTGACCACCCCCGTCGTCCCTGCGGCCCCGCCGGTCACGACACGGGCTCGATTCCCAACACAGGCGAAGACGTTTAACCCCCGGTTCTGGTTGTCGTCGGGCTGGTAGATGCTCACGCCCGGATGGATGCAGTCTGCTGCCCACCCGAAGGCTCGATCTCCCGTCGAGACGTTGTAGACGATGCCCCCGTAGGTGGGGAGCAGAAAGGGCGTGCCGTCGTTTGCCAGCCGATAGGGCTCAGCGGGCAATCCCGGGAAGGCGGGGTGTGCAACGACCCCAGCCACGGAGACCGCAATGAGATCGACTTCGTTGGTGGCGATCGAATTCTGTTGGGTCATGCCGAACCCCGGATGCCGAGGGAGTGGGCTATGTTCGTTTCGGGTTCGATATGAAAGTCCAGGAGGTCGGCCGGACCGGTGATGAGGGTAAGGATTCCGGGTCCGTGGCCTGTCATGACCGAGTCTCCGTGGATGCAGAGGCAGATGGCCACCCACCCATCTCGGTAGGAGCGGCCGAAACGATGGTCGACGTTCCGGATGCCGATCAGGTCCCCAAGGCGCATCTGATCAATACCGAGTTCCGCCATCAGGGCTCGGTCTCCAGACATGAGGTCCTGGTCTACGAACTCGGCGTTGAGTTCGGCACCTGAGCCCATGATGCGGGGCGGGAGCTCCATGGCCACGGGACACGTCACCTTATTGCCCTGAGTCTCGAGTGCCAGCGCCCGGGCAAGAAAAGGGCTGGTCTGCTTGAATTCGAGGGCGGGATGGCTCAGCAGCCGAAGTCCGCGACCCCGGGTCCGGACCTGGACGGTGTCGCCGATGGTCATCTCCTCGAGGACTTCGGGGGGAAAATCAACGAGAAGACGGGCATGCTCGCCCGTAACCACGCCGCGGGCACCCCGAGCTAGGCCTGTCACGACCTCGGCCTCGTTCCCGATGCAGCTCAAATAGTGCAGGGCGTAGTCGGCCTGTTCGTCCGGGTTGGCTATGGAAACCCCTGGCTCTACGTGGTCCCCAGCCCAACCAAAGGCCCGGTCGCCCACCCGCGCGTTATAGGTGATCCCGTGCATGCCGGGAAGGATGACACCGACGCCATCGGGCCAGTGGACGTATCCGCCGCGACGCATCGCGGGCTGACTCACCTGCCCGGTCACCGCCATGTCCACGAGTTCGTCGAAGTTCCACCGAAGCTCTTCGTTCATACACCTCCGGAGCGCTGAAGCAACCTACGTGACGGGTGTCGAGGCACCTGCTTGACAAGCCCGGTCGACGGAGGGCAGGTTGCTCAGTCGCCTGTCAATTGTCGACAACATACAGACTACGGTACCCGAGGCTCCGGTGCAAATCGGGCCCCATCTTGGGAAAAAGAGGCCACAGCATGGGATACAAAGCGTTCCTAGAGCGTATGGGAGAGGTCAACGACATCCTCTGCGCCGAGTCGATGCTCAGTTGGGACTCGAGGACGATGATGCCCTCCGGTGGGGCTGCCACACGCGCGAAGCAGCTCGCCACGCTGACCGTGCTCGCTCGCGACCGCCTGGTCGCGGACGACACCCGCCGTCTCTTGGAGAAGGCCGAAGCCGAGACCGCTAATCTCGACGCAAGCAGTGTCGAACGCACGATCTGCACGCAGGTCAGGGAGGCCATCGACTATCACCTTCGCATTCCGGCAGCTCTGGTCCACAAACGTGCCGAGGTGGGTGCCATGGGGCAGGTGGTGTGGGTGAAGGCACGGGAGGACAGCGACTTCGCGTCCTTCGCTCCGGTTCTTGAAGAGACCCTCGCCCTGAACCGGGAGATGGCGGAATGCATTGGGTATGAAGAGCATCCGTATGACGCCCTCATGTACAGATTTGAGCCGGGCGAGACCGTCGCCTCCCTTCAGCCGCTCTTCGCTTCACTCAGGGAAGGACTCCTCCCCCTGCTGAAGGCTATCAGCGAAAAGGAGGCGCCGAGGGTTGACTTCCTCCAACGCCCCTTCGCGGTGGAGTCGCAGCTTGCCTTCGCCCTTAAAATGGCTAAGAAGCTCGGCTACGATACAGATCGGGGGCGATTGGACCTGACCGTCCACCCCTTCGAGATCTCCTTCACCCGCAACGACGTCCGGATCACCACGCGCGTCAACGACGAGTGGATGCCCAAGAGCCTCTTCGGCACCCTCCACGAGACGGGGCACGGTCTCTACGAGCAGTTCTGCGACCCTGCCTACACCCGCACGCCGCTGGCCACTGACCTCGTCGGACTTTACGCGGTGGGTGGAGTGAGTTTTGGGGCCCATGAGAGCCAGTCTCGCCTCTTCGAAAACCACGTAGGAAGGAGCCGTGAGTTCTGGGATCTGAATTATGGGGAACTCCACGACGCCTTCCCCGAACAGCTGGCGGGGATCGATGCCGAGACCTTCTGGCGGGCGGTGAACAGGGTCGAGCCAGGGCTCATAAGAGTGGAGTCCGACGAGTTGACCTACGACTTCCACATCATGCTCCGTGTGGATATCGAGGCAGCGCTCATCGATGGGAGTCTCAGCGTTGCGGATCTGCCTGAGATGTGGGGAGCTAAGATGAAGGAGTACTTGGGCGTAGATGTTCCGAATGATCGACTTGGTGTGCTTCAGGACGTCCACTGGTCGTCGGGCCAGGTGGGCACTTTCTGCAACTACACCATCGGCAATGTCATGGCGGGGCAGCTATTCCATTCCGCTACGAAAGACACCCGGGTGCGGGAAGGATTGTCTTCAGCGGATTACCTGCCTCTGAGAGAGTGGATGACCGAGCACATTCACCGCCACGGTCGGCGATACTCACGAGATCAGCTGCTGGAGATGGCGACGGGACAGGGACTCGACCCCAGCTTCTATATTGAACACCTCACGCAGAAGTACTCGGATATTTATGGACTCTGAAACCGGAGTGTCCCAAGGGCGAAGTCGCCTCGCCAAACGCGTCAAGCTGAAGGACGCCCACATTGTCACCCGGATGATGGACATAGCCGGGGGCCTGACTGATGTGATCAAACTTGGCCGTGGCGACCCTGATCTAGACACGCCCGATCATATCATCCGCGCGGGTCAGGAGGCGTTGGCGTCGGGGGCCACTCACTACACGCATCCACTGGGAATTCCCGAGCTTCGCCAGGCGATCGTAGAGAATATCGAGGCCCACGGGGGCGCTCGCTATGCTCCGGAAGACGTCGTGGTCACCCCGGGTGGGCAGCAGGCGATGTTCGTGCTTGCACTCGGACTTTTGGACCCGGGAGACGAGCTGCTCGTTCCGTGCCCGGGGTACAACCCGTACCACCAAGCGGCCGAGCTCAGCGAGGCCACTCTGGTGAACATCCGGACCACGAGTGCCACGAACTTCACGCTCACGGCCGACCTCGTTCGGGAACACATCACGCCTCGGTCCAAGGTTCTGGTTCTCATCAACCCGGGCAATCCGACCGGAACTGTGATTCCGCCGGACGAGGTAGTCCGGATCTGCGAGGTGGCTCGCGAGCATGACCTGCTCGTGGTGTCCGATGAGATCTACGCTCGCATCACATTCGAGGGCCATACGGTGCAGCCGGTAGCAGCGCTCCCGGGCATGAAGGACCGTACCTTCACCCTTTCGGGGTTCTCGAAGGCTTACGCCATGACCGGTTGGCGGATCGGCTATTTTGCCGGCCCCTCTGACCTCGTGCCGGCGCTGGCCGAGATCCACCACGCCTTCGCGATCTCCACCGTCGCCGTGAGTCAGCACGCCGCGCTTGCCGCACTCACAGGTCCGCAGGAGTGCGTGGAGGAGATGCGCCGCACCTACGACGAGCGCAGGAAGGTGCTCTGCGACGGTCTCGCCTCCCTGGGTATACCGTTCGCCGAAACCCAAGGAGCCTTCTACGTCTACGCGAAGGTCGCGGAGACCGGTATCGGCGCCACAGAGTTCTGCGAGCGCCTCCTCCGCGAAGGGCAGGTCATGATTTTTCCAGGACTGATCTACGGGGACTACACGGACGACTACGCGCGCCTATCCCTGACTCAACCCATTCCCCGCATCCACGAAGCACTGGAACGCATGGCCCAAGTGGTCGCGTCCATACGCCAAGAAACCTCCGTCGCATGACAGGACACGCACCGATGAAATCAGATAATCCGAATGTTCGCGGGATCAAGCACATGGCCTTCGCTGTGCGAGATGCCGCCAAGGCGTTGAAGTCCTACGCCCGTTTTCTGCACGTTCCCGCCGAGACGGACATCGAGGTCTACCCCAAGTCGCAGAACCGGGTGGCGCTTTTTTATCTCGGGGGAATCGAGTATCAGCTCTGCGAGTCCATGGACCCCGAGGGACGGTTCGCGAAGTGGATCGCGGAGCGGGGCGCCGAAGGTCTTCACCACATCTGTTACGAGGTGGATGACATCGACGCGGCTCTAGACCACGCGAAAGCCCAGGGGGCAGAGCTCAGGATCTGCCAGGCCTGCCAGATCCACGGCTCCCATCCGCACCCTGAGGGGTGGGTCGCCTTTTTGGATGACGAGGCGGGGGGCATCGAGATCGAGTTCATGCAGGTCTACACGACCGAACAGTTGAAAGAATACGAGGATTTCAAGGGGATTTGAGATGACGTCGACCCGTACCATCACCGTAGGAACCGCCAGCGCGGCGCCAGGGACCGCTGTCCGTGGGGCGATTCCCGTAACCGAACTTGCCGGGGGGACCCCCCTCGAGATTCCCGTCGTGGTCGTCAATGGGGCCAACGAGGGGCCCTGCTTCTGGGTTAATGGGGCGATCCACGGCGATGAGCCAGAGGGGCCGTTGGCCTGCCAGATCGCGCTTGCGGAGGTGGACCCAGCACAATTGTCGGGGACGCTCGTCCTCTGCCCGGTGCTGAACGTTCCGGCCTTCGAGGCGGCGCAGCGAGGCAACCCGGCGGACACCTTCACCTACGACATGAACCGGATCTATCCGGGGAACCCCGACGGCTACCTCAGCGAGCGCGTGGCTGCCGCCCATGCGGCCGCCATGGGACCTGTCGCGGATCTGGAGATCTCCATTCATTCGGGTGGATCCCACTCCTTCCTCGACAAGGCCATCTTCGTGGACGAGCGGCCCGAGTCGGTGGAGTTAGCGACGGCCATGGGCGTGGGTTGGGGGTGCATCATGTCCTCCTTCAACCCGTCGGGAAGTCCCATGGCGTACATGAAGGAGCTCGGGAAGGTCGGCATCACCGTGGAGCTTGGTGGACGTTCCGCGACCTCTCCCTCCGCGTTCGCTCGCGTGGGTCGTGAGCTGGCCGACAGCATCCTCAACATCCTACGACACTACGAGATGTATCCTGGCGAGGCGCTGTATCCGTCACCCCGCTACCGGGGTCAGCAGGAGGCGCTCCTAGCTCCTGCGTCCGGGATCTTCATTCCGGAGCCGGGCGTCGAGTTCCTCACCATGATGGCGAAGGGCGATCCGATTGCGCGGATCGTAAATGTGTTCGGAGACACGCTCGCCCAACTCGAGGCGCCGGCGGATGGGATGTTCTTCGGGCTGCGGGCACTCCCCAACGTCACCACCGGGGACTGGTGTTGCTTCTTCTGTAAAGTCGAAGGGACCCGAGACTGATTGTGGAGACCCAACGCGACTTAGTGGGCTACGGCCCGAGCCCACCGGATATCCGGTGGCCGGGTGGAGCACGCGTGGCCGTAAATTTCGTACTGAATTACGAAGAGGGGTCGGAGTACTCCCTAGAGGATGGAGATGGACGCTCCGACGCGGCGCTTTCAGAGGTGGCGCAGACCCGGGTGCCCGTGGGCCAAAGGGACCTCGGGGCGGAAAGCATGTTCGAGTACGGAAGTCGGGTGGGGTTCTGGCGGTTATACCGGCTCTTCCGTGACCGGGAACTGCCGCTCACCGTGTTCGCCGCGGCGCTTGCCCTCGAGCGCAATCCTGCCGCGGCCCAGGCTGTCGCCGACAGCGATTGGGACGTGGTGTGTCACGGTAGGCGGTGGATCGAGCACTACCTCCTCGACGAGGCCACGGAACGAGATGAGATCACCCGGGCGTTCGATACGATTCATCGACTGGTCGGCCGCGCTCCTGAAGGATGGTACTGCCGCTACGCACCGTCCCCTGTCACGCGGCGGCTTCTCGTCGAGCACGGCGGCTTCACCTACGACAGCGACGCCTACAACGACGAACTCCCCTACTGGGTCTCGGTGGCGGATCAGCCCCACCTGGTCGTGCCGTACTCGCTGGTAACCAACGACGCGAAGCTCGTGGGAGGCCCCCTCGTGACGGGGAGGGCCTTCGGAGAGTTCCTCATCGACGCCTTCGAGGAACTCGCCTCCGAGGCCGCAGTGCACCCGCGGATGATGTCCGTAGGGATGCACGCCCGCATCCTGGGGCAGCCCGGTCGAATTGGGGGGCTCCGAGCTTTCATCGAACACATAGAGAATCGGGACGACACGTGGATCTGCCGGCGTGGGGATCTCGCGGCTCACTGGCGTGCTCAGGTGCCTCCCCCGGAGGGGTGCGCATGCACCTAGTCGCTCGCGATCCGGACCCGGCTGCATTTGCGCCGTTCGGGGCCTTTCTCGAATCGCCGGCCGGAGTGGGGGATCGGTCGATGTTCAGCCAGTGGCTGGAGCCGGTGCCCGGTCTTTCGCAGCAGTGTCACCTGAATCGGGTGGCTCCCGCGACGCTCCCCGTCCGCTTGGAAACGGTCGAGCGCCACCCCCATGCCTCCCAGCTCTTTCTTCCAATGGGGGTATCACGCTACCTAGTGACCGTCATGCCGGCCGACGAGGCTGGGGCCCCTGACACCGCAGGCGCGCTTGCCTTCATCCTCCAGGGCACCATGGGCGTAGCCTACCACCCAGGGACATGGCACGCCGGGATTTCTGTACTCGATGCCGAGGCAAGCTTCGCCGTCCTGATGTGGCGGGGCGGGGAGGAGGACGACGTCTTCGCTGGTATCTCCTCGCTCGAGGTAACCGGTGTGGACCTCGCCACGCGAGCACACGCAGATGGCTGAATCCGACGAGCTCGAGGGTGCGCAGTCGGAAGTTGCGTCGTCGCTAGGCCCAATCGAGCAGACGCCCCTTAGAGTGCAGGTCGCCGAGCGCCTCCGCTCCGCAATCGTCACGGGCAAGCTCCGTCCGGGGGCTGCGCTAGTGGAGACCGCGCTGGCCGAACAGCTGAACGTAAGCCGCGCGCCCATCCGAGAGGCGATCCAAGACCTCGAGAATGATGGCCTGGTAGAGACCGCGGCCTACAAGGGAAAACGCGTGAAGCCGCTGACGGTTCGAGAGGTGGCTGAAATTTGCGAGATGCGAGAACGCTTCGAGGTGATGGCCGTGCGCCGCATCCTGGAGAACGGCACCCCCGTGGACACGCTTTGGGCACCCTGTAGGGCCATGGAAGAGGCGGCCGGGGCGGGCGACCGAGAGGCTCTGATTGCGGCGGACGGGGCCTTCCACCGAACCCTCATCCTTCTCTGCGATCATCAACTACTGGCGCAGCTATGGGCCGGGCTGTACCTGCGTATTCATCAAATCATGTCGCTTCGCAACGATCTGGAAGTCGACCTGGCGGACATCGCGGGAACACACACACCCATCGTGAAAGTGCTGGAGGCCAACGACGTAAAGCAGGCGGTCCGCCTCGTCTCCGAGCATGCCAATGCCCTTGCCGACTTCGATCCGGCCAGCATCGCCGAGAGGCCGGAATGAAGCCGCGCCGGGTGCTGGTTACCGGAGCGGGTGGCTTCGTTGGAAACGCTCTGGCCCTGGGCTTCGCTAGGCTCGATTGGGAGGTGATCGGCCTGGACCGTTCGTTCGACGCGGCATGGGAGGACGATGGTATCCGTCAGGTTACCGCTGAACTCGCCGATGGGGTGCCCTCGGATGTACCAGGAGTAGACCTGGTGGTGCACGCAGCGTGGACTACTACGGACGCCGAGACGCTCGGCGTGACAGCGGCGGCGTATGTCGCTCTGAATGTCCGACCTCTCCTGGCTGTTTTGGAGTACAGCGCCCGGACCCGTCCGGCGGCCTTCGTCTTTCTTAGCTCGTCCGGAGTCTTTGGACTCTCGGACGGCGACGAAGGGCTCACCGATGCCCACCAGCCCACAGGGGCGTCTCCCTATGCCGTAGCCAAGAGGGCGGGAGAGTTGCTGGTCCCGGTGGCCCTCGAAAAGGACACGGCGGGCCATGTAATGCGTTTGGGCTACCTCTTCGGTCCCGGTGAGGCGGCCCGACCCAGCCGATTGGGTGTGTCACAGGTGGCCGGTTGGGTGAATTCAGCCCGGGAAGGCCACCCTCTCGCAGTTCGAGCGGATGATCCCCGGCGCGACTGGACCTTCATCGCCGACCTGGCGGCAGCGCTCGAGCGGACCGTGGATGGTCCTGCCGCAGCACGCCCTGTCCATCTTGGGAGTCCGCACGTACTGAGCGACTCTGCGTTCGCCACCCTCATCGCGTCTCAGCTTTCCGGCCCAAATCCCGTAAGAGCTTCGGCGACTGGACAGGTCAAGCCACCGATGGTTCCTAGCGACATCCCGGCGCTCCGCGATTTCGCCTGGACTTCTCCGGACGATGGTCTGCGGGTGCTCCTGGCTCGAGAGGTACGGGCGTGACTCCCCTCCGGTTTATCCTGGTTGGGTTGGGTGCCCGGTCCCGCATTTGGCGGAAGGTGTTGGAAGAGCACTCGGACTGTCGTTTGGTGGGGCTCGTGGAGACGGATCCAAACCGACTTGCTGAGGCTGTGGCGGAGACGCCTGGGGCCGTAGGTGGCCCATCGTTGGAGGAGGTGGCGGAGGGAACGGACGCGGACGTTTCTCTTCTCTGCACGCCACCGGGTGGACGACACGCGCAGGTGGCTGCCGCGTGTGCCGCCGGCCTCGCCATCTTGGCGGAGAAGCCGCTCGCCGACAGCGTTGCTGCCGCTGAGTCACATGTGACGGCCGCGGCCGCGGCCGGTGTCCCGCTCGCTGTGGGACTCAACTTTCGGTACCTCAAGGTGACTCGGGCGCTCAAGGATTTGTTCTCTCCGGAGCGACTGGGTCAGCCGGAATTTGGCCGATTCACGTATGAGCGGTGGCGAGACGGGAAGCTCCCGAAACTGAACAAGTACCCACTGACCATGACTCAACCCATGCTCTGGGAGCAGGCGATTCACCACTTCGACCTCATGCGCTTCGTTTATGGTGTGGAGCCGGTGTGCATCTCGGCCCGAACCTTCAACCCCTCGTGGTCCATGTACGAGGGCGATGCCAATGTCGGTGCACTCATCACCTTCGCCGGCGGGACCGAAGTCACCTACCAGGGAACGTGGGCTGGGAACTGGCAACACATGGGATTCGAGTGGCGGACCGAGTGTCAGCGCGGGATTGCCGTGCAGGAGGAGATGTTCGGATCGCTGAGCTACGCGTTGAGGGATGACCCGGAGCTGACCCCCGTGCCTCTTGCCCCTGAGGAACCCTGGGTCGACGATGCACGAGCTCTTCTCCAGGATTTCGTCAGCCACCTCCGGGACGAAGCACCACTCCCGTGCCCGGGGACTGATCATCTGAATTCTCTTCGTATGGTGGAGGCCTGCATTCGGTCCTCCGCTGGCGAGGGGGCTGTGAGTCTCTAAGAACAATAGAGGACTACTTGCCAATGAAACTTCGAACGCACCTGGCCCAAACCGCCGCATTCCTGGGGACCGTTGTCCTGGTCACCGGCTGCTCTGAACGATCACCGGACACCATCGTGGTCGGACTTAGCGCCGACATCACGACCTTCGAGCCGGGGATGATCTCTAGCCGGGATAACGCCAACATTGCCCGGCACATTTTCGGCAGCCTCTTCTCTCTGAACCCTGACGGAGAGCACCTGCCGGAGCTCGCCCACACCATGGAGGTCTCCGACGACGGGACGGCCTATATCTACACCCTGCGCGACGGGCTGACCTGTCACGATGGCGAGCCCCTGACAGCAGAAGATGTGGCGTACACCTTCAATCGGGTGGTCGACCCAGAGAACCGCTTCACGGGCAATACGCCCGGTTTCGTCCTCACCGCCATCGCGTTCCGGGGTGCCGAAGTGATCGACGATCTTCGGGTTAAGATCAATCTGGCACGGAAGAATCCCATCGCATTCGGCCTGCTCACCGAAGTCTACATTCACTGCAAGGACAGCTATGAGAGGATGACACTCGATGAAGCGGCATCGGGCCCCGTCGGGTCGGGTTCCTATCGTCTGGCGTCCTGGACCCGAGGGTCGGAAGTGGTGCTAGAGAAGGTTCGAGACCCCGGGACCTTCCAGCAGATCGTGTGGCGAATCATTCCCGAGGCGTCCACTCGGACGGCGGAACTGATCGCCGGAAATGTGGACATCATCACGAACGTGGTCCCCGAGCAGGTCGATGCCATCAATAGCTCGGGGCGCGCAGAGGTGCGGGTGGTCTCGGGGACCCGGCGCATGTACTTGGGATTCAACCTGTCGGAAGAGTCCCGTGCGCAGCCGGGAGGGGATGCGATCCAGGACGCCCGGGTGCGGCGCGCCCTCCAGTATGCCGTGGACGTCCCGACCATTTGCCGGCAACTCCTCAGCTTCGAATGCGAGCGTGCCACGGGACCAGTCAATCCACCGCTCGGCAATCCCAACCTGAGTCCGTATCCGTTCGACCCCGCGACCGCTGAGCGCCTTTT
>CAUZAE010000011.1:0-32182 GCA_963577685.1 Gemmatimonadales bacterium UBA6960 | reverse complement strand
AGTTCGCCGAGGCGGCCGCGAAGCGATCGGTATGACCCACGACCCAGGAGGTCAGGACTCCACCGCCGGAGCATCCATACACGAACATGTTGTCTTCATCGACGTATCCCCTGGCGATCACTTCGTCGACGCCAGCCATGAGGTCGTCGAAGTCCTGGCTCGGGTAGGCGTTCTTGATTGCATTCCCGAACTTGCTCCCGTACCCCGAGCTCCCTCTCGGGTTGGTGTAGAGGACCACGTAGTCGTTGGCCGCATGGTTTTGCCAGCCGAAGTTGAACCCCGTGTTGTACATCCCGTGCGGGCCGCCGTGAATCGAGAGCATCAGCGGATACTGCCTCGCCGGATCGAAATTGGGCGGCCTCATGATCCACCCCTGGATATCGTAATCGCCTACCGACTTGTACCAGATCTCCTCGACTTCTCCGAGGGTCACACCGGCCAGGACGTCCGCATTCACCCGGGTCAGCGTCCGTACGGCTTCGGGTCGCGCCAAATCGAAGGACACGATGTCGCCTGGCTCGTGGGCGGTGCTCAGCGTGCCGACGGCCCGACCCCGGTCATCGATCGAGGACATAGACAGTAGGTGGTTTCCGTCCGTTACCGAACGAGGCGCGCCATCGAGGGAGGCGAACCAGAGGTTCTGGGTCCCCCGCATGCTCGAATTGAAATAGACACCGCTACCGTCCGACGCCCATGTGACGTTGCCCATGTTGCGTCCGAGTTCGCCCGCGATGCGCCGTGGATTCGAGCCGTCGGCGTTCATCACGTACAGCTCGTTCTCACGGTAGGTGTCATCGTGGAAGTCGAGTCCCTGATAGGCGATAAGGCTGCCGTCGGGCGACGGTACGGGGCTACCGTCCGGTCCGTGGCGTGTCGTGAGCTGGCGGATCTCCCCTGTGGCGAGCACGACCTCATAGATCTCGGACTCGCGCCAAACGTGTTCGGCGTTCTCCACTCTCAGCGAGCTGAATACCATGCTCTGTCCGTCGGGCATCCACTCTGCAGCGCTGTGATTCCAATCTCCGTCGGAGAGCTGGCGAGGCGTGCCTCCCTCGGCTGGTACCGCGAAAACGTGCGTATAACCGTCATCGATGTAGCCACGGCGATCTCGACGATACGAGAGGCGGTCCACCACCTTCGGCGCTCCGGTCCACTCGGCCCCGTCCGGCTGATCCGGCAGCTCCACCGACCATTCGCTTTCGGGCGACTCCACGGTCATCGTAAACGCGATCTGCGTTCCGTCGGGGGCCCAACGGAGATTGCCAGGCGAGCGCTGAACGCGCGTGATCTGGCTGGTCGCACCCTCGGCGTCCATCCACCGGACGAAAATCTGAGAGCCCGAATCATCCTCGTCTATGAAGGCGATCCGCATACCGTCGGGCGACCACGTCGGCGCAGAGCCGTCGACCAGGAACCGGTTCCTCGATCCGTCCTGGTTCATGATCCAAACGGAGGAACTGCGGCTGTCCTTCATCTGGTCCACCCAGGTGCGGGTGTAGACGATTTCGGCCCCGTCCGGTGAGATCTGCGGGTTGCTCACCCACTCCCAGTCGAGGTAGGTCTCGAGGCTGAGCGTTCCTTCCGGGGCCTGCCCGAACGCACTCGGCGGAAGAAGCAGGGCAGCACCAATCAGGACGATCATCAGACTTCTGGCAGGCATGACGGCCTCCTCTGTGAAATCGAGGGATCTCCGGCGGCGGTACACGGGGCGCCGACTGTAGCAGGCCCGAACATAGGGCACAGCGAACGTGGTTTCCAGTTCGTGGTGGAGTGGAGGCGGCCCACCTTGACGCTACCCCTCCTCCTAGGCCATTTGAAGGTTCGTCAGCCGAGCACGCTCACCACCGCGTCGTTCGGCGACCGTCTCAGATCCGGAGAGGTTGTCATGAGCGCGAACTCCCACAGGCGTCCACATCGAACTCCTCGAAATGGCCTCGCCACACCGTCCTCTATTGTAAGGACGCTCATTTCGTCGGGGAGGCTCGT
The DNA here is from genome assembly GCA_963577685.1 of Gemmatimonadales bacterium UBA6960. Classification (GTDB taxonomy): domain Bacteria; phylum Gemmatimonadota; class Gemmatimonadetes; order Longimicrobiales; family Gaopeijiaceae; genus UBA822. The sequence continues at coordinate 30,196 of CAUZAE010000011.1, read as the reverse complement.
CTCGGCGAGCCTTCTGCTCCCGCTGACCGGGCTAGCGAGCGTCGCCGCGGCCCAGGAGACGGCACGACGCCTCATCGTCGAGGACTATTACGACCTCCAGACGATCTCCTCACCGGTGATCTCGCCCGATGGCGGATGGGTCGCGTACGCCCTCGTGTCGCGCATCGAGATCGACAATTCGAGTCCGTCGGAGGTCTGGGTCGTGAGGACAGACGGAAGCGGCGATCCCAGACGGATCAGCCCGGCCGGGGTGGACGCCGGGGAGCCCTCCTGGGGACCGGACGGCCTTCTTCGCTATGTCTCTGGGGAGCGTGCATTCGCCGTCGCGCCGAACGACGAGCCTGGCTCACGCGCGGTCCTGCGAGGGGAGACGTTGGCCCTCATTCCCAGCCCGGATGGGAGGATGGCCGCCTCGCTCATGGACGTTGAGGTACCGGCCTCTGGGCCCGTCTATGCCTCCGACTTCGAGCGGCGTCACGAGGAGCGCTTCGATGGACGGGCCTGGGACTGGATGTATTTCCAGCGTGATCGGCAACCGATGCCGACCATCGATCCCACGGATCCGGCCGCTACGCCCCCCCAGGAAGTTGCGATCTCCGGGGGGCCGGGCACACCGGCGCGGACGCTCACGCGTCTGGGACTGCGACCGAACGGCCTGAGCTGGCGGCCCGACGGCCGTGCCCTCGTCTTTGCGGCCGATTCGGCGTATCGCGATGAGTGGACGTACGGCCGGAGGGATCTTTGGACCGTAACGACATCTGGCGACGTTCGCCGCCTGACGAGCGACGCACGTTATTCACTGGGCCAGCCCGCGTACTCGCCGGACGGTGAGCGGATTGCCTACATCAACCGCTACGCGACGGACTGGGTCATTGCCGAGCGGATCGGCCACGGAGGCCCGACCGACCTGATGGTCATGGACGCCCAAGGCGGAGACGCCGTGAACCTCACGGCCGACTGGGACCTGCGGCCGGGATCGCCCCGGTGGAGTCCCGACGGGCGGCATCTGTACTTCACGGCGGGTATCGGAGGTGAAACGCACCTCTTTCGCGCTGCTGCGAACGGCACGGGTGTCGAGCAGGTGACGAAGGGGCAACGGCGTCTTGGGAGCCTGACCATGGACGGGGATCTCTCGCAGATCGCCTACCTGGTTGGGCGCTTCGACGGACCCTCGGAGCTGTTCGTCGCGAAGGCGGACGGGAGCGACGAGCGGCAGCTCACGCGCGTCCACGAACGGGTCACCCGGGAGATCGCCTTCAGCCCGGCCGAGCGCATCCGCTTTGCGAGTTATGATGGGACGGAGATTGAGGGATGGGTCATGCTCCCGTACGGCTACGATCCTGCTCGCGGACCCTACCCACTGATCGTCCACAGCCACGGCGGGCCGCACTCAGCCTCCGGCTACGGCTTCAATTTCAAGCACCAGCTGTTCGCCGCGAACGGGTACATCGTGCTTCAGACCAACTTCCGCAGCTCGACGGGCTACGGAGAGGACTTCCTATGGGCGACGTGGGGTGCGTGGGGAGACAAAGACGGTGAGGATGTCATGTCCGGTACGGACTACGTTCTGGCCAACTACCCCGCCGACGCGGGGAGGGTGGCGACGATTGGGCATTCGTACGGCGGTTTCATGAGCAATTGGCTCATCACCCGGTATCCGGACCGCTTCCAGGCGGCGGCGGTCGGCGCGGGGATCTCCAACTGGATGAGCGATTACGGCACGGCGGACGTCGCGCGCACAAAAGAGACCGAGTTCTTCGGGACGCCCTGGACGGAGGAGGGCCGGGAGCGGATGATCAGGCAGTCACCGCTCATCTATGCGGATCAAGCACAAGCCGCCACGCTGTTCGTTCACGGAGAGGTGGATAACCGGGTTCCTTTCGAGGAGGGAGAGCAGATGTACTTCGCTCTGAAAAAGAATGGCGTGCCGGCCAAGTTCCTCCTTTACAACGACCAGTCCCACGGCATCCGAGGGCACTGGAACGTGGTGCATCGCATGATCAACGAGCTCGGTTGGTTCGACACGCATCTGAAGCCCCAGCGGGCGGTGAGCTTCGACGGAGGTGGACGGTGACCGGAAAGGCTCGTGAGGCCGAGGTAGCCGGGACGGGACAATAGGTGCTTCGGAACGAAGGGGATCCACTCGAGACGGTAGCGGTGTGCACGCCGGGTGACGCGTACTTCGGCGTCGTGGACCTCGATGCCCAGAACATGAACGAGGCGGCGGACCCGTCCCTCACGGTCTCGCAGCATCAGGCGATGGTCGGAATCATGGAGGGGGCTGGGGTGCGGGTCCTGCGAGTGCCGGAACTGGCCGAGCACCCGAACTCGACCTTCACGCGCGACGTGGCTCTGGTGACCCCCGAGGGTACCGTTCAGCTTCGCATGGGTCTCCCGGCCCGTCGGGAAGAACCGGCCTGGATCGTCAAGGCGCTCGAGGCGGTGGGCGAGCCCACCGTGGGGGTCATTGAGGAGCCTGGTACGGTCGAGGGTGGCGACGTGGTGCTCGCGGGGGACGTAGCGTTCGTTGGACACTCGGATCGGACGAATCAAGAGGGTATCCGCCAGCTCGGGGCGCTGCTCGAGCCCATGGGCTACACGCTTCGGATTGCCGACGTGCAGGGGCTCTACTTACACGTGGGGGGTGCGGTGAGCGTGATAGGGCCCCGGCGCGTGGTCTGCTGTGCCGAGGTGTTTCCAGATGACTACTTCGAGGGTTTCGACGTCGTGGAAGTGCCGAATCGGAACTTCGCCGCTTCGGTGGCCAACGTCATTTGCCTCCGCGAGAACGAGGTCATCGCGAACGTCGCGGAGAACCTGCCCACCATCGAGATTCTCGAATCGGAGGGCGTCACCGTGTACCGACTCGACCTCTCGGAGTTCAGAAAGGGGGCGGGCGGGCCCACCTGCATGATTCTTCCGGTGGAGCGCGGTTGAGTTTGCCGTCCGCACGGTGTGACGCGCGGTCGAGGTCCACCCGAGCCGCGCTCATTCCACTGCGATGAACCGTTCTCGCCATTCGGGTTTCGGAAGCAGGCACGAGTCGCTCCGTCCGAAGAGCCGGTAGCGGTTCTTGGCGACGAGGTTGTAGCCAGCGTCGAGGACGAGGTGGGGCAACACCCGTAGCCAGGATACGACGGTCCACGGTCCACTCAGCCGGCTCAGTACATACATCGCCGCCCCACCCCGGGAGAGGAGTTTTTCGGACGGCTCACCCGGATCCACGAGTACGTAGAACGTGTCGAGGTCGTCGGGCTCCCTGCCGTGGGCGCGAATGTGGTTGGCGGCGAAGGCACTCTGAATGGCTGCGAACCGGAAGACACCGCCGGGATCCCGCTTCAGTGTGAATCGGGTGATCTTCCCGCACAGCCCACAAAATCCGTCATACATCAGAATGGGATGGGTCATGTTCGCCATCACCTCCTACGTGAGGCCAATGCGGGCGTGGGCGTTCACAGTGTCAGCCTCCTAGGTGAGGTACACGCTAGGGCACCTTCGCGTTGCACCATAGCCGTCTCGCTCCGCTTCGTTGACGGGGGCTGGGCACGCCTCATATTGGGGTGGTCCTGACCCGCCGCAGGATGCGTTGGGTCCTATGAGTTTGCCGACGACCCGAGAGTAGAGGAAGCGGATCCATCATGGCCCCGTCCTACAGTCAATTCGCCGATTCCGTCGAGGCGGAAAGTGCGTTTACCGTGCTGGCGATCGCCAAGCAACTCGCCGCCGCAGGAAAAGATGTCATCGAGCTCGAGATCGGAGACAGCCCTTTCGCCACCCCACCCAACGCCGAGGCGGCGGGTATCGGGGCGATCAAGGACGGTCTGACGCGTTACGGACCCTCGCTCGGGCTGCCCGAGTTCCGGGCCGCCGCAGCCGAGTACGTCAATCGAGAGTACGGACTCGACACGGCCGCGGAGAACATTCTCGCGGGTCCGGGCGCGAAACAGTTCGAGCAGCTCTTCTGCGAGGCGTTCGTGAACCCCGGAGACGGGGTGCTGGTCTTCAGTCCGCACTTTCCCACCTACGGACCGAACATCGCACGCCGTGGGGCGCGCATGTGCCTGTCGAGCCTGAAAGCGTCGAACGACTTCCGACCCGACCTCGACGACGTGCGGCGATTCCTCGACGAGGACGCCAGCCCGAAGGGGATCTTCTTGAACAGCCCCCACAACCCGACGGGAGGGGTGGTGCTGGAGGAGGACCTGCAGGAGCTCGCCGAACTCGTTCGGGGCCGGGACGTGGCGGTCTTCAGTGACGAGCCGTACGACCGCATGGCATGGAGCGGCCAGCACCATTCGCTGTTGGGACAGCCCGGGATGATCGATCAAACCGTGGCGGCCTACTCGTTCAGCAAGTCGTTCAGCATGGGTGGGTGGAGACTCGGATTCTCGGTGAGCAGCGCGCCGACGATCCAGCTCATGGGCACACTGACCAACACCGTGCTGTCGTGTGTGTCGCCCTTCACACAGATGGCCGGCATCGCCGCCATGCGGAACGATTGCGCGCAGCGTGACGAGCGCATGGAAGAGTTTCGCCGCAAGGTCGAACTGCTGGTGACGGAGCTCAACCAGATCGACGGCGTGACGTGCAGGATGCCGGGGGGGAGCTTCTACGTGTTCCCGTCTATTGCGCCCGTGTGTGACCGGTTCGGCATCACGTCACACGGATTGGCGATGTATCTGCTGGAGGGAGCCGACGACGACATGGGGGTCGCCTGCCTCGGTGGAGAGTGCTTCGGGGCTGCGGGCCAGGGCTTCCTACGCTTGAGCTGCGCTCAGCCGGATGAGCGACTGAGAGATGCGGTGGCGTTCATCGCCGAGGCTGTAGGACGCGAAGAACGTGTGCGGGCATATCTGGCTGAGCATGAGGAGTATCGACTCTCTGAGCCGTACGGGCTCGAGCGAGCGGTTTCCCAGTAGGGGGAGGACGTATGGGTACATGGTACAGAGCCGGCATGGGTGGACTGGTCGTCATGGGTGCGCTCGGCTGCGAGAGTGAGGGAGCGGTCCCCGACCGCCTCAATGGCATGGTCTCACTTCAGGACGCCGGCCAACCCGTGTTCGGACTCTACGCGCCGCGAGCCGCTCCCCGTAGCGCGCGGGGAGCCCTGCCACCGGATCCGTCCGAGTTGAAGACTCCGATGGAGCTCGCGCACGAGACGATGGGTTACGCCTCTAGTGACTATGTGTTCAACAGCAGTATGGAGCGGGGCGTCGAGCAGGGGCTGCCCGCTTTTCAGGACTTCATGGACGCCATGCTGGAGTCCGGAGCGACCGCCCGGGAGCATCCGCTGGTTGTCAAGATGCAGAAGATCTCCGAGGATCCCGACTTCGCCACGCACATCGGCCAACAGCTCACGGCAGGCGTGAGCGGCATCATGTTCGTCCACGTCGAGAGCGCCGGGGAGCTACGGGGGGGGCTGGCCGCGATGCGCTTCGCATCGAACGGCGGCACCCGGAGTGACGATGTGGGTGGGGCGCCTGGGTATTGGGGGATGGCGGAGCAAGAGTACCGCGAAAGGGCTGACCTCTGGCCGCTCGATCCGGACGGTGAACTCATCAACTGGACGGTCATTGAGAGTCTCGAAGGTCTGGAGAACATCCGAGAGATCGCTGCGGTTCCAGGCATTGGTGTCCTGTGGCCCGGAGCCGGAACGCTGAGAGGTGTATTCAGCGCTACGGGGTCCGATGGCCAACGGGTGCTGGACGAAGAGGCCTGGGAGCAGGCCATTCAGAAGGTGCTTTCGGCGTGCCAGGAATTCGACATCGCGTGCGGCTATCCCGCCAACGCCGACGACATCGAGATGCGCATGGAGCAAGGATTCAGCGTCTTCGTCATGAATTGGGGGGAACGGGGCTTCGAGACCATCGATGTGGGGCGGCGAGTCGCAGGGCACTGACGTGGCTTTTTATACTGGGATCGTCCAAGCTCTGGCCGCCCTGTCGCTCCTTGCGATTGGAGCCGCCGTTGGGCTGTTGATTGCCCAGGCGTCTCCTTCCGGCCGTGCCTGGCTCAGCGACAAGCTCAGCGGCCAGGATCTCCATCCCATCGGTTGGGCTTGGTTTGTCTCTTTGGTCGCGATGTCGGGAAGCATGTACTTCTCCGATGTGGTCGGATTCGTCCCTTGTCTATTCTGTTGGTACCAGCGCATCGCCATGTACCCGATCGTATTAGTGCTCGGGATGGGATTGCTCTATAAGGACCCAAGGGTGTGGCGCTTTGCCCTGCCGCTCCCTCTGGTGGGGGTCGCGCTCTCGCTGTACCACGTGGCCCTTCAGTATCAGCCGAGCCTCGAGATCGTCTCATGCGGCACGGGGGTGTCGTGCTCGGCCCGGTATATGGCGGTGTTCGGATTCGTTTCGATTCCCGTGATGTCGGCGGCCGCTTTCCTGCTGATTAGCGCGCTCCTCATTACGGTGCGGACCGTTCAGCGAGGCGGCGAGGGTGGTTCCTGAAGCACCCCCTCTCAGGCGGCGCAACACGAGAGTTTGCCCACGTCCTTGTCGAACGTCAGCGCCGCGAGTTTGATGCCCTCGGCCAGCGTCAGGTAGGGATGGAGCGTCGACGTCAGATCCTCGATCGTGAGGCCGAACTTCACGGCCAACGCGGGCTCCATGATCAAGTCACCGGCTTCGGTCGCCAGGACCTGTGCCCCGATGATTTTCCGTGTCGCGGAGTCGGCAACGAGCTTGATGAAGCCCCGAGTATCCTGAGCTGCGAGTGACCTCGGGACGTTCTGCAATGGCAGAAGCGACGCGATCGCCTCGATTCCCTGGGCGCTGGCTTCTTCCCCAGAGAGCCCGACAAAAGCCACGGCGGGGTCCGTGAAGACCACCTGAGGAACGACTCGGCGGTCCACGGCTTCCGTGTTTCCATGGAGCGCGTTCCCCGCGGCCCTGCCTGCGTCCTGGGCGGCCACATACACGTGCATGGGTCCCCCCGTGACGTCGCCTGCGGCGTACACCTGTGGATGGCTCGTCTGCAGGAACTCGTCGACGACGATCTCGCCATCGGCACCCAGCGTCACTCCGGCCTCCTCGAGGCCCAGCCCGCTCGTGTTGGGACGGCGCCCGAGGGCGACCAAGAGTGTGGTGGCCGTCACTGACCTCGTCTCCCCTTGGCTCTCGAAGTGCACGATGTGATCACCGCCACCCTTTTCGACCCTGGTGATATCGAGGCCGGCATGGATCGTGATTCCCTCCTCCCTCAGATAACCCATCAGCTCGGTCCCCAAATCGAGGTCCTCCTTGGAGAGGATGCGTTGGGACCGGGACAGGATCGTCACCTCCACGCCGAACCGCGCAAAAGCCTGGGCGAGCTCCAGACCCACGGAGCCGGCTCCGAGAACGATCATCGATGAGGGGAGATCCTTCAGGGCCATGACGGACGTGCTGTCCAGATAGTCCGCCTCCGAGAGTCCGGGGATGTCCGGAATCAGGGGGGCGGCGCCCGTAGTCACGACCACCCGAGGCGCGGAAATCAGGGTGCCGTCGTCCAGCCGAACGCCCCCTCCGGGCTCGAGGTGGGCTCGTTGCTCGAAAAGCGAAACCGTGGGGTAGGCCTCCAACACATCGACGTATTTGCCCTTCCTGAACTCATCGACGAGATGATCCTTCTGAGACTGCACGCCGCTCCAGTCCAGATCACCTTCGTCGGTCGCGATACCGTCGAACGGGTGCTGGGACCTACCATGGTGTGCCGCTGCGGTTCGGATGAGAGCCTTAGACGGGATGCACCCTACGTTCACGCACGTGCCACCGATCGTCCCGGCATTGATGAGGGCGACCTCGAGTCCCTCTTCGGCGGCACGGATGGAAGCTGAAAACCCCGCGGACCCCCCACCGATGACCGCCAGGTCGAAGGGCTGCCCTTCATCCATCGGAGTCATGGCGTGTCGTGACCGCCTCTCTCGCCGTCGTGGTCATGCTCGTGCTCCTCGTCCATGTCCGGTTCGGCGTCGTGCTCGCCGCCGCCGTGCCGGTCATCGTCATGCTCGTCCGCGGCATGCTCGCCGGAGATCCCATCGGAGCCCGTGACGACACCCGTTATCGTCGCCCTGAAACCGGTCATCCTGGTCAGTTCCCCAATGAATTTTTCTGGTGAGGTTACGGAAACATCATAGACCACCGAGGCCGCACCGGATGGGTAAGAGACTTGGGCGTCCTCGACACCGTCGACGCGCCGTAGGGCCACACGGGCCGTTGTCGGGCAAGTCTCTCAGGTCATTCCCGTGACGGCGAGGTTGGCTTTGGCCATGTTCGGCGCCATGGCGGTCATCGCCCCATCCAGGTGGGCCTCGGCACCGGCTTCGTGGCCAGCCGTGTCCATGTTCCCGTGATCGCCCAGGACCTGAGACACGACGAGGGCGCCCAGGATCGTGAAGGCACCTGTGAGCTCGAGCTTCGTCATTTCAGACTTCTCCGTGGGTTAGAGTACCCAGACCGAGGTCCCCTCGCAGTTGGCCAGGATCGTCGTTCACGACCTTCGCTCAGAATCTAGCGTTGCCGGAAGGTAGAGGGTGGCACTGGTGGCGTAAAATCTTGGAAGGTTTCCGGGGAGGGGTCGAGCGAGGTTACGGATCGAGACGTCATGGAGGCCCCACGGCATCTTCGCCGCGGGGCCTCGGCTTTTAGTCCGATGCCGAAAACGACTGGTCCGCCTGATCAGGTAGGGAGACGAGCCGCAAATATGGCTTCGGGGAACTCCAGCCCTGCGGATACTTCTCCTCGGCCTCTTCGTTCGAAACGGAGGGAACGATGATCACGTCGTCGCCCTGAGTCCAGTTGGCCGGCGTCGCGAGCTTGTGGTGCGCGGTCAACTGCAGCGAATCCAGGACACGCAGGACTTCGTGGAAGTTACGGCCCGTGGTCATGGGATAGGTGAGCATCAGCTTCACCGTCTTGTCGGGTCCGATCACGAACAACGAGCGCACCGTCGCGTTGTCCCCCGCGTTTCTCTCGCCGGCACTGCCGGTCGCGTTGGGATGAATCATGCCGAAGAGCTTGGCCACATTCAGATCGGTATCGCCGATGAGTGGATAACCCACCGCGTGCCCTTGGGTCTCCTCGATGTCCTTGGACCACTCGATGTGGTCACTGACGGAGTCGATGCTGAGACCGGCGATCTTGCAGTTCCGCTTCGTGAACTCCGGTTCGAGGCCCGCTACCGAACCGAGCTCGGTCGTGCAAACCGGGGTGAAGTCCTTGGGGTGTGAGAAAAGCACAGCCCACCCGTCCCCGATCCATTCATGGAAGTTGATGGTTCCCTGCGTGGTCTCCGCCGTGAAATCCGGTACCTCGTCACCAATTTGTAGGGACACGTCCACGCTCCTTTGTATGAGGTGATGTGCCTGCTGTGATTCCCAACCATCGTTTGCCCTTTTCTAAATGCGCGGGCAGGGGGCGGTGTTCCCGGGTATCAGTGCTTCGCCACCCGGATAGTGGCGACACATCACCTCGTGCGCCATATGGCGCACTCGCTCGTGTGGTTGGCCTTCGTCAGAACTCCCAGGTGAGGCCGAAGGATGGCAGGATGGGCAGGAGAGTCTCACCGGCGAACTGGATCGGCCTCCCCGACGCAAGGTCGATCCCATAAGCATAGGACCGCAGGATCTCCACCCGTAATCGTCCGCGTCGGCTCCGAGGGTGTCGACCCCGAGCGTGTCGACCTGGAACTCCACTGGAGTGCTCGGCCATCCCGTGTGGTACTGCCAGCCCACGGAGAACTCCCAGGCGCTCGGGGTCATCGTCTAAACTCGAAGTCGTTCGCGGCGGGGCTCGAAGGCTAGCCGGGATCTACCCCAGCGCCGCGCGCATGATCTCGACGTCCGAATCGAAGTCGTCCGGATGGAGAGGTCCGAATGAGAAGCGGAAGAAGCTGCTCAAGGGGGATTCGTCTCCTCGTCGGGCCATGTCGCAGTCGGTGCCTTTCAGGACGGCCGCGCCTTTCTTGAAGAGCCCCTCGTTCAGTTCGGCTGCGGTCATGCCGCCGGAGAGCTTGCACCAGTGGTAGAAGCCGCCGTCGCCGGACCATAGCTCCAGGCCGAGCTTCTCGAAGGCCTCGCCGTAGCGATCCCGCTGACTGGAGTAAAACGCTGGCACGGCCTTCCGTGCGAGCTCGATGCGCTCGCGTCCGAATAGTTTGAGCGCGTAGCGCTGGGACGGGTGGGAGACGCCGCCCATCCCGAACGACGAGAAGTTGCTGAGAATCTCCACGTTCTGGCGGGAAGAGATCAACCAGCCGACGCGGATCCCGGGTGCTTGAAGCCCCTTGGTGGCGGCTCCAATGACGAAGAGGTCGGAGTCGTCGATATCGTCGACGTACGCCAGGGCGCTCACCGGATTCGTATGGAAGAGCTCGTAGGCCTCGTCCACGAGGACACCCATGCGGCCGGAGCGGGCCAGGTCGACGAACGCCTGCAGTTCGTCCTCGGAGCGGGTCTGTCCGGTCGGATTGCAGGGATTGCTCACCAGGACGAGTCCCTTTCCGTCGGAGTCGTCCAGGTAATCGTCGACGGTCGGTCGGAATCCGTTCGACTCACCGCTGGAGACCAGCGTGTAGGGCCGGCCCAAGCCCTCCAGCATGTCGTAATAGGGCGTATACTCGGTCTCCGCGATTCGGACGGTGACGGCAGGGTCGAGGAAGAGCAGCGTCGCGATAATCGCGGGTCGACCACCCGCGAAGACCATGACGTTTTCGGGCGCGAGACTCGAGCCGTACCAGGTGTTGTAGTAGTCCGCGATCGCCGTCCGAAGCGCGGGCATGCCCCAGGCCTTCGGGTAGCGAAGATCGTCCGAGGAGACCTGTACGCTCGAAGGTAGCTCCGGTCCTCCCGGGAGTTGCACCGTCCTGGGAAAGCCCTGACTCCAGGGATGCGTGCCGGCCTCACCCATGTAGGTCCCGAAGGCCTCCATGAAGGCATATAGGGTCTCGTAGATGCCCATCGGGCGGACGTAACGGAGCAGGGCCATGCGATTTTTGGTTCGTGGTGGTGGGGTCGAAAGATTCCGCGGGCCAAGGATGGCGGTAAGAATCGTCGGTGGAAAGGGGGGTGCTCCGTCACGAGCCTTGTTGGGCTTGCCTCGCTCCGGCATCTGCATCAGGATCAGACCTACACTAACGTCGTTCGACCTAGAGTCGTTCGACCTAGAATAGTCGGCCGGGGCGGACGCGGGGACTGTGCCACGCGATGCGTATTCAGTTGGCAAGAATCATCGACGAGTTCGACAGGGCCCAGATCCGGGTCCACAGACTTTCCGACAAGCTCACAGAGGCGCAGTGGAGCCAGCGTACCGACGCCGCTCGATGGTCCGTCGCAGAGTGTGTGGCTCATCTCAACCTGACGGGCCGGGCCTATGTGCCGTTGATCCGGGATGCTCTCGAAGAGGCCCGCGGGCGCGATGAGCCGTCAAGGCCTCGGTATCGTCGTGACCCCGTGGGATGGATGCTGGCGCTTGCCATGGGGCCGGTGCCCCAAATCGGTCGCTTCCGGCTCGGTGTGGTCAATACTACCGCCGCATTCACGCCCGAATGGGACCTGCCCCGCGGCCAGTTGATTGCGGAGTTCGATCGGTTTCAACCAGAGCAGCGAGGGGTGGTGTAAGAGGCCGAGGGGTGCGCGATCGATCGCGTGTGGGTGCGTTCTCCTTTCGACCCGCGCCTGCGGTACAACCTGTATTCTGCTCTGGTCATTCTGCCGCGACATCAGCTGCGCCACGTCGTGCAGGCGGAGCGGGTTTGGCAGTGAGTTCAGAAGTACCGCCGGATACTACGGCAGCAGCACCCCCCGGTTCAGCCACGGGATGTAGTCCCAGCTGAGCAGCCGCTCGGTGCCGTCGAACCGCCCGGCGCGAGAGCAACCAAGGGCGTACCGGACGACCGGCGGGATGCCAAGGAGGGACTCGGCCGCCCTCCAGATGGCTCATATGATCGAACGCGTTACCTTTGCACGCCGCGGCGGGTATGCGCCTGCCGTAGTCGGCTGACCTCAGTCTGTTCCACTCTTCGACCCCGGACCCACGAGACCGTGTTCGCGAACGCGTGGCGGCGATTCCAGCGCTGGATCCAACGTTCTGAGACGCTGGGCCCTGTCGGGCTCGCCGTCGTCGTCGGACTTCTCAGTGGGTTGGCGGCGATCATCCTGCGCTACCTGATCGTTTGGGCTCACTGGCTCTTTTTCGATTTTGTTGCTGGCATTCCAGCGCTTGTCGGCATGGTCAACCCCGGCTGGGGCGCGCTCGTCATCGTCCTTCCGGCCCTGGGGCTGGCCCTCGTCTCGATCGTCGGCCGGTTCGCTCCGGAGGCCATGGGTCACGGGATCCCCGAGGTGCAGTACGCCATCCGAGCTCGCGGTGGCCGTATCAGGGCGCGGGTCATCGGGGCGAAAGCAGCCCTGAGTGCGATCTCGATCGGCTCGGGGGGATCCGTGGGGCGGGAGGGTCCCATCGTACAGATGGGTGCGGCCCTCGGGAGCGTCATCGGGCAGATCACGGGGCTCAACCAGGAACAGGTGAAGATTCTCGTAGCGTGCGGTGCGGCCGGTGCGCTCGGGGCCAGCTTCAACGCACCCATCGCCGGTGTCATGTTCGCTCTGGAGGTGGTCCTCGGCAGCTTCGCGGCCCGATCCTTCGGCCTGGTCGTGATCTCCTCCGTCACGGCGACGGCTCTCTTCCAAGCACAGATGGGGCGGGAACCGGCCTTCGTGCTAATCCAACCGTTCACATTAGTCAGCAATTGGGAGTTCCTGCTCTATCTGATGCTGGGAGGGCTCCTCGGTATCATCTCGACGCTTTACGTGCGGAGCCTGTCGTGGTTCGAGGACCGGTTCGAGGCCTGGACATGGCCACCCCTCTGGAAAGCGGTTCTCGGGGGACTCGCGGTGGGCCTGATCGGGTTCTTTGGTCACGACCTCGTCTTCGGCTCGGGCGAAGAGGGGGTAGCACTTGCCCTCGGTGGTGGATTGACCCTGGGCGTCATGGTCGCGCTCGTCATCCTGAAGATCTTGGCGACGTCCATCACCCTCGGTGCCGGTGCGTCGGGGGGAGTGTTCACTCCGGCCCTGTTCATCGGAGCGATGGCGGGCGGGGCGTTCGGTCAGGGAGCCAATATCTTGTTCCCGACGTGGACTGCGGCACCCGGAGCTTACGCTTTGGTCGGGATGGCGGCCGTGTTCGCCGGAGCGGCACACGCCCCGATCACGGGCATCGTCATCCTCTTCGAGATGACCGACAACTACCAGATCATTCTCCCACTGATGTTTTCGGTTGTGGTCAGCTACTTGATCGCGGCCCGTGTCCTTCACGACTCCGTATACTCGATCAAGCTGCGACGCAGGGGCGCCCTTACGGCGCCCAGTTCGAGCATGAGCGTCCTCGACCTGCTCCTGGTAACGGATGTGATGGTCGAGGAGTTCGAGACGGTCGTAGCGGACATGAGTTTGGAGGAGTTGGCGAAGCTGGCACAGTCGCGGCGGACCCGGAGTTGGCCTGTGGTGGGGTCGGAGGGCGAACTCCGCGGCATCGTCACGGAAACAGACCTGGAACGGGCGCTTCTCGTGGAGCTGGACTCCATAGATGGCCCCGAGCTGTGTGTCCGGGACGTGATGACGACCGCCGTGACCACGTGTACCCCGGGCGACACACTCAGGACGGCGTTCGGACGCTTTACAGAGAAGGACGTACAACAGATCCCCGTCCTCGATCAGGACGACGAGTCCACGCTGGTCGGAGCGATCCGGCGCCACGACATGCTGTGGGCATACCGGAAGCTCATGGACGAGCACCAGGAACTCATGCATAGGGCGTCGGTCTTGGTGCGAGATCCCAAGGAAGACGCCGTTCAGATCGAAGTCCAAGTGGATGCCGGGGACCGTACCGTGGCCAACCGGTCGGTCCGTGACATTCGGGTGCCCCCTCACGCCTTGATCGTGCTCGTACGCCGCGGAGAGCGCTCGTTCATTCCCAAGGGGAATTCGCGCATCGAGGCAGGGGACGTGCTCGTGCTTCTAACGACCCGAAGGCACGAAGACGAGCTGCGCACCTGGACCTCGGCGTGGCATCGGCCCACGGGTGGTGTCGGAGTCCCGTCCTAGTGGCCTGTAACAGATGGTTGTTGAGCACCGAGAGCGAGGAGAGGAAACGCAGCCGGGTTGGAATGCCGCTGCGTGCGATTGACCTCGGCCCGGGTCGCGGCCGCCCTTAGGCGGCGACGGAGGTTTGCTCGAACTTTCGGACGGATCTATTTTTGGCCCGAGAGTTGGGCTGTTCGAGAGATGGTCCCTTCTCACGTTCCACAACGATCATGAACAAGGGCCGCATGGCTCTGGCGAGGAAGAACCACGGTGTTCGAGGATTCAATCAAGACAGAGGCGAAGCGGCGCGGCAATTTCCGTTGTGCTGCGTGCCAGAAACAGTTTGTTGAAGTGCAGCACATCGTGCCTCCGGCCGAGGATGGTTCGGACGAAATCGACAACGCCATCCCTTTGTGCGCGTTTTGCCACCACCGCCACGGCGACAACCCTGGTCTGCGCGACAAACTGCGTGGCCTGAGGGATGCCTGGTGGGCACGATGCGAGCAGGGTCGGGAGGGCTCCGGTGTCATCGAGTTGAACCAAGAACTGGACCAACTCCGGGCCGACTACATGTCGGATACGGCTCTGGCGCCCGAGCGATTGGTCGAGGTTAGAGACCTCCTTCTCGAAACCATCGAGGGCATCCGAGCCGACGTTTCGTCGGTGGATACTGTGCCGGAGATTCTCGCCGTGTCGACTGCGGTTTCCGGATCGATGAATTTCTTTCCGTGCCCGGCCTGTGGATATTCCGTGCCCTACGGCGCGGAAGCCTGCGTTAACTGTGGCGGTCGTGATTGGCCGGAATTCTAGTGCGGGGCGCCCCCGCATCGCTCGCTGAGACCCATTAACGGAGAGAGCCTGACAATGAAGAGGACCCTATGCAGCGTCGTCGCCCTCGCGCTCCTGCTCGGCGCCTGCGGGCAGGCCACGGAGCAGCCGGCGGACGAGGAGATCACCCGCCGAATCCCCCAGTTCGAAAACGATGACGTCGAAGTCTGGAAGAGCATCATCCTTCCCAATCAGCCGCTCAGCATGCACCGGCACGATAACCCGCGTGCGATCATCGCTCTGAAGGGCGGGACGTTGAGCGTGGTCACCGAGGCTGGCGACTCGAAGGAGCTCACCTGGGAGACGGGGAGCGCCTACTGGCTGGACGTGGACACGCCGGGAGAGCTCCACGGCGACGTGAATCAAGGCACCGAGCCGATTGAGGTCATCGTCGTGCAACTGAAGGGAGTCGGTCCAGGCGGAAGCTGAGCCCCCGGGTGTCCTGAATTTTTAGGGAGCGGTGCCGAAGAGTTGCGATTAAGTTGGTATCATGAATACACGCCACGCGTTTGCCGTTGCGGCGTTCGGCCTCCTCGGCTGTAACAGCACGACGACGTCGTCCTCTCCGGGCCCGATTTGTACGACGGATGCACGACCGTCGATCGTGGCGATGATTCGTGGTCAGGCGGATCAGCCGCTCCTCATCGGCGCCACCGTCACGATCGAGAACAGCGCGGGGTTGGCGGGTACGGCGGAGGGCTTCGGAGACTCGCTCAGCGTACCAGTCTTCGCCTCGAATCAAGGCGGAGACTTCGACGTTCGCGTGAACAAGCCCTGGTTCGGAAGCGTTTTCGTTCAGGGCGTCGCGGTGCCAGCCAAGCTGTGCGGTGTCC
Organism: Gemmatimonadales bacterium UBA6960; assembly: GCA_963577685.1. Taxonomy (GTDB): domain Bacteria; phylum Gemmatimonadota; class Gemmatimonadetes; order Longimicrobiales; family Gaopeijiaceae; genus UBA822. The sequence continues at coordinate 14,467 of CAUZAE010000011.1, read as the reverse complement.
TGCAGGCGGTCGACGTCGAAGTCGTGCTGGTGCTCGACCTTGAGGCCCCGCCCGTGCGACAGGTGGTCCGCCCGCCCTCCGGCATCCGGCTGGGAGACGGCAATGTCACCACTCAGGTGGCGTCCTACGTGGAGGCCTCGCCCGGCACGTCGCGAGTGCTCGAGTGGAGTGCCGACAGCGCGGTGGTCTCCATCCTACAGGACGGCACGATCACATCTCGGTGCCTGCAGGCACCAGACAGCACGTGGGTTACGGCTTGGGCGTTGGTGGACCCGACGCAGCGAGATTCTCCTCGGGTTCGCGTTGCCCCGTCTCCCCTGGGTTCGATGCGCTGCCCGTAGAGCCAACGATCCCCTCCACGGTCACCGCGGCCGCCACGTGCCCGGTGATGTTGGTGGCACTCCGAAACATGTCCGGTATGCGATCGATGCCGAGCAGGATTCCGAGACCGGCCACGGGCACCCCCGCCGCTTCGAGGATCGGAGCCAGCGTCACGATGCTGGCCGACGGAACCGGCGCCACAGACATGGCGACCACGAAGCCGACCGCCCCCGCGCTGATCAGGGCCGTGGTCGGGAGTGAATGGCCGTACAGAGCTGCGAGAAAAACGACCGCAGCCGCCTGAAACAGTGCGCTGCCCGCTCGGTTGATCGCCGCACCCAGAGAGAGCACCAGCGAAGAGACCTGGGGCGATACACCCAACGCCCTGGCATCCTCGAAGAGGACCGGGAGAGAGGCCACAGAGCTGGTCGTGGAGAACCCGATCGTATAGGTGGCGACCACGCCGCGGATGAACTCGCCGACGCCTTTCCCGCCCAAGAAGCGCACTGCGGGCAGATAGAAGAGCGCCATGAAAACGAATAGGCCGATCACCACCGTGACGACGAACACTGCTAGGCTGGCGAGCAGGCCCAATCCCATCTGTGCCATGACGGGTGCTGCGAGTCCGAATACGCCGAGGGGGGCGGTCCACAAGATCCAGTGGATGAGCCGCATGAACATCTCGCTGATGTCTTCGGCGAGAGTGATCAAGCGTTGCCGCCGCTCTTCGGCTAACGCGCCCGCGGCCGCGCCGACGAGAAGTGTGAAGACGATGAGCGGTAGGAGTGCGCCTTCGGCCGCCGCGGCGAAGGGATTGGATGGAATCAGGCGAAGAAAGAAGTCGAGGAGTCCCGGAATTTCGCTTGCACCCTCGCCCGCGGCGGATGGGAGCACCGCCACCGGAGAGACGCGCAGGGCGATCTTCATGAAGACCATGCCGATGACGATCGCCGGCACCGTGGTGGCCCAGAAGAACCCCAGGGCGGAGCCTCCCAATTTGCCGAGCTCCTTGGGACTGCCGAGGCGGGCGACGCCGACGAAGATCGTGGTGACCACGAGTGGGATCACGACCATACGAATCGCGTTGATGAACAAGGTGCCCAACGGGGCGACGCCGGCGGCTGCTCGGCTCAAGAGATCGATGTCGGTGGCGCTGGCGAGGAGTCCGAGCGAGAGCCCGAGAATCAGCCCGAGGGCCGTGGCGCGTTGATTCATGCGGTCGACCAGTCAGGTTCGGATTCGAGACTACGGCCGTCGGCTGTCCACCCGAAAAGGTCCCAGTCGATCCGGCCCCCGGTGCTGAAATGAACGCCCTCGTCCTCCAGCAGCGCTCGCTGGATCTGCGCGGTATGATGGATCGGTGACGTCGAAATTTTTCCGGAACTGTTCACGACCCTCCACCACGGAAGGTCCAGATCGTCGGGAATTCTGGCCAAAGCGCTGCCCACGGCGCGGGGTGCGCCGGGCCTACCTGCCATCGCCGCCACTTCTCCGTAGGACGAGACCTGTCCGTAGGGGATGGTCGAGACGAGGGCGTATATGCGTCGGGTGAAGGGAGTCACTCCGTGATTCCGGCGGTCGTGGCGGATGCATCGCCAGCACTTCGGCTATTAGGTTGACAGGACACGAGAGTGGGAGCGACGGTCGTGCGCAACCCCTTCTCGGCTGGACACCGGTCGATCATCCTGCACGGGGAAACCACGGTTGTGAGAAATCATCTCTTGAAGAGAGCTCTCACGGAGATCGGCCGCCGACATGACTGACACGCACGAATTCTTCCCCGCCGGCGACGCTCGACCGGGTCGTGACCACGAACAGGACCATAAGCATGGACCCCCCCACAGCCACGGGCGGGGCGCCGCGCATACGCATTATCTCGGCAACGCCCTGGAGCGTGCTACCCAGTCGAAGCGGCTGTGGATCGTCCTGATCATTACGGCAGTCTTCATGCTGGCCGAAGTGGTCGGTGGGATCCTCGCCAACTCGCTCGCGCTCCTTGCCGACGCCGGTCACATGTTTGCCGATGTGGGTGCTCTGGCACTGTCTCTCGTCGCCATGCGTCTCGCCCAACGGCCGCCCAGTCCGGAGCGCACATTCGGATACGTCCGGTTGGAGATCCTCGCAGCCCTCGTCAACGGGGCGACGCTCCTCGGGATCAGTGCTTGGATCGCGTGGGAGGCCTGGGAGCGTCTTCACAACCCCGCGGAGGTGGACGGTCCGCTGATGATGGGCGTCGCTGGCGTCGGCTTGGTCGTGAACGTGATCGGGGCGGCGCTACTACACTCCCATGCGGGCGACAACCTCAACATCAGGGGAGCATATCTACACGTCCTGGGCGATCTGCTGGGGTCGATCGGCGCCCTCGGTGCCGGCGCCCTCATACTCCTCACGGGCTGGTACCCGGCTGATGCGGTCGCGTCCGTGTTGATCGCCGGCTTGATCCTGTTGGGCGCTTGGCGCCTGGTACGCGAGGCCACGGAGGTTCTGCTCGAGATGGTGCCGCGCCATGTGGACATGACGGCGGTGCTCGCTGATCTGCGCTCGATTCCCGACCTCGATGATGTCCATGATCTTCACGTCTGGACACTGACCAGCGGGTTGGTGGCCCTCAGCGGACACGGCGTGTTGGAGGACCCCGTACGTCACCAGGTGGTCTTGGACGAGATTCGTGAACGGATGGCCAACCATGCGATCAAGCACGTAACCTTCCAACTTGAGCCGCAGCAACTCCACCAGATCTCGCGCTCTGGTGAAGACAGGGGCGGGGAAGGGTGACGTTGTCACTGCCGTCGAGGACTGAGATGAGGCTGTTGTGATGAGATGTGCACCGTGGGTGGGACTCTTGATGATGGTGCTTCCTTGGACTCCGGTGGGTGCTGCCCCGGCGGGTGCTCAGGTTGGTGCTCGGGGGGTGGGCGGCGTTGTCGAGGACGGGCGCGGTGTCGCCTGTGGATCGGCCTTCGACGGCGAACGGGCGCCGGCCCGGGATCTCTACTGCATCGAGCTTCTGGCCCGACCCGGCATCCGGGGCGCTTCGGGGGTCGTCGAGCTCTCTCCTCTCTCCTCTCCCTTTTCGGCTGGCGTTACGCAAGACGGCCGGCTCGCGTACCGGCCTAGATTCACCCTGTCGGGACTGCCGGCGCCGTCGACCCTGGGCGACTTCACCACGTTCGTCGCCTGGGCGGCCGATCCCACCATGTACCCGATCGTCAAGTTGGGTGAAGTCGGCAACGGCACCTGGTCGCTCGAGCCGATCGATCTAAACAAGTTCGTCATCCTGATCTCGGCCGAGCGTTCGGCTGATGTCCCGGACCGGGAGGGTAGGCTGGTGCTCAGGGCACAGTCCGCGTCTGCCCGGATGCAGCCGGCCGATGTCCTGGATTTTCTCTACGGTGTGGGGCGTAGAACGCCGGGGGACTCAGTGGGCATGGGAGCGATGGCCTCTACCGGAGAGCAAGGGGGCGCAACCGGCGTTCGCTGGTTCATGCCGCCGATGCCTGAGGGGCTGTCGATGCTCCCCGGGGTCATGGAGCTGCGATCCGAAGTGGGTCCGTATCTGCCGTCCGTGCCCGATCCGGCGTCGCTCCCCGAGGTACGGCCGCGGGAGGTCCTCGAGTTGGGGGACGGCGACACGCTCCATCTCGAGGCCGGTCTGGTGCGTCGGGACATCAACGGACGGTCCTTCGTTATGTATGCGTTCAACGGCCAGCACCCTGGACCACTCCTTCGGGTCGACCAGGGCACGACCGTCACCGTGATGTTCACGAATCGCATCGATTGGCCTACGATGGTCCACTGGCACGGGCTTCGACTCGACAATCGCTTCGACGGCACGACGGCCACCCAGGACCCCGTGCCCCCGGGCGGCACTTTCGAGTACCGTGTGTTCTTCAGGGACGCGGGCATCTACTGGTACCATCCGCACGTCCGCGAGGACGTCACCCAGGATCTGGGCCTGTACGGCAACATGAGGGTGGTCTCGTCCAGGCCGGACTTCTACAGTCCGGCCCACCGGGAAGAGATCATCACGCTGGACGACTTGCTGGTGGGAGAGCAGGGGCTGGTTCCGTTCGGGCGGGAACAGGCGACGCACGCACTCATGGGACGATTCGGGAACGTCTTTCTGGTGAATGGCGAGCCCGATTGGGAGGTGGAGGCGCAGCGTGGGGAAGTGGTGCGCTTCTTCTTCACCAACGTCTCGAACACCCGCACCTACAACCTCTCCTTCGGCGGAGCCCCGATGAAGGTCGTGGGCTCCGACGTCGGCAACTTCGAGCGTGAGGAGTGGGTGGACAACGTGGTCATCGCTCCGGCCGAGCGTTACGTAGTTCATGTGCGTTTCCCGGAGGCGGGCCGCTTTGGGTTGGTCAACGACGTTCAAGGGCTGGACCACCTCTTCGGATCGTTCTTCTCGGAGAGCGACACCCTCGGCTCCGTGGTCGTGTCCGCGGAGGATGTGAGCGATGATCTGTCGAGTTCGTTCTTTACGCTTCGGGAGGACGGCCCGACGATCGAGGAGATCGACCGATACCGCCCGGAATTCGAACGCCCCGTCGACTACGAGCTCGAGTTGACCATGGACGGAGACAGTCTCCCCCAGGTGGTGGTCAACCTCATGCAACTCGACTCGACCTACTTCGCGCCGGTGGAGTGGTCAGGTACGATGCCGATGATGAACTGGGCGTCGTCGCCCGACAACGTGCGTTGGATTCTTCGTGACCCCCGGAGCGGCAGGGAAAACGGCGATATCGACTGGAGCTTCCGCGTGGGGGAGGTCGTGAAGATCCGGCTGCACAACAGCCGCCGGGTCTTGCACGCCATGCAGCACCCGATTCACATACACGGTCAACGGTTCCTGGTCCTGACGGTGAACGGCGTTCCAAACCGGAATCTCGTGTGGAAGGACACCCTGATGTTGCCGGTCGGGGTGACGGCTGACATCCTGCTTGAGCTCTCGAACCCCGGACTGTGGATGCTCCACTGCCATATTGCGGAGCACCTGGAGGCCGGTATGATGATGGTATTCACGGTTCAGTGAAGGCGCTTCCGAGAAGGGAAGCGCTGAAGGAGCACACTATGCGACGTTCGATCCTCTGTGCGGTATTCGCGTTGACCTCGCCCGTGATGGTTTCGGGACAGCTCGCCACCGAGCTCTCGAACGCCGTGCGCGACCGATACGTGACCGTTTCTGCGCCCGCCTACGTTCTCAGGAACGTCACGCTCGTCGACGGCACGGGGGGAGCCGTTCAACGGGGCCAGTCCGTAGTCGTTGAAGACGGCCGCATCACGGAGGTGGGCTCCAACGTCGACGTGCCTCGAGGCGCCGAGGTCTTGGATTATTCGGGTCATACGCTGATTCCCGGATTGGTCGGGCTTCACGACCACATGTTCTACACGGCAGCCGGGGGGCGTGCGGCACAACTCATGTTCTCCGGACCCCGTCTCTATCTGGGGTCGGGCGTGACCACGGTGCGCACGACCGGGAGCCGGGAGCCGTACGCGGAGATCAACCTCAAGGCGGAGATCGACGCGGGCCGCGTACCCGGCCCCCGCATGCACATCACGGCGCCCTACATCACGGGCGGCCAGGGGGCGTCCCGCATGACGCTCCTCAACTCCCCTGAGCAGGCGCGCCGGTTCGTGGCGTACTGGGGTGAGGAGGGCGCCACCTGGCTCAAGGCCTATACGAACATCCGGCGTGCCGAGCTCGAGGCGGTGGTCGACGAGGCGCACCGACGCGGCATGAAGGTGACCGGCCACCTCTGCTCCATCAGCTTCACCGAGGCTTTGGAGATCGGCATCGACAACGTGGAGCACGGCCTCCTCACCAACACGGACTATCACCCGCAGAAGGAGGCTGACCGATGCCCGCTGGGCAACGACGCCATCATCGAGACTCTCGACGTTAGAGGACCGGAGGTCGAGGCGACCTTCAGAAGGATGATCGACGCCGGGGTGGCCATGACGTCCACGCTTCCAGTGTACGAGCTGTTCGTTCCGAACCGGGCCACCCGGGACGTGCGATCCCTGGAGGCCATGTCGGACGAGGTGCGTGAGGCCTACCTGGCCGAGCGCGCCCGCATCGACAGCGATCCGAATCCCTCTGTGACCCTGGAGATGTTCAAGAACTCCATGGCCTACGAGCTACGCTTCGTGGAGATGGGTGGTCTCTTGGCGAACGGCGTGGATCCCACCGGCAACGGAGGCGCACTACCGGGATACGGGGATCAGCGGGGTGTGGAGCTTCTCATGGAGGCGGAGTTCAGCTTTTCGCAGGCCATCCAGATCGCGAGCCTCAACGGGGCGAAGATCCTTGGGGTGGACGATGAACTGGGTAGCATCGAGCCGGGCAAGATCGCTGACATGGTGCTCCTGCAGGGAGACCTCACCGGTGATCCATCCATCATCAGAAACACCGTGATCGTCTTCAAGGACGGGGTCGGTTACGACTCGCGTACGCTTCTGGACGAAGTGCGCGGTCGCGTCGGGATCAACTGATGGGCCGACTGATGAGCCGGTGTTTCCTCGCCCTCGTGTGGGGGTTGGCGGGTGCGTCGGCTGTCTCCGCCCAGGGGGTCGAAGAACAGGCCGTGATCCGTGCGGTCCAAGCGGTGTTCGACGCTATGGAGTCTCGTGACGGTGACGCGCTCCGAGCCTCCATGCTCGAGGAAGGACACTTCGTATCCGTGAACGAGTCTCGGACTCGATGGACCTTGCGGGACGACTTCGCGGCTAGCTTGGCGGACGCGGCACGCCCGTACCACGAGCGGATTTGGGATCCAGAAGTTCGCATCGACGGGCCGGTCGCCAGTGTTTGGGCACCGTACGACTTCTACCTCGGAGCTGAGTTCAGTCACTGTGGGACCGACGCATTCTTGCTCGCGAAGACGCCCGAGGGATGGAGAGTCTCGGCCGTGAGCTACACGGTCCTCCAACCCCCGACGTGTGAGCGACACCCACAAGGGCCGCCGTAGGCTCGCCATCGGGTAGCATCGCCCACCCTTTCCCCGTATGGGCCCGAACATGATCTTTGGGCGGCTGAACGCTGCCGCACGTACCGCCATGGGAGACTTTCGTGCACGACCCTGATCGACTCATCGACCCCGCCACCGGGCTCTCCACGCCGTGCCGCGTACGAGGGGGTTGAGTGAGCTTTCCGAGGCGCCGCCTCCGTCGGCTTCGTAAGGGTGACAACTGGAGACGGGCCGTGAGGGAGACTTCGCTTTCGGTCGACGACCTGGTCTATCCCCTCTTTGTCGTTGAAGGGGAGGGGGTCCGTAACCCGGTCGCCAGCATGCCGGGCGTCTTTCAGTTGTCCGTCGATCTCTTGGCCGAGGAAGTGTTGGAAGTTCAGGCGCTCGGGATTCCAGCGGTTCTCTTGTTCGGCGTGCCCGATGAAAAGGACAAGGATGCGGAGGGGCGGGCCGGCTACGATTCGGACGGTATTGTGCCCCGGGCTATTCGATCCATCAAGGAGGCCACCCCGGATCTGCTCGTTTGGGCCGACGTGTGCCTGTGCGAGTACACGGACCACGGGCATTGCGGTGTGGTCACGGAAGCGGGGGAGGTGGACGGAGACGCCTCGCTTCCGTTGCTGGCCCACGCAGCCCTCGTGTACGCCGAGGCCGGCGCCGACGCGGTGGCTCCGAGCGACATGATGGACGGCAGGGTCGGGGCGATTCGCGCGGCCCTGGACGACGGCGGCTTCGGTGACGTGCCCATTGTCTCCTACGCGGCCAAGTATGCATCGGCCTTCTACGGCCCGTTCCGCGACGTGGCCAATTCGGCCCCGGCGTTCGGGGATCGCAGAGGCTACCAAATGGATCCCGCCAACGGGGACGAGGCCCTTCGGGAAGTCGAGCTCGACATCGAAGAGGGTGCGGACATCGTCATGGTCAAGCCCGCCGGTCCCTACCTCGACGTGGTCTTCCGGGTCAAGGAGGCCTTCGGGATGCCGACGGCGGCGTACCAGGTCTCCGGAGAGTATGCTCTGATCAAGGCGGCGGCAGGGAACGGGTGGGTGGACGAAGAACGTGTGGTGTGGGAGAGCCTCGTCTCCATCAAGCGGGCCGGCGCCGACCTGATCGTCACCTATTTTGCCAAGGACGTGGCACGGTCGTTCCTCGGGCCGACTCGTGACCGCAAGTAACGGAGAGAGCGAGACTTGAGCACGACCGAGGCCGAACCGCTGTTCCTGGCCGCGTGCCGGCGAAGGCCGGTCCCTCACACACCGGTGTGGATCATGCGTCAGGCCGGACGATACCTCCCGGAATATCGCAAGATCCGCTCCGAGGTGGACTTTCTTACGCTCACGAAGACGCCCGAGCTCGCGGCCGAAGTGACCCTGCAACCGGTCCGACGGTTCGGGATGGACGCGGCGATCCTGTTCAGCGATATCATGACGCCCGTGGAGGGTATGGGCGTCAAGCTGGACTTCAACCCGGGCCCGGTCATCGAGACCCCCATCCGAAGCCTTGCCCAGGTCGACGCGCTACGAATTCCCGATCCCGAGGAGGGCGTGCCGTTCGTGCTCGAGACCGTGCGGATGCTGAGCGAGGCGTTGCCGCGCGAGGCGCCGCTCATCGGGTTCGCCGGAGCCCCTTTTACACTGTTCTGTTACCTGATCCAGGGCTCGGGCTCGAAAACGTTCGCGGAAGCCAAGGGGTTCTTGTTCGCCGAGCCTGAGGCTTCGCGCCGCCTCTTGGAGAAGCTGGCCGAGACGATGGTGCTCTACCTGGAGGCGCAGGCGCGCGCCGGCGCCAGGGCGCTCATGATTTTCGATTCATGGGCAGGGCTTCTCGGTCCGGAGCAGTATGCGGAGTTCGCGTTCCCGGCCGTCAAGCGGATCATCGACGCACTCCGTCCTCTGGACGTACCGCTCATCTACTTCCCCAATCAGGGAGCCACGCTCCTGGAGACCGTCCGAGAGTCGGGCGCCGACGTCGTCGGAATCGACTGGCGGTTGCCGTTGTCGCGGGCGCGGGCGATCCTAGGGGACGAGGTCGCCGTTCAGGGGAATTTGGACCCGACGGCGCTTTTTGCACCGAGGGACATCCTCGGGAAAGAGGTGGACCGGGTCTTGGATGAGGCAGGAACCGCGCCGGGCCATATTTTCAACCTGGGACACGGCATCGAGCGGACCACCGATCCGGATGCGGTGGCCTTTTTGGTGGACCGGGTCCACAACGGGGAGCGTGTTCCATGATCGATCATCAACGGCGGGTCTACGATTCGATGCTGGGTCTGCTTTCCAACGAGGACAATCCGACGCCCCTCGTCCAGCTCAACAGCGTGACCCCGTTCGAGCACGCCCAGGTCTACGGCAAACTCGAGTGGTACAATCCGTTCGGGGCCATCAAGGATCGGGTCGCCGCGAACATGATCCTCGACGCCGAGGAACAGGGGATTCTCGCTTCGGACCAAAAGTTGGTCGAGCCCACGTCGGGGAATACCGGGATGGGTCTCGCCATGGTATCCAACCTGAAGGGGTACTCCCTCACCACGCCGCTGTCCTCAGCCATCCCCCTCGAGAAGCGTACCATGCTCCGCTTCTTCGGTGCGGACGTCATCGAGTTGGAGGACACGCTTTGTCCCGCGCCCGGCGCCCCGGAGGGCGCCATCGCCAAGGCGGAAGAGCTCGGCGACAGGCCGGACTTCCACATGCTCAACCAGTATCGTAACGAGGCTAACCCGGGGGCCCATTATAAGACCACGGGCCCCGAGATTTGGCGTCAGACGGACGGGAACGTGACCCATTTCGTGGCGGGCTTGGGCACGTGCGGCACGATTACAGGGACCGGACGTTTCCTGAAGGAGCGGGATTCTGCTATCAAGGTTCATGGTGTGCATCCCCAGGAAGGACACGACATCCCCGGCGTGCGCAGTCTTCGACAGCTTCAGCAGACCGAGCTGTTCCGTCCCGACGAGTACGACGAGCTGGTGGAGGTGGTGAACCAGGAGGCATTCGACCTGTGCCTTCGGCTCAACCGCGAGGAGAGCATGATCGCCGGCCCGAGCGCGGCGATGGCGCTTGCGGGCGCCTTCAAGTTGGTGCCGGACGAACCCGGCGTGCTGGTGGTCGTGATCTTCCCGGACAGCGCCTTCAAGTACGCGTCTTCGGTCACCAAGCACCTCGCCGAGCTTCGCACGAGGAGTACCGGGGGCAGCGCCCGCGAGCGTATGATGGACGCGCTGGTGAAGAACGCCAAGGAGTCACCGGCGCTCACGATCGAAGTCGGACCGGCGCAGGAATTGATCGAAGAGGAGAAGCACTTCGTGGTCGACGTCCGAGAGATCGACGAGTACGACAGTGGGCACATCCCCTCGGCTGTCAACATGCCGCTCCAGGAGATGAACGCGTACCAGGCGATGCTCCCCGAGGACCGTGACACGCCGGTGCTGGTCGTTTGCCAGACGGGTGTGCGGTCGCTTTCCGGAGCCCTCTTCGTGGCGTCGCTGGGGTACCGGAACGTACGAAGCATCAACGGCGGTACCACGGCCTGGCAGAACAGCGGTTTCGACACATCCACCGCTTGAAGGGACCTCCAACAAGGGTACCCATGCTTTTCCGTCAGTACTTGGACAAAGAGCCGGTGGTAGCGGTGTCGTACCTGGTTTGGGTGTCCGACGAGGGGAATCGGAGCTGTTCTCGACCCCATCGGGGACCCTGAGCGCTACCTGAAGGAGTCGGAGGCAGGAAACCTGCCGATCAAGTACGTGATCGAGACGCACATGCACGCCGATCACCTTTCCAGCGGGCGCGAACTCGCAGAGGCAGCGGGAGCGGAGTACGCGTTCTTCGCCGGAACCGAGGCCAACTATTCATTCCGAGGCCTGGAAGACGGCGAGGTCTTGGACATGGGTAACACGCAAGCCGAGGTTCTCCATACGCCAGGGCATACGCCCGAGCACATCTCTCTGGTGGTGACTGATCATGCCAGGGGCGACGAGCCGTGGTTCGTGCTCACCGGCCATACGCTCATGGTGGGGGACATGGGACGGACCGAGCTCGCGACCTCGGCGGAGGAAGGGGCAGCGGATCTCTTCGAGAGCGCCGTACGGCTTCGTAGTCTTCCCGATCATCTGGAGGTGATGCCCGGGGCCTTCTCCGACTCCGTTTGTGGGCGAGGACTCAGCGGAAGGCCGAGCTCTACGATCGGCTTCGAGCGCCGTCACAACCGGGCGTTCTCTATGGAGAACAAAGAAGAGTTCGTCAGTCTCATGCTCGCCGAGATTCCAGCGCCCCCCCCTCCGGGCCGAACAGATCCGCGCCACCAACCTCGGGCTCGGTCCTGCGACTACGTAGCATGGCGAAGGAATCGTTCGTAGCTTTGCGATCGTGACATCGACTGCTGTCACGCTCGGGCTGAAGGAGAATTGGAGGCAGTTCACCCTCCTCGTAGTCGTCAACGCGTTCGTCGGGGCGATGGTGGGGCTGGAACGTACGGTCTTGCCCCTTCTGGCCGATCAGGAGTTCGGGCTGGCCTCCACCCGGGTCGCGCTCTCGTTCTTGATCTCATTCGGGTTGGTCAAGGCCGCCGCGAACTTCTTCGCGGGACGTCTCGGCGATCTTTACGGCCGTAAACGGATCCTGATTCTGGGGTGGCTCGTCGGGGTGCCGGTGCCGTTCATGATCATGTGGGCGCCGTCGTGGAACTGGATCATCGCGGCCAACGTGTTACTCGGCGTCAACCAGGGTCTCGCATGGTCGAGCACGGTAATCATGAAGATCGACTTGGCGGGACCGAAGCAACGCGGCTTCGCCATGGGTCTGAACGAGTTCGCCGGATATGTAGCCGTCGCACTGTCCGCGCTCGGTACCGGGTATATCGCTCAGGCGTACGGGCTTCGGCCGGAGCCGTTTTACCTCGGCATCGGCTTCGTTGCTCTGGGCCTAGGTCTGTCCACGGTGTTCGTTCGAGAGACGAGGGGTCATGCGGAACTGGAGGCGGCCGGCTCCGCGAGTGCCGCTTCGCCCGCGCCGAGCACGCGAGAAATTTTCGCGATCACGAGTTGGAGGAATCCCGCACTTGCCAGCGCGAGCCAGGCCGGACTGGTCAACAATCTGAACGACGGCCTCGCCTGGGGGCTCTTTCCTCTTTTTTCGCTTCGGCGGGATTGGATCTGCGCCAGATCGGAATATTGAGTTTCACGTACCCCTTCACGTGGGGGATACTCCAGCTCGGGACGGGAGCTTGGTCGGACCGTGTCGGCCGTAAGCGGCTGATCGCCGGAGGCATGTTGCTCCAGTGCAGCGCCCTCGCGGCGATCGCGACCGTGAGCGGATTCGCGGCCTGGGCGGGTGCCTGTGTAGCGCTTGGGGCGGGCACCGCGATGGTCTATCCCACGCTCCTCGCCTCCATTGGTGATGTTGCTCATCCGAGCTGACGCGGCTCGTCGGTAGGCGTTTGCCGACTGTGGCAAGACAGCGGCTACGCGGTCGGAGGGCTGCTGGCCGGGACGCTGGCCGGGACGCTGGCCGACCTGTTCGGAATGCGTCCGGCCATCGGAGCGGTGGCGGCTCTCACAGGGCTGTCCGGACTACTCGTGGCTTGGCGGATGCCGGAGACGTTGATCAGAAGGGACTGATCAAAACCGGAGAGCGAAGCCCAGTTCGAGACGGGGTACACCGTTGGACAGGGGCGGTTGCCCGGCCGAGCTCATACTGGGTTCCCGTGAGGTGGGGACCCAGACGTCCGTTTGTTTCAGGCTGCCGAGGACTAGCCCGGTCGCTCCGCCTGCTATGCCTAGAGCTCTCGCATACAGTATGACGTTGTCTCCGAAGTCGAAGCCATCGCTCTGACTCTTCCCCGTGAGGAGACCCGCGACCGCTCCCACGAGGAGGCCCGAGAAAAAGCCGATTCCGAAGCCCCTGAAGCCATAGCGCCTCTGGTCGATAGACACTTCGAGATCGGTGATATTCGAGTTGCGGAGGGTCCACGCGGTCGCTCCCTGAGGAGGCGGTACCGACTCGAACCCGACGACGAGCGCCCCAGTCGGCGCGTCCTGGACCGTGCCCACGGCGTTTTCGATCCCGTAAAGGGGGGCCGAGATGCGCACTCGGCTGCCGGGCTCGAGCGTGGCCAACTGGCCGAATCCTGCCGAGGCACTCATGAGGAAAAGGAGGGAGCCCACTCCACTCGCCAAGAGCAGGCGGCGGCGGGTCGATATCAGGCTCAAGGGGTCTCCACTTCGCATCTAAGACATCTCCATCGATTTGACGTTTCCGGTGCTTCCTTCACCCTGACTGTACGCACGGCCGCCGTAATAATGACCGGGGTCGGCGCGCCGGCCGCGAGCGGTGGCAACCGGTCAATAGAGGATGGAGGAGAGGGTGGGTCAATCCGCCTGCGCTGACGCTGGAACCAATTTGAAACCGTTCTTCAGCACGCTTGTGCGTATCCAGGCATTCCCTTGGCGGTCGATCCGAGTCAACACGCCAATCGAGACGAGTAGGTCGACCAGGATTGCCGACTCCCCGAGGAACTCGATGAACAACAGGGGTGTGAGCTGTAGCAGCAGAACGAGCGCGAGCAAACCGAAGCCCAAACGGATCATCCCCGGCCTCCATGCCCACAACGGCCCGAAGAAGAAGGCAGGCCACGAGAAACCGCTCTTGATGATCTCGCGTCGTCCTTCTGGGTGTTCGTAGACGTCGTGCGTCGTATTCGCTTGCACCGACCTCAGGCCCTCGTCTCGATTCCCTCGACTCAGCGATTCCTCGAGCCGAGGGCATTGGGCTTTCTTCCCCCGCTCATGCCGCTCGGGTTAGCGGGGGACTCCACACGGAAAGCTAGCGAGATGTCCCAAGGACCAGGCGAGAGGGCATCTATGGATCTACCCGAGTGGTCACAGGTACTCCGACGGTCTTGATGATATGCACGAGGAATCTGGCCGATTCCGTATCGCTGGCATTCTGAGAAACCGTATGGATGTCATCAGGATTCTCATAAAACATCTCGCCCGGCGACAGGGTCATCAGCTCCCCTCCCGCAACTTGCATGTTTACGCGACCCTCCAGCACATAGACAAAAACATGGGCATTGTGACGATGGGGCGGGGATGAGGGCTGTCCAGGAGCGAGGTTTATTTCCGAAACCAAGACCTCCTGGTTTTCCGGCAACTCGGGCAACGGAACATTCAATAG
>CAUZAE010000010.1:0-32279 GCA_963577685.1 Gemmatimonadales bacterium UBA6960 | reverse complement strand
GCGGTGCGGACTGCTGGAGACGAAGGTATGCCAACGGTACTCTCGGCCCCGGATTCAGGGGCCGGGCAGGCCCTGCGCCAGCTCGCCGAAGTGGTCGCTGAGATGCTGGTTCCGGCCGGGAAGACCTGACTACACCGAAACGGCTACTCTCCCTCTAGCCAGCGACGGTCTGCGGGGGAGAGGCTGCCGCCTCTTTTCCGCTTTTCGATCACCTTCAGGACCACCCATCCCACGAATAGGATCGGTGCCACCTTGAAGAGCAGAAAGGCAGCGAGCCCGAACCCGAGCGAGAGGACCGTACCCAGGATCGACAGGACAACACCAGCCACGACCAGAGTGACGAGACCCACGGCAAAGAAAGTCAGCAGCGAGCCGATCATTATCATTTCCTCCTATCAGCGCACCCAGAGGACACGGATGCTTCCGAAAGCGGCGTCAACGTTGACGGTAACCCGATACTCAGCATCGTCATAGTCCAACGAATAATATGTGTCGCCTCGCTTGACGAGCCCCTCCGAATCCAACGAGGTGAGGAATGTATCCTTGACGAGCCTCACGCCGAGCTCCTTCGGGAACCGCAGCACGAGAGAGCCCAGTCCCATGTCCACCGAGACGCGAGCGTCCCGTTGCCACTCACCTGTGAAGTCGAGCTCGATATGCCCCACGCCGGCGCCGATGTCGATCACAGCAGCATTCAGATTCCCGAGGTGACGGACCGTGAACTCGGCCGCTCCGACGTCCATACTAGCTCGCGACATGGACTCCGCGTTGGGCTCCGAGATGTCCACTCGCGTCTGTGAGGCACCCGCGGCGACATCCAACGCCGAGAGCCGTAGTCCGCCGAGGTCGATATCAGCCCTGACCGCCCCGAATTCCATATCGAGGTCCATACTTACATCGCGTGACAACTCCAACTCCATGTTCCCCGCCCTCTGGTTCTTGCCGATCCGGATGCGTCGCCCACGGCTCTCGGTGCCGATCCGGATGCTGGAGCTACCGTAATCCGCGACAGGCTCGAAGCGATCTTCGTCATACTCCAGCTGCATCCAGTAGAGCGTTCCTTCCTCGGCCGCGCTCACCGAAAAGTGTCCGCTGCTATAGCGGACATCGACGTCTACGCTCTGCTCGTTCTCGAGCTGCCTAGACATCGTGACCGTTCGCCAATTCTGTCCCAAGGCTTCGCCGGCACTGCAGACGGCGACAAGGACAGCTGCGAGCAGGTTCGCGCACGGCCTATGCATTGGACGAATCTCCTGTTTCCGTTCCTGAACCGGATTCATCATCGGTCGCGGTGGAGGCTGCTACGTCCGCCTCCCCAGCATCGGCCTGCTCAGTCACTTCCTCCGCATCGATCACTTTTTCCGGAACGTCGGCCTCTCGCCACGAGGGCTCGTCGAAGGGGTCTGCCCCGTCGTCGTAAAACTCCGCTTGGCGCCCCCCCCGCGTGAGGAGTACGGCACCGAAGCCGATCAAGAAGGTCGCCGCCGTTGCCATGGCTCCAAGGGTGGCGAAGAGCCCACTGAAGAACCCGAAGAACGGAAGGATGTCGAGGATATTCGAGGCGACCGAAAACGCGATGAGCGTTCCGACTCCCGTGACCACCGCGTAGAATGTGTTGGTGGGCTTCATCCATTCGAGGCCGCTGACTTCCTTGGCGGCCACCCATTCACCGATGTTGCGTGCAACGGCCAGATATCCGAGTCCCGCTCCCAGGGCTACGGCGATCGGAAAAAGTAGGAGCCAGAAGGGCAATGCGATGATGCCCACCACAGACACGACGAGGGCGACACACCCCAACATCCAGGTCGGCAGCACGAGGAAAGCGCCGGCGACCCCCACCATTCCCGCACGCATCGGGCTACGCTGAGCCGTGTCTGCGACGAGCTCCAGGTTGTCTTTCGCGAAGTACACGACACCTAGCGCGAGCATGGCGATGATGAGTAACGTCATCACGTCCCCGACCACGTCCCCGACCCCTCGCGCGAGGGTGTGGAAGGAAGTGAAGCCTCGGAACTCGCGTCGTAGCTCGCCACGAACCTCTTCCCGAATCCGTTCCTCGAGATCCTCCAAGTCCCCGAGTTCGTCGAGTCGTCCGAGATCCGCGTCGTCGGACTCGATACGGATGATGCGACCGTTGAGGCTCGATGCGTCGACACCGTCGTACCGGGAGTCCACGAGCCTGATGTCGCCCGTGACCTGACCTCCTTCGCGGACCCGAATTGAGCCCTCGACCACGACGACGTCCCCTTCAATGCGCCCCTCTACAGTGAGGTCCGCGTCGATCACGACCATCGTGCCAGCGATGGTTTCGTCCGCCGGGATCAGCAGGTCCTCACCGATCTGGATCCTCGAGCTGAAGAGATCCACGGCCTCGAGTGCATCACGGAGCCCGCCGAGGAGATCGCTACGGCTGAGTAGAGCCTGTAGGCTCACCCCGAGATCCGGGATCGTGGCGTCGACCACGACCGACGGTTCGACATTCGACGTCGCTCGTGCTCGGGTCGGACTGAGAGCCTCCTCCAACGCCTGGTCCATCATTTGCGCCAAGTCCGACTCCGCGCTGGTGAGGGACGGTGGCGCATCCCAGTTCCGCAGGGCTTCACTGAGAGGACCGTCGACGAGTGAGACGATTTCACCGAGGAGGCTTCGCCACGCGGTATCCAGAGCGTCAGCTCTTTCGTAGCTACCGACGACGTCCTCATCGATGATCACTGAACCGTCACGCAGAGCGATATCGAGTGTACCCTCGTCCGAGAACTCTAGGTGTAGTGCCGCCTCACGCTGTGAGACGGAGAGCTCGTTGGAGACCACCTCGCGTGCCTGTCCCTTCGCATGGACGGGAAGAACCCCGAAGAAAAGGAGCGGCATCGCGAGCCGGCTCAGGTCAGATAGATGCTGTCGCATAATTTCCATCCACCGTGCGCGTGGTCATCAGGTTTCGATAGAGTACCCATCCAGAAAGGCTGGTCGCGGCGGCCAGTGAGACAGCGACCATCGCCGTCAGCACCGGAGCGTTCGCAAGTGCCCCCAGGACTGAGTACGCGTAGAAAACGAGCGGGCTCTCCAGGACTCCGTCGGCGAAAATACCTGCTAAAGCAGAGACGCCTCCAGTGACTTTCCACCAAAGGAAGGACGCCAAATGTCCCGGTGTGACGAGCGGGTTGGAGAACACTGCGTGAGCGAGCAAGGCGACTACGGTTACTGGCGTGAGGGCGACGCCCGAGATGACTGCCCAAGCCTTCTGTGTGCGGGGGATCAACCGTTCGGCCCAACCCAGCACCCACTGCCGTGTGGCGCTGGGTGCAGGAGTACGCACCAGGTCGCCGATCGCCAACTGAGCCATCACCCGACCGGAGAACGCCTCCGACGGAGCCAACTCGGGAAGGCACTCGAGGCCGTGAATGAGCTCTTCCCACCTCAACTCCTCACTCCGGCAAGCCTCGCAGGCCTTTACGTGTGCTGAAACTCGCGCCATTTGCCGAGACGGAAGCAAGCCCTCGACGTAGTCCTGTAGTCGCTCGGGTTCCACGTGCTCTGCCGTCCGCGCTGCCCACTGCCGCAGCCGCCCGAAGAGCGGTTTTTCAGTTTCTGCCTTCAGAACTGCGGGATCGAGCGCGGTCAACACACGAGTCGCGAAGCCCGGCGCCGGGCTCAGCTCGGGAAGCTCGCTGAGTTCCGAGTATAGGAGCCGCCACGAGTCGAGCTCAGTCTGACAGTCTCCACAGAACGTGGCATGCTCCCGAACCGCGGCGCTCTCCTCGCTGGAGAGAGCTGCGTCGAGAAACGCCTGAATCCGCTCTGCGGTCAGGTGCATGTTTGAGTGCTGTCTTGCCACGTCGTCAACTCCGTTTTGTTCTGTGACACCCTACGGTCGCCAATTTCTGGAAGTTTCATAAGAACGCAGTTACGACGTCAGGTGTGTGAGTGCGGCCTTGAGTTCACTGCGAGCGCGGTGCAAGTACGTTTTCACGGTTCCGAGGGGAAGGCCCATGATCTCGGAAATTTCATCGTATGCATACCCCTCGACGTGGCGGAGCAGGATCGCCGTCCGATATTCCGGGCGGAGCTCCCCGATCGCGTGCTCGATCTGATCACCGAGCTCTCTGTGCTCGACGTATTCCTGGGGGCTCTCGTCCGTGGATTCTACGATCAACTGCGTGCGCTCTTCTTCCTCGGCGGTCTGGGCGTGAGGTGATCCATCGATCGAAACCGTGTCGAGTCTACGTTTTCGCAGATGATCGATCGTGTGGTTGTTCGCGATCTTGAAGATCCAACTGCTGAACTTGTAGCGCGAATCGTACGAGGAGATCGCGTGGAAGGCTCGGATGAACGCCTCTTGAGCCAGATCCTCGGCAAGCGATCGATCGCGCACCATGCGAAAGACGAGAGAGAAGACGGGTCGTTCGTAGCGCCTCAGTAACTCCGAGTACGCAGCCTCTTGTCCCGCCGCGGCGAGCGTCGCAAGGTCCTTGTCCGTCTGAGTTGTGAAGTCCAAATGGAGGCTCCACACTAGTGGATCCGCTGGCATGGGGCGTGAGGTAGGCTACCGGCACGCCACGCTCCGGAAACTTCACGGCTCTCTCGGGTACGCGGCTGCCTGTCTCCCCCGCCGACTTGGCTACGTGCGCCGGTCAGGTGTAGGAGAAGCTAACGAAAACGTCGAATCGATGGCGACCATGCCACGGTGCCCCGACCCTCTTCGTGGCCATCGAACCCTGGAAACGGAATGCTGCAATTGAAGAAAGAGGACCAGGTTCGGACGATCTTTTCCGAGATCGCTCCCACGTACGATCTCCTGAACCACGTCTTGAGCTTCAACGTTGATCGCAGGTGGCGGAGGCATGCGGTGCGCATGCTACGGTGGAGGGATCACAGGGCCGGTCGGTATTTGGACGCGTGTGCCGGCACCTTCGACCTGGGGCTAGCCCTCGTGGGCGAGGCCGACTTCGCGGGGTCGGTGGTCGCGACAGACTTTGCCCTTCCGATGTTGATCGAGGGACGAGACAAGTTGAAGGGCTCCATCTCGACCGTATGTGGGGATACTCTGTGTCTCCCTTTTCCTGACGAGTGCTTCGATGGCGCGACGGTCGGCTTCGGCGTTCGCAATTTGGCAGATCTGAGAGCCGGATTCAGTGCGTTGGCACGCGTCATTCGTCCAGGAGCGCGCCTGGTGGTTCTCGAGTTTACGCTCCCACCGAACCGCGTTCTCCGTACACTCTACAACTTCTACTTTCACCGGATCTTACCGGTCGTCGGCCGGGTCGTCTCTGGACACCCTTGGGCTTACACGTATCTACCGGAGTCCGTGAAGGAATTTCCTCCGCCAGCGGAGTTGGCGGATCTGTTGCGAGAGTCGGGCTTCAAGGATGTCGAGTGGCGGTTCTTGACGGGAGGGATCGCGGCGATCCACGTGGGAGTGAGGGCCTGATCACTCCGAGCCTAAGGATCCCCATCATCGGCAGGCAGAATCCGAATCGGTCCTAACCGATCCAGACCGTCGTCGAAAGCTTCGGGATCTCCCACAACCAGGATCACCATCCCCGCCAACCCGTTTGAGGGCAAATTGTCCCGGAGGACCTCGTGGACGCTTGCCGGGGTCACGCGCTGGATTCCTTCCAAGTATCTCGAAAGCCAGTCGAAAGGAAGATTCTGGCTCAGGTAGAGCATCTGCCGGGAGACGATCACAGCTGGACTCTGAAAGTTGAAGACGAAGCCGTTCGTTATTTGGGCCACCACGTCACGCACTTCATTCTCTTCGGGTGGCGCGGACGCCATCTCCCCTAGGATCTCCGCCATGAGGCGAATCGCGGCGACGGTGGTCTCGCTCTTCGTCTGCGTCACGGCGCCGATGATCCCGTCCGAGCGGACCGGCGTAGTCCAGATCGAGGCTGCGGAGTATGCCAACCCCTCTCGCGTTCGTATCCGCGAAGCGAGCCGGCTCATGAGCCCTGAGCCGCCGAGGATCGAGTTCCCGATACGAGAGGAGAAGTAGCGATTGTCGTCTGCGAGCCGGACGTCGCTGGGCTTACCGATAATGATCGTGCTTTGCTTGACGTTCTTGGCCAAGACGTAGACACCCGATTCTACCGGGAAGGTGGGTGGAGCAGGATCCTCCAGAAGGCCGTCGCATGATAGCCATCCATCGAGCATGCGCTCCAACTGGGGGCGGACCTCGGCCCAGGTGACGTCGCCCGTAACACCCAGCGTCAGGTTCTCGGGACAGAAGATCTTCCTGTGCACGCGATGCAGAATGTCGGGGGTCAGATCCTCCGGCTCGAGATCCTCAGCCCTCAGTCCCCACCCCACCGGATGATCCCCGAAGAGCAGCCCGTTGAATTTCAGGATTGCTAGTCGGTTGGGATCGTCACTTCTCCTGGCAATGTTGTCCAACTCCTGGGCACGCCATACATCGACTTGAGCCGGGTCGAATGCGGGGTTCTTCATGAGGTCACCCCAGATCTCGAGTCCGATGTCCAGGTAGCGTGTCAGCGTGTTCATCGAGGTGAAGGCCGTACGTCCTCCGCGCCCGAATGACGTTTCGATGGCGTAAAATTCGAGCAGCTCATCTACGGAATCGGGAGGGAGGGTGAGGGTACCGCCGGATCGGAGGAGCATCGGTACGGCGGTGGCGGGGCCCTGCTCGCTTCGCGAAAAATGAACGGGTCCTCCGCGGAAACGAGCGGAGATCGATACGAGCGGCAAGGTGTGGTCTTCCAGGAAAAACACGGTGACGTCGGGACCGATCACGTACCGCTGCGCCCTCGACGGCTCAAACTGAATCGGCTCGAACGTGAGTTGATCGTGCGTCCTCGGCACGGCTCGTTGCGCCTTCACGACCGCGGGGAGCGCGGCGCCCACCAAGACGGTCACCAGGCCGCCGGCCTTCATCGCCCGTCCGAGCCGCCGCAAGATCATCGAGGGGCGGCGGAGTCGGAGGGAGTCAAGGTGGCTACGGTGCGGTTCTCACGATCGAAAAAGGTTGCCAGCACGCGGCCGATGTCGCCGGGTCCAACGGCGAGCAACCGCCCGGTGGCTTCGAAGGTCGTGCGCCAATCTCCGAACGTCGAAGTCGACTCTGCGAGTTGGAGCGCCAACCCCATATTGGATGTCAGCCTCCTCACGCGATTCGCCTCGAGCTGGTTGCGAATGCGCTGTAGCTCCGCCTCCGAGGGGAGATCTCGCATCAAAGAACCGAGTTCAGCGTACACGGCGGCCTCTATGTCCAGCGTCGTGTTCGGCGCGCGCGGCGTGGCCTCGATCGTGAAAATCGCGGGGAACCGACTCCCGGGCCCCAGGGAGGAATAGACCGTGTTGGCGATCCGGCCCTCTGTGACGAGACGACGATGAAGTCGCGACGAGCGGCCTCCCGTGAGTAGAGCTGAGAGGACACGTAGAGCCGGCGCGTCCTCGTGTGAACCCTCGACTACATGCCACGCGATCCGGACCTGGGGCTGGGCGTCCAGGACCACCTCGACCCGTCGTTCTCCCCTTTGAGGTGGCTCCTTGGTCAAGACGGCTGGAGGTGGGTCGCCCGTCGGTAGATGGCCGAAATATTCCTCGGCCCACGTGACGATTTGCTCCGGCTCAACATCGCCTACGATGACCACGATGGCGTTTGCAGCCCCGTAGTAGCGGCGGTAATACTCCGCCACGCCCTGGCGGCGGAGTCGTGTGATATCGGACATATAGCCCACCACGGGCTGGCCGTACGGATGGACCGTGAAGGCGGCCCCAACGTGGGCTTCGAAGAGCAGGCCTCCCGGCTGGGTCTCCACTCTGAGGCGGCGCTCCTCGGCCACCACGTCTCTCTCGGTATAGAACTGGCGGAAAACCGGGTTGCTCATACGATCGGATTCTAGCAGGAACCACAGCTCGACACGGTTGGCCGGCATTTCGACGAAATATTTCGTCGATTCCCAATCCGTAGTCGCGTTCAACCCCCGAGCCCCGTGGGTGGACAGGACCCGCGAGAATTCGTTCGGTCTTACGTAGGACCCGGCCTCTTCTTCGAGAGCTCTGATGCGCCCTCGCATCGCAGCGAACGACGTGGTGTCACGCCGACCCGCCTCCAGGGTGAGGATCGAATCCTGAAGGATATCCATGCGCGCGAACAGGGACCGCTCGGCGGCCAAGTCGAGTGTGCCGAGAGTCTCGGATCCCTTGAAGAGAAGATGTTCGAGGAGGTGAGCCGTACCGGTGTGTCCCCGGACTTCGTTGACGCCTCCGACGGCGTATTGCACGACGAGGGAGACGGTCGGCGCACCGGGGCGAGGCAGAACCAAGAATCGCATGCCGTTCGCTAGCCGGTGTTCCACGACGGGCAGTTCCAGCCCCGCACTCGTTTGCGCGTGGCCTGGAAGAGTTCCGGCCGCCCCCAGCAAGGCGATGACTGCGGCCCCCGTCACCTTCATGGTTGTTCACCCGATGGTTGCTCTCCCGGGTCGTACGGTTGGCACTCCGGGCACAGAAACGCGGAGCGGTTCCCGAAGACGATGCGTTCGATCATCGTGGAACAGCGGGGGCAAGGGTTTCCGGCCCGGCCGTAGACTCTGAGCGCTGCCGCGTTCTCGCCAGGCACTCCTGTTGCGTCCCGATAATCCCTCAACGTGGTGCCGCGGTTGGCGATCGCCTGGCGCAAGGTCCTACGAAGGGCCCGATGCAATCCACGAGCCTCACCTCCTGTGATCGACTTGGCAGGGCGCCGGGGGTGTATGCCCGCCACATGAAGGGCCTCGTTCGCGTAGATGTTCCCTACACCCACCAGCCGGCGCTGGTCCAGGAGCCATGAGCGAATCGGCGAGACGGATTCAGTCAGGCCTGCTGAGAGTGTTCTCGCCGTGTAGGTGGGCGACAGAGGCTCGGGTCCCAATCGTCTAGAACGAGTCGTCCACTCCGATACCGAAAGGACCTCCAACACGCCGAAGCGTCGGACGTCGTCGAACACCAACTGCCGACCCGTGTCTAGCGTGAATCGTACGGCTGGGTGCGTCGTCTCGGGTCCCTTCTCAGGGAGTAGCAGTAGGCGGCCCGTCATGCCCAGATTTACGACGAGCACGGTATCGCCTTTCAGGCGGGCCACGATATTTTTTCCCCGGCGGGACACCGAGTCGAATGTTCGACCTGTGAGTTCTGCCGAAAAAGCCCGTGGCGGCTGGCGGAGCACGTCAGGCCGGAGAACCCGCACCGCCTCGATCGTCCGACCTGGCAGATCGGGGCTCAACCCCCGGACGATGGTCTCCACTTCGGGAAGTTCAGGCATGGAGACAGTTCAGGGACGCTCCCGCTCCGCCCGCGCGAATTCTCTCCAGCCGATGTCCCTGCGGAACTGCTTTCCCGCAAACTGGATCGCTTCGGCAGCGTCACGGCTCTTCTGGGCTGCGCGACTGAGTGTCGAGCCCAAGCCTGTCACGCCGATCACGCGTCCCCCCGAGGTCATCGGTCCATCGGGCCCGGCGCTGGACCCGGCGTGGAAGAGCAACGTCTCGGAATCTTCACGAATCCACGTGGGGATTTCGATCGGAAGCCCCTTCGGATAGTCACCGGGATACCCCTCCGCGGCCAACACGGTGGTGAGTGCCGCGCCGTCACCCCACTCCGCCGTGGCCCCACCGAGTCGCCCGCCCCGCGCGATCTCCAGCATGGGATCGAGTAGCGAAGAGGTGAGGAGGGGCAGCACGACCTGGGTTTCCGGATCGCCGAAGCGGCAGTTGAACTCCACGACACGAGGCCCGTCGTCAGTGAGCATGATCCCGGCATACAACAGCCCTGTGAACTCGGAATCATCCTCGGCCAACGCCGCGAGGGTCGGCCGGATGATACGGTCGTGAATCTGCGAGATCAGTTCGGGCGTCGCGAGCGTGACCGGCGCGTAGGCGCCCATTCCGCCGGTGTTGGGCCCCTTGTCACCCTCTTCCAAACGCTTGTGGTCTTGGGAAGGGAGGAGTGTGAGGGCGTCCGTACCATCAGCGAGTGCGAATATCGAGAGTTCCTCACCCCGCATGTACTCCTCGACGACGACTTCGCGACCCGCCTCTCCAAATTTGCGATCGGACATCATATAAGTGAGCACGTCGAGCGCTTCGTCCACGGTCTCGCAGACCACGGCGCCCTTGCCAGCCGCGAGCCCCGAGGCCTTCACGACCAAGGGAGCACCCCTTTCCCTGACGTGGGCTGCCGCCGCCTCGAAGTCGTCGAATGACGCGAAGTCGGCTGTCGGAACGCCGGCCCGGCGCATGAGCTCCTTCGCATAGATTTTGCTAGACTCGATGCGGGCGGCGGCTTTGGTCGGTCCGAACGTGGGGACCCCGCCACGGTGGAGGCGGTCGGCCAGGCCCGATGCCAACGGAGCCTCAGGGCCGATCACGACAAGGTCGATGTCCTGTGCGGTCGCCCAACCCGCCAGGGCTACGACATCGCCCGGCTCGATCTGGACGGGCTCGACACCGTCGGTCATCCCTCCGTTCGGTCGGGTGACACAGATTGTCGCGCCAGGGGCGTCGCGTTGGAGCTTCCAGGCCAGAGCGTGCTCTCGGCCTCCGTTTCCGACGATCAGAATGCGCATCCGGCTAGTCTAGCCCAGAATAGCGAACGGGCAACCGGTGTTCGGTTGCCCGTTCTCGAGGTCCCACCGGGACCAGGGGCAGGAGAGCTGTTTACGGGTTGCCTATCTCCTGGCCCCGCCCATGATGTCGTCGGCCATCCGCTTCGCCGCGTCCGTGACCTGTCCGAACAAGTCCTTGGCTCCCTGCGAATACGCTTGGGCTGCTTCCCGGAGGTCGTCCGTGTAGGCAGGATCGGGCTCGTCGCGGCGTTGATACTCACCGCGAAGGATGCGGTCGTACTCACCCTCCTCGATCCACGAGCGAATCTCGGCCACCCGCAGAACATAGAAGGGATGGCTCTGACCCATCAGGTTCAACACCTTGAACACCTGGTCCGCGACATCCCCCGATTCCCGATATTCTTCTGCCTGTACGATGAACTCGTCCAGATTCATCTCCTCGCTATCACCACCGCCCGCCATCTTGAGCATCGTCCCCATGACACCCTGGGGAGTTTGGATCGCCAGCAGGCCGGCCCGATCACTGGAGAGTTCGCTCTTGCGAGACCACTCGAGAAGAGCCACGAGAATCGCTCGGGCCGCGAGGCCCACGATCGGGAACCCCATGCTGGCCAGTTGTATCAGCAGGACCGTCATCGTGCGGTAGAGCACGTGGTCGCTCATGATGTGACCCACCTCGTGGCCCATCACATAGGAGAGCTGCTCATCGTCCAAGAGCTTCACGGTGCCCGAATTCAGAATGATGAACGGCTCGTCCATTCCGTAGGCGCCTGCGTTGACGATGGGCGTCTGCGAGACGAAAAGAGGGTAGTCCTCGGGCGCGTCCAGCGTTTGAAGGACATCTCGATACAGATCGTGAACCCGGGGGAATTGCCGCTCTGAAACCCGGACCGAACTCGCCAAGAACGCGAGCCGAATCGGCTTCTCGCCGTAGAAGCCGAACAGCTTGCGGAGGATGTCGTCGAACACGGGAATCTTCCGAAGCGCCGCCAGCGCTGCGCGGTCGGCCGGATGCTCCCAAGCCCGTGGGGCGATATCGGTCAGGACGCGAGTGGCTCTCGCGTCCTCGCCTTCGCCGTTCCCGTTCTTTTGGTCGTTCTCAGCCATCGCTACTCATCTCCTTGAATCCTCGCGGACGCTGCCCACAGGCACCTCCGTTCTCACCCGCTTTACGCGGCCCCCGGGGGAGAAGTTTCAGGCCAGAGCCTGATCCAGGTCCTCCAGAAGATCGTCGATATCTTCGATGCCGACCGAGAGCCGTACGAGCCCCTCTGTGACACCCATCGCCTCTCTGCGCTCCTTTGGAACCGACGCGTGGGTCTGGAGAGCCGGCACGCTGATGAGCGATTCGACCCCTCCCAGACTCTCAGCAAGCTGAAACACACGCGTGCCGGTGGCCAGGGCGCGCGCCCTGGCCGGGTCGCCGAGATCGAGGGCCACCATGCCGGTGAAACCCGACATCTGCTGGCCGGCCAAGTCGTGCTGTGGGTGGGACTCCAGGCCGGGGTAGATGACCCGCCGAATCGCACTGTGGTCCTCCAGAAAATTTGCCACTGCCAGTCCATTCTCGTTGTGCCTTTCCATGCGCACGTGGAGCGTCTTCGTGCCGCGAAGACACAACCAAGCATCCATCGGCCCGGGCACTGCGCCGGTGGATTTCCGGACGAACCGGATGTCCTCGGCCAGGTCATCGTCGTCTACAGCCAGGATACCGCCGATGATGTCGGAGTGACCATTCAAGTACTTCGTGGAGGAATGCACCGTCACATCAGCTCCGAGGGCGAGCGGTCGCTGATTGAAGGGTGAGGCGAACGTGTTGTCCACCATGAGCAAGGCCCCACCCTCATGGGCGATCTCGGCCGTTACCGAAATGTCGCAGATCCGCATCATCGGATTGGTCGGAGTCTCGACGTGGACCAACTTCGTGGTGGGTCGCATAGCATCACGGATCTGATCGGGATCCCTGGTGTCCACGAACGAAAATTCAATCCCGAGTTTCTCGATCACCCGAGTGAACATGCGCGTCACACCCCCGTAGGTGTTCTCCTCGGTGACGATGTGATCACCGGCCGAAAGCCTCTTTACGACCGCTTCGATGGCGGAGAGCCCACTGGCGAATGCGACCGCGTGCTTTCCACCCTCGAGCCCAGCCACGTTCCTTTCCAGCGCTTCTCGGGTCGGGTTCTGCACCCGGGCGTAATCGTATCCCCCTTTTGGGTGGGCTACGTCGGGTTGGACGTACGTGGAGGTTTGGAAGATCGGTGGCATGATTGCGCCGGTCTCCGCCTCCGGCGCTTGCCCTGCGTGGACTGCCAGAGTTCCGAAGCGTGTCCCGTCCGATGGTGTCCTCGTCATTTGCTCCTCGTGGTGAGTCGTTGCGTGCCAGCGCGATCGTACAGGCGCTCAATGATCCCGTCGGGTCACGCAGCCGTGGGCTCAGGTATCGCCCGGAATGTACACGCGGTCCCTCCACCCGTGCCACAGAGCCTCCGTTGACGGTTCTCCGGCGATCTCGGTAGTGTTGGGGGACCACAGCCGTCCGGGCGGCAAAGTCAGAGTACTGCCCGCATGTAGACGGTGCGACTCTCTCTCCTCCGACAAAGCGCCTCGGCTCATGCCGCTAAAGATTCCGGAAGGTCTCGTCGTAAGCGTGTCCGGGTTCCGCGGACGTGTGGGCGATCCGTTGACTCCGGAACTCGTCTGTGCGCTCGCCGCTGCCTTCGGCGCGTCTCTCAGAGCGGCGGCAGGCGATGGGACTCTGATCATCGGCCGTGACTCCCGGACCTCGGGGGCGATGTTGTCGATGTCAGCGGCGTCGGGGCTCCTCTCCGTCGGGTGTGACGTCGTCGACCTCGGTATCGTGGCTACGCCCACGCTCATGTTGGAGGTCGAGCGGTCGGGGGCGCTCGGTGGAATCCAAGTGACCGCCAGCCATAATCCGGCGGAGTGGAATGCCCTCAAGTTGGCCGCGCCGGAGGGAACGTTTCTCGACGCCGACACGATGGCGGCCTTCCTCCGGTTCGCTACAGAAGAAGATCCGAAGAGGGCAGCCTGGGATGACCTCGGCTCGCTGATGACCGATCACGGGGCGGCCGAGCGGCATCTAGAATCGGTTCTCGAACTCCCGCTAGTCGACGTTGAAGCGATTCGCTCTCGTGAGTTCAAGGTTGCCCTGGACTGTGTTCGTGGGGCTGGAGCCACCATCATGCCGGCCCTCCTCGAGGCTCTTGGCTGCCGGGTCGTGGGGATTCACACCGATATGGATGGCCATTTTCCGAGAGATCCGGAGCCGACCGCAGAGAATCTCCAGGAGCTCGGACAGTTGGTGCGACAGGAGGGGGCCGACCTAGGTTTGGCCGTCGACCCCGACGTGGACCGTCTTTCGCTGGTAAACGAGCGAGGGGAGCCAGTCGGTGAAGATCTCACGCTGGCTCTCGCAGCGGCTGTCGTGCTCAGGAGAACTCCCGGTGTCGTGGTCACCAATCTGTCGACCAGCCAGGTGGTCGAAGACGTCGCCCGGGCCCATGACAGTAGGGTGATTCGATCCTCTGTCGGAGAGATCAACGTGGCCCGTCGCATGCAGTCCGAAGGCGCGGTGATCGGGGGAGAAGGGAATGGCGGTGTGATCTTTCCGAGGCTCCATTACACACGAGACGCTCCTGTGGGCGTGGCACTTATCTTGCAACTTCTGGTAGATGAGGGCGCCTCGCTCTCGGAGGCCGTCGCCCAGTGGCCTTCGTATGTCATCGTCAAGCGCAAGGTGGACTTTCCAAGGGACGTCCTCGCAGAGGCTTATGATGTGTTGGAGGAGCGCCTCGAGGGCGAGGAGGTCAATCGGGAGGACGGCCTTCGGCTCTATTGGTCGAGTCGCCGAGCATGGTTGCACGTTCGACCCTCGGGCACGGAGCCGATCGTACGTCTGATTGCCGAGGCACTGACACGGGGTGAAGCGGAGGAATTGATCGAGAGCGCGGCGTCCGTCTTGACGGGGTTGGTCTGACACTGCTGGCGCGACAGAGTCCGCCCGACTTTCAATTGGGAAGCAGCGAATGTGTGGAATCGTAGCATACGTGGGCTCCAAACAAGCGGGCCCGATCCTCCTCGAGGGCTTACGCCGACTCGAGTACCGCGGGTACGACTCCGCCGGCCTGGCGATCCTCGACCCCGACGGGTGCCTGCGCATTGTGAAGGAGGCGGGCAAGCTCCGCGAGCTGGAGAGGCTCTTGGCCGTAGAGATGCCCCTCGGCACGTGTGGCGTCGCGCACACGAGGTGGGCAACTCATGGCGCGCCCAACGCCACCAATGCCCATCCCCACTGGAGCTCCTCCAAGGACATCGCGTTGGTCCACAACGGGATCATCGAGAACGCTGACGTGATCCGACGGAGGCTGTCCACCGAGGGATATGAGTTCACGACGGAGACCGATACCGAGACCGTCGTCCATCTCATCGATGAGGCTTTCCTTCAGAACGACACGCTCAAAGACGCCGTGCTCGTAGCCCTTCACCAGGTGCAAGGCGCTTACGGCATCGCCGTCGTGAGCAGCCGGGATCCTGGGAAAATCGTAGTGGCCCGTAACGGAAGCCCGCTGCTGATCGGGATCGGCAAGAACGGTGAGAACCTGGCCGGCTCCGACGCCTCGGCGGTGATCCAGCATACCAAGGATGTCGTGTACCTCGACGACGGAGACTGTGCCGTGCTCACGTCGGAGGGCTATCGGATCTTTCATCTGGAGCATGGGGAAGCGCGGCGTTCTGTCCATCATGTCGAGTGGGGTATAGAGGCGGCAGAAAAGGGCGGATACGACCACTTCATGCTCAAGGAGATCTGCGAGCAGCCTGCGAGTCTCCGGGACGTCCTCCGGGGTCGGTTGCTTGAGGAGACCGGCGACGCCCGCCTGGGTGGCATCACCCTGAGTGACGAGGAGGTGGCCCAGATCCGTCGGATCGTGATCACAGCCTGTGGAACCAGTTGGCATGCCGCGCTCATAGGCGAGTACATGCTGGAGGAGCTTGCGGGCGTCCCCGTAGAAGTGGAATACGCCTCGGAGTTTCGGTACCGCAGTCCGGTAATCGAGTCGGGCACTCTGGTCTTGGCCATCAGCCAATCGGGTGAGACCGCGGATACGCTGGCCGCACTCCGAGAGGCGAGGAGCCGTGGTGCGCCCACCATGGGGATCGTCAATGCCGTCGGCTCATCTATTGCGAGGGAGACGGACTTCGGCATCTACCTCCACGCCGGTCCCGAGATCGGAGTCGCGTCTACAAAGGCGTTCACGAGTCAAATCGCCGCTCTGGCCCTCTTCACGCTGTACCTCGGACGTCGCAGAAACCTCTCCATCTTGCAGGGAAGGAGGTTCGTTTCAGCGCTCCGCGAACTGCCTGCGCAGGCAGCTCGGACGCTTGAGTTGGAACCGCTGACCCGGGAGTTGGCGGAGCAGTACGGGGGCGCTCAGAATTTCCTCTATTTGGGTCGGGGGTATCAGTTCCCGGTGGCGCTCGAGGGTGCGCTCAAACTCAAAGAGGTGAGCTATATCCATGCGGAGGGGTATCCTGCGGCCGAGATGAAACACGGTCCCATAGCGCTGATCGATCAGAACATGCCGGTCGTCGCTTTGGCGCCGCGGGATCCGGTATTCGGTAAGGTCGTTTCCAATATCGAGGAGGTGAAGGCTCGCGACGGGCGCATATTGGCGGTCGTCAGTGACGATGCGCCCGAACTCGTGGGCAAGGTCGATCACATCATTAAGGTGCCGCAGACCATCCCCGCACTTCTCCCGGTTCTGACCACGATTCCGCTGCAGTTCCTCGCCTATCATGCAGCCCTCCACCGGGGCTGTGACGTCGATCAGCCACGCAACCTCGCCAAGTCGGTGACCGTGGAGTGATCTGCATCCGGGCGCGGGCATGAGTGAGTCCCCCGCGAAGGCGGGACCGGGCCGATGAGAGTGGTGTTCCAGCGCGTTTGCCGTGCGAGTGTCACCGTGGAGGGTCTGGTAGTCGGCGAGATCGGACACGGGGCTCTCCTCCTCGTGGGATTCACGCACAGGGACACATCAGACGGCGTAGAATGGATGGCCGAAAAAATCTCAGGGCTTCGTGTGTTCTCGGATGATGAGGGCAAGATGAATCGAGCCCTGGACGATGTGACCGGAAGCGTATTGGTGGTGAGTCAGTTCACCCTCTACGGAGACGTGAAGAAAGGCCGTCGTCCGAGCTTCGTCGCAGCGGCACAGCCGAAAATCGCGATCCCGCTATACGAGCGATTCATTCACCTTCTCGAAGTCCGCCTTGCCGGTCGCGTTGCCACCGGCGAGTTCGGAGCCCAGATGGAAGTGGCGCTGGTGAATGACGGTCCCGTGACGCTGCTTCTAGAACGATGACGGTGTTTCCTCCTCTCGTGCTCGCCTCTGCCTCTCCCCGCCGGCGAGAGTGCCTCGATATGCTCGGCTTGACCTACACGGTCCATCCGGCACACATGGAGGAGCATGGCCGGCCCGGGGAGTCGGCGGTGGAGCATGTAGAACGACTGGCCCGGGAGAAGGCGGCGGCGGTGGCGGCGCGCTTTCCGGAGGCGGTCGTGCTGGGAAGCGATACCGTGGTGGTCGTGGACGACGAAATTCTGGAGAAGCCCGCCGGGGATGCCGAGGCAGAGCGCATGCTCAAGCGACTCTCCGGCCGCCCCCATACGGTGGCCAGCGGGTTGGCGCTCGCGTTTCCGCCGGGCAGGGTCCGAAGTGGGGTGTCGACGACCGAGGTCGTCTTTCGCCCGTTCGGAGCGGAGACCGCGAGCGCTTATGTCGCTACGGGTGAGCCATTGGACAAGGCGGGCGCATACGCTATTCAGGGGCTGGGAGCTTCCTTGGTTAGCGAAATCTCCGGGGACTACTACACAGTCGTCGGCCTTCCCGTCCCGCTTCTGCTCGAGTTCCTGCGCGAGATCGGATGGGAATACTCGTTCGGTTCCTTCGTCGGTGGCAAGCAGCCATGAGCAAGACTCCGAGTATCTTGGCGATCGACCAGGGGACCACCGGTACCACCTGCTTGGTCATTGCGCACGATGGGCGGATTTTGGGAAGGGCATACGCCGAGTTCACCCAGTATTTTCCGAAGCCAGGATGGGTCGAGCACGATGCCGCCGAGATTTGGGACGTCACGAAGAGGGTCGCTCGTGAAGCGCTTTCTTCGACGGTGGAAGCGGATGTCCGAGGATCGGGCATCACGAACCAGCGTGAGACGATCGTACTTTGGGATCGAGAGACGCTCGAGCCGGTCCACCGAGCGATCGTATGGCAGGACCGTCGCACTTCGGAGCTTTGCTCCCAGCTCAAGGAGAAGGGGCATGAGCCGGAAGTTCGGCGCCGGACCGGTCTCGTCCTCGACCCGTATTTTTCCGGTACCAAACTGTCATGGCTGTTTCGGGAGCGGCCGGAGCTGCGAGCCCGTGCCGAGGCGGGCGACTTGGCGGCGGGTACGATCGACAGTTGGCTGATCGCTCGCCTCACCGGAGGGGCCGTGCACGCCACGGACCCCACCAATGCGTCGCGGACGCTGCTATTCGATCTCACCACGGCGGGTTGGGATCCCTGGCTTCTCGACCTACTGGAGGTTCCGCCCGCCATCCTTCCCGAAGTGAGACCGAGTTGCGGTGACTTCGGGATGACCGTCGGCGACGCGCTCGGAATTGAAGTGCCGCTGGGTGGGGTGGCGGGCGATCAACAGGCGGCCCTCTTCGGACAGGGATGCTGGTCCTCCGGCCTCGCCAAGAACACGTATGGGACCGGGGCCTTCCTGTTGATGCACACGGGCGACCGCATCGTCCCTTCCAACCAAGGGCTCCTGACCACCGCTGCATGTGATTCAAAGGGAGGTCTTTCGTTCGCTCTGGAGGGCTCCGTGTTCATCGCCGGAGCGGCTGTGCAATGGTTACGGGACGGCCTGGGCCTCCTGAAGGACGCGGCAGAGTCAGAAGCCATGGCGGCTCGACTCGACTCGAATGGCGGTGTGTATTTCGTGCCGGCGTTCGTGGGCCTCGGAGCTCCACACTGGGTTCCCGAGGCCAGGGGGGCCCTTTTCGGAGTGACGAGGGGTACGACCAAGGAGCATCTGGTACGCGCGGCGCTGGAAGCGATGGCGTTCGGCACGCAGGAGGTGCTCGAGGCGATGGAAGCCGACTCCGGTGTGGCGATGACCGAGCTCCGAGTCGACGGAGGGGCAGCCAAGAACGACTGGCTGTTGAAGTTTCAGGCCGGGCTCCTCGGCGTGCCGGTGCGGAGGCCTGCCAGAGTGGAGACGACGGCGCTCGGAGCGGCGGGCCTCGCCGGCCTTTCGGCCGGCGTGTGGAAAAATTCAGAAGAGTTCCTGTCCTCGCAGAGTGGTGAGGAAGTCTTCGAGTCGGAAATGAGTGAGGGCCTGCGCGATGAGCTAGGGCGTGGGTGGGCCCGTGCGGTCCGGAGCGTGAAGGCTTGGGCGGCGGACGAGGGCCCCGGAGCGTGAGGAGTGTTCCCGGCCCGACTGACGGTCTATATTTCGGCGGTCAAGGGGTGAGGATCGATCGTTCGACATGAGACAGCCTGGGGGCCGTACGCAATGAGAAAGAACGGGAAGTTCTACGTGGGTCTAGCAGGCGTGGCGACCGTCATCACTTATCTCATCTGGACCGGTGTGAGCCAAACGATGGTGTACTACTTTACACCGATCGAACTAATCCAGCGGGTGAAGGAGGACCCCTCGTTCCACCAAGTGGGGATCAAGGTGAGCGGCCGCATTCAACAGGGTTCCTGGGAGCGTGAAGGGGACGAGTACATGCATCGCTTCACCGTCGTCGACTTGGAGGATCCCTCGGTCACGTTCCCGGTCGAGTACCGCGACAGGCTGCCCGACACGTTCAACGATCACGAAATCGTGGACGTGGTGGTGGAGGGCCGCTACCGAGAGGACGGTGTGTTCGACGCCACGCTCGTACTCACGAAGTGTGGTAGTCGATACGAAGCCGCGCAGGAAGAACTCATCGGGTGATCCTGCTCGGAGAGTTCGCCCTTTGGATCGCTCTTCCAGTCGGTATCTGGGGGGCCGTTCTCGGCTTTGTCGGAGGTAGGAAGCAGAGGGGCGACCTCGTGCTCAGCGGTGAACGCAGCGTCTACGCTGTTTTCTTTCTGCTGATCCTGACTTCCGCAGGGATCATCACAGCCTTTCTGACGGATCGCTTCGAGTATTGGTACGTGGCCAACTACTCGAATCGGGAGCTCGACACCTACTTCAAGATCGCGGGTCTGTGGGCCGGCCAGCGTGGTTCGCTCGTGTTTTGGGCGTTACTGCTGTCGTTGTTTTCGTCGATCGCCGTCTTCACCAACCGGCACAAGAACCGCGAGTTCATGCCCTACGTGGTGGGGGTCCTCCTCAGCATCACGAGCTTCTTCCTGGTCGTTCTGTTGTTCGGGGACGTGAACCCGTTCGAGCGGCTGCCCTTCGCTCCGGCCAATGGACGGGGACTGAACCCTCAGCTGCAAAGCTACTGGATGACGATGCATCCGCCTACGCTTTATCTGGGGTTCACGGCCTTCACGATACCGTTCGCGTTCGCGATTTCTGCGTTGCTCAAGGGAGAGTTGGACACGCGCTGGATTGTGATCACACGACGGTGGACCCTGATCTCATGGTTCTTCCTGGCGAACGGAATCATCTTGGGCATGCGGTGGGCCTACGAGGAGCTCGGTTGGGGCGGATTTTGGTTCTGGGATCCCGTAGAAAACGCCTCACTCCTGCCGTGGCTCACGGCGACCGCATTCCTGCACTCCATCCAGATCCAGGAAAATCGGGGGATGCTCAAGGTCTGGAACATGAGCCTCGTGACGCTCACGTTCCTACTCACCATCTTTGCGACCTTCCTGACCCGGTCAGGCCTCATCGAGTCCGTGCACACGTTTGCCGAGAACACGCAGATCGCCCTCATATTCCTGAGTTTCATGGGGGTTGTGGCAGGCATCTGCCTCCTGTTGATCGTGTGGCGATACCCGATGCTCAAGAGTGAAAACCAGATTCAGTCGTTCATATCCCGGGAGGCCGCGTTCCTCTTCAACAACCTGTTCTTGTTGGGGATAGCCTTCGCGGTCATGTGGGGAACGCTCTTGCCCCTCATCTCGGAATGGCTCACTGGCCAGGCGATCACCGTAGGTCCTCCCTTCTTTAACCGGGTCAACCTCCCGATCGGCATGGCGCTGTTGGCGTTGACCGGTGTCGGTCCGGTGATTGCATGGCGTCGGGCTTCCCGACGTAACCTCGCCAGAAACTTCCGGATGCCCGTGGCACTGGGGATGATCGTGGTGGCGGCTCTGTACCTGAGTGGAGCTCGCAACGGGATGGCGCTGCTCACTTTCGGCCTGGCCGCCTTTGTCGTGACGATCATCTTCGTGGAGTTCGTGAAGGGTACGAAGGCTCGCGCCTCCATCGAGGGCGAGGGACCCGCGATTGCGCTTCTGCACCTCGTGGGTCGGAACCGTAGACGCTGGGGTGGCTATATCGTGCATGTGGGGGTGGTGCTCATCTTCACGGCTTTCGCGGGGGCGGCGTTCGACCGAAAGGTGGTCCAGACGCTCGATCCGGGCGATACGGTGACGATCGAGTCTCCCTTCGGGCACGAGTACACGCTGACCTATCAAGGACTCTCGTCTCCCCGCGGCCAGAACATGCTGAGGCAGGCGGTCGCGCTGATGACGGTGGAGAAGAACGGACGGCCCTTCGGAACGCTCACGGCCGAGAAGCGGCTTTACCTGACGTGGGAAACCCCCGTTACGGAGGTGGGAATCCGTTCGAGCTTCCTGGAGGATCTCTACCTCATCCTCGAGAACGTGAGTGACCTTGGAGGCGCGTTCGAAAATTCGGCCGAGGCTCAACGCGCCACGTTCGAGGTTCAGGTCAACATCCTCGTGGGGTGGATCTGGTACGGGGGACTGGTCGTCAGCATCGGGAGCCTCATCGGCATGTGGCCCTCTCGGGGTCAAGCCACGGTGGGTCCGCGCACAAAAATAGGAGCAAAGCAGCCCGCTCTGGCCGCAAAAGGCCCCTGATGTGGCGCTGATCCTTGGGGCGATTCTCGTGGCCGCGGGGGTGATGCTCTTCGTATTGATCCCCATCTTGCGTGGCGAGTGGGCTTCGCTCGAGCGCACGGGACACGAAGTCGCCGAGCGGGACGCACGCAAGACGGTTGCTCTGCGAGGTCTTCGGGATGCGGAATACGACTATCGCGCCGGAAAATTGAACCAAGAGGACTACGGGGCGCTGAAGGCCGAGATGGGCAGGGAGGCACTGGCCGCGATCGAGGAGCCGGGCGAGACGACCGAAGGCGAACTCGAAGCAGAGATCGCGCGTGCGCACAAGGGCCTTGCTGAGGGACGGACGTGCGGCTCCTGTGGGCATTTGAACGTCACGGGCAGCAAATTCTGCGCGGGTTGCGGCGGTCCGCTTGGGAAGGGCTCTGCGGATGAGACCCTGGCCTCCGGTTAGTGTGGTGTCGCACTACGCTGAGATCTGGCGGTGAGCGTAGGTCTCGAGGCGATCGAGCTCGTCCGCACGTTCGGTGGGTGTCGGGCTGTCGATGGAGTTTCCTTTCAGCTCGATCGAGGTCTACTCCTCGCCGTCTTCGGACCCAACGGCGCGGGGAAAAGCACACTTCTGCGGATGCTTGCCGGGGTGTTGAGGCCCACGTCGGGTCAGATTCGTGTGGCCGGAGAGGCCGCACGGGTTCCCGACCGTGAGTGGCGACGACGTGTCGG
Organism: Gemmatimonadales bacterium UBA6960; assembly: GCA_963577685.1. Classification (GTDB taxonomy): domain Bacteria; phylum Gemmatimonadota; class Gemmatimonadetes; order Longimicrobiales; family Gaopeijiaceae; genus UBA822. The sequence goes on along the minus strand of CAUZAE010000010.1, from coordinate 9,947 downwards.
TGTAGTCTCCCACGAATCGTTCCTCCATGGCCATCTCACAGCAGAGGAAAACCTCCTCTTCTACGGACGTCTTTTCGGACTTCAGCATCTGAAGGAGCGTGTGAGGGAACACGTCGAGGCGATGGGGTTGAGGGCGGGGGCGGGCGTCCCGGTCGCTGACTTGTCCCGTGGATTCCAGCAGCGAGTGGCCTTGGCTCGAGCTCTCTTACATGATCCCGAGGTGGTGCTCCTCGACGAGCCCTACACGGGACTCGATGCGCACGCGGCGAGCTTGCTCCGAGAACAACTGGGATCGCTAAAGGACGGACGGCGCACGGTGGTGTTGGTGACGCATAATTTGCGGCAAGGCCTAGAGCTAGCCGACAGGGTCGCGATACAGGTTCGGGGTCGATTCGTTACAGTGGAAGAGAGAGGACAGATCGACGCCAACAGATTCGATTCTCTCTATCGGGCTACGGTCGAGGGGACGGGATGACGGGTTATCTCGGACTCGTTTGGACGATCGCCCGCAAGGATCTTCTGGTCGAGATGCGCACCCGCGAGCGACTTTCCGCCATGGCTGCATTCGCGGTCCTGGTTCCCGTCCTCTTCAACTTCGCGATCGACACTGGCCAAGTGCGGCCGCAGGTGATCGCGGCGGGCCTCATCTGGATGACCATTATTTTTAGTGCCCTTCTGGGGCTCGGGCGGACGTTCCAGATGGAGCACAAGGACAGCGCGTTGGCGGGAATTATTCAGAGTCCCATCCCATTGGACGCGCTTTTTCTGGGGAAGGTCACCGCGAATTTCGTACTACTCATGATCATCGTCACGCTGGTGTTCATCGTTTTCGGTTTGTTCTTCGGCCTGCGGTTCACAGGCGGCTCGCTGACACTGGCCGGCGTGGTGACGCTGGGCGTCTTGGGACTGGTCTCCATGACGACCCTCCTCAGTGCGATCGCAGCGAGGAGCACGATGGGAGAGAGTCTACTTCCGGTCCTAGTCTTCCCGCTGGTGGTACCCGTGATAATTTATGGAGCCACGGCGACCGATCGGCTCTTGGCGGGACGCCCCGTGGCCGAAGTCAGCGGTAACCTGAGAATGTTGGCTGCCTTTGCGCTCGTGTTTCTGGTCGCGGGGGCCGTGTTATTCCCCTTCGTAATCGAAGAGTGAAGAGAACCCGATTTTCGTTCTGCCACACCCGGGAGGGTCAATGAGCAACACGCACATCCGGTGGGCTGTCCTCGTGCTGGGTGCACTCGGGGTGGTGTCTGTACTGGTCTTGCATTGGATGGTGTTCTTCTGGGTGCCCACCGAGTCTACGATGGGGATAATTCAGAGGATTTTTTATATCCATGTCCCTGCCTGGTGGGCGGCCTTCCTGGGTTTTGGGATCGTCGCCCTGTGCGGTGCGGTCTATCTGTGGCTGGGGGATGACCGTCTCGACAGAGCGGCGTTGGCGGCCGCGGAAGGAGGGATGGTCTTCTGTACCGTCGGCCTCCTCACCGGCCCTCTCTGGGGGAAGGTCGCTTGGGGGGCCTGGTGGGTCTGGGAGCCCAGGCTCACGCTCGCCCTACTGCTGTGGTTCATCTATTTGGGTTACTTCCTCGTGAGGAACAGCACCGTCAACCCTGAGCAGGGCAAACGGCTCGCGGCCGTCGTGGGGATCATCGGCGTGCTGGACATCCCACTGATCCACGTCAGTGTGACCTGGCTTCGATCGCTCCACCCGGAGCCCGTCGTTCTCACCCAGGGAGGCTTCGCCATGGACCTGGACCGCATGATGCTGGCGACGTTCGGCGTCGGTCTACTGGCCTCCACACTGGTGTTTTTTTCCCTCTTCTTGGCTCGCTACACGATAGAGGGGTTCGAGCGAGAGGCGCGCCTCCGAAATGCTAACCTGATCACCGCCGACGGAGTGGAAGGCTGATGACCTATGTGATCCGAAGCCCCCGATGGACGACGGCCTTTCTCGTGTGCCTGCTCGTGATTGCGAGCCCCGCGGGGGCCTGGGCCCAATCTGGGGCGCCCTTGGGGAGTCAGACCCTGGGGCCTGCTTATTGGAATGTCTTCGTGGCGTACGCGATCGCCTGGCTCCTCGTTCTTGGTTGGTTGATCGCCATGTTCCGGCGGCTTGGGCGCGTCGAGGAGCGGCTGGGGAACCAAGGGGCGCCGCCGTCCCGCTGAGGACTCCCGACGTGATCGGCAGAGTGCGTCTGACCGGTGCGGCGATCGGACTATTTCTTGTGCTCCCGTCCGTGTTCGCTGCGACCGTGGCGGGCCAATCCACGAAGATTCCGAGCACCCTGCGCTACGGTTCCGGGCTGATCGACATTCCGGTCGCCGGAGTACTCCCGCATCGAGCTCTCACGATGACGTATTCGGGCTTCTGGATCGGTGACGGCACCGACTACACGACGGACGCTTCGGGACGGATCATCGGGCGGGCGCCGCTCGGCGAGGGGTGGAGCAGTGATCTCGCGCTGGCCCTCGGACTCTATGACCTACTCGAGGTGGGAACGAACATCCAGAGCTTGAAGGGAGCCGACGAAGGGGGAACCCTGTGGGGTGCGTTCGGCCGTCTCTCCCTCCTCAATCCCTCCGTTCATGGTCTGGGTCTAGCGATCGGCGGCCGGTACTCGAACGGTCCCAATTTCGGTGACGGCATCGACTATGCCCCGAACCGTCTGGGCCGAGCGGACCGTCGGGTTCGCAACCGCCTCGGCTCCAGCAGGATCAACACGGAGTTTTCCTTCTACGCGGTGACGAGCTTGGACGTGCCGGGAGTTCCCACCCGTTTTCTCCCTCCGCACGACTTCACGTTCAGTGGAGGGTGGGGCACGGGGATCTTCAGAGACGGTGCCGGCCTGGATTGGTACCAGGCCGGGGAGAGCGGTGGGTGGTTCGCCGGGGCGGCGTGGCATCTGCGGGTGGCGCGCGGGAAGATGGTCACCCTCATGACGGAGTACAACGGGTTCGATTGGAACGTGGGGACGCAAGTCGACCTCGGCGGTGTGCGTCTCGGTGTTCACGCCCTCGGGCGAAACTATGATCAAGACATGTCGGTGTACCGTAGCTCGAAGATCGGGTTGCTCGCCTCTGTCGCGATCTGTGGACGGCGGCTTTGCAGGGCTTCCTTGCGCGAGCGGCCTCCCTCTCCCGCCGTCGTGCTGCCCGCACCTCCACCGGACACGGTGGTGGTTGTTCGTCCTGAGGAATCCTCTCCAGCGAGGGGTACGCCGTCGACCTTGTGCCTCGCCACCGGTGAGGCGGTCGAGATCTTTCGAACGGAGGGGGGAGACACGCTGGTGGGTCCGTCCAGGGTCTCCATCGATGATCTACGACCGGCTCTCGCTTTCGCAGGCACGTATGCAGAGGGTACCGCCTGGCTCGGGGAGTCCATCTCGTTCGACGAGCGATCATTCGATCCCGAAGGGGCTACGCTCGAGCTGCGGTGCGAGGCCATCCGTCGGGTAGGCGAGTACCTGACTGTACCCCTCTTTGTGATGCGGGACGCAGAAGAACCGTGGGAGCGAGTTTACGTGCCCGTGCGACCCGGCGAGTGGCAGGCCTATCGAGCCGGATTCTGAATCAGGTCCCGGTAACGCTCCATCCCCGGACTCTCGAGGTCCTCTGGTAGGTCCACATCATCGAGAGCGACGAGGGTATGAACCCTCAGGCCTGAGAATTTGGCCGCGGTGAGTGTGCACTCCATGACCCGACTCGTACTCCAGGGGATCTCGCTGAACAGCTCGGGAAAGACCTGTTTGACCGCCAGGAGATAGTACCCGCCGTCCCCGCCGGGCCCGATGACAACATCGACTTCTTCGAGGTGCTCGAACGCCTCCTCGACCAGTCCCGCCTCGAGGCCCGGCACGTCCGTCCCCAGCACGCAGGCCTTGTGCGCGACGGTGAGGGCAGCGGTGAGGGCGGCTTGCAGCCGGGCGCCCAGGTCTCCCTCCTCTTGAGGGATGAGTGCCACTTCCTTTCCCAGCCATTCCTGAATCTCGGCGGTGGCCTGGGGAGGGTCGTAGCAGATCCATAAATCAAACGACGGCGAGGAGAGGCGGTCCACGACGTCACGCGCGATCTCGGCGTACAATCGCGCTGCGGCTTCGGCTCCTATGCCGGTGGCGAGACGCGTTTTGACCCTCCCGGGTATCGGTGCCTTAGCGAAGGCCAGAGCCACGTGTCCCTCCGGTGGTGTCGAGCGCCGCGGAGGATAGAGCCGCGCGAGTTTTTCGGGATCCATCCTCAACGAGAACAGTGCGAAAAGGCGGGCGTTGCGAACCCAGGCCCGCCACCGCCCTTCCTCCACATAGCGGCGTGTGCTGATCGGGAGCCGAGCCGGGAGGCGATCCACCTGGAAACGGGAACGGAGGGCCCTCATGAGAGCCACATCTTCCATGACGGGGATGGGGGGGAAGCCGCCGATCGCATCGAAGTCCCGCCGGAGAATCAAGAGGCCTTGATCACCGTAAGCCAATCCGGTGAACCGTTCGCGCAGGCGTTGCCCGAGTTCGATCAAACGCCAGAACCACCCCCGGTCACGCAGGGAAAAGCGAAAATAGGCCGGGTTCGTCGTTGCGCCGTCACGTAACCGACGGGTCAGGCATTCCCTGGCCTCCACCGGCAAGCGAGTATCGGCGTGAAGGAAGAGCAGCCAATCTGACGAAGCGACGCGAGCCCCGGCGTTCATCTGATGGGCCCTCCCGCGGTGGGCCATGATGACTGTGGCACCTGCCTGCTTCGCGAGATCCCGAGTCGTGTCGGTTGAGCCACCGTCAGCTACGACTAGCGTGTGAGCGACCGCGAGCTCTGCGAGGTCCTCCAAGAGGGCGGGGAGGTGTTCGGCCTCATTGAGGGTGGGGACGACCACTCCGAGCAACGGTCGGTCCGAAGGGTCATCGCCCACGGAGTTGTCCTACCGCCCGATATCGTTCAACGTCCAGTCGTACTCGAAGAATTCGATGTCGGTGTCGCCGCTCAAGACTGCGTCATGGACACTTCCGTCCGTGTACCAGGAAAAGAACTCTCGGAGGCCAGGCGTCCCCCCGAAATCGTCCCCATACCAATCGAGCACCTTACTCAAGGTGAGTATGGATCGCTCTCCCATCTCCACTCGGAAGTAGCGTTCGTCAGAGACGAATTCCCGCACGAGTTCGTCCAACTGCTCGTCTAGGTGCTCCGCCGTGAACGCCCAGGTCTGGAGTGGCGGACAACTGATGGCCGCACAGTTCGCCGCAAAGTGGATCCGGGGATCTCCCATTGGGCGGATGATCTCGTGTTCGATCTGGTCCTGCGATCGATCTTCGCCAACCACCCGGCAGTGAACCCGTGAAAACACATCCGGGATCTGCCACACCGAGTTGTCGGGTCGGTCGGTGATCGTGTTCTTAACACGGGCGAGAAGGCCGGTATTCTTCTGGATCGGATAGTGATCGACAACCTGTCTGAGCATGCAGGCGTTGTAGGCGTTCAGCCAGAAGGCCAAACGCTCCGACTGTGAGGCCACGGCCACGGCCGCAGGGTCGATGGCCGCCATTTCGGCGAGGTAGTCGTCCAGGGCCTCCCGGTTCCCCTTCAGGGCGTCGTAATCCACGAGGGGGGGATGGACGGCCCGCTCGAGCACTTCGGTGAACGCCGAATGGTCCATGAGGCCCAAATGGGTCTGGGCCGTCAGCGCACTGGCGGTGATCACCAAGAGTAACGCCGTGAGACCGGGGATCTTCATGTCGAACCTCTTCAGGATCTTTGGGAGAAAGCTGAGCAATACCAGAAGGCCGCCCGAGAAAGCGACCCTAATAAGAGCTTCGCGCGAGGCTTCCTGTGAGCCCTGCAGTAGGGCATCGGCGAACATCGTATACACGACGGTTCCGGGGAAGATTCCGATCATCGTAGCGAGCGCGTAGGTGGGCCAACGGAGTGCGGTGATCCCCGATCCGAAGTTCAGGGCGTTGAAGGGGACCAGGGGAACCAATCGAAGCATCAGGAGGCTCTGGAAGCCGTGCTTCGCCGTGGCGGCATCGAGCTTGTCCAGCCGACTGCCGAAGAGCTGCTCGATCCCCCCCCGCCCCAGTACCCGCGCAACCAGAAAGGCGAGATTGGCACCGATGTTCGCCGCGATACTGTTGAGGACGGTTCCCCAGAAAAATCCGAAGAGCGCACCCCCGGCGAGCGTGAGGATGGTTCCTGGGATCGCCAGCGCTGTGGCCCCCGCGTAGAGCATCACGAAAAGTACAGGTGCCCATACGGAGCCTTGAAGCATGCCGATCGCTCGACTGATGCTTTCCCACGTCGTGTACTCGGCGAGGGGTGTGAGCCTCACCAGAAAGAGCCCGCTCAGGACGAGGGCTGCGAGAAGGGCGAGCTTCAGATAAGCTCGTCCCCCCGTCTTCATGCGTTTGCTCACTTCAGCCATGTGATGACCTTCTTCAGGATTCGCCCCGCCGTACCCTCCAGGCGGGTGCGTTGGTAGGCGTCCGCTGTTCTCTTCACGCCCTCCACCATCGTGGGGTAGGGAAAGATCGTGTTCGCAATCTTCGGGAGGGAGAGGCCGTGGGTCATGGCCAGCACGATCGGCTGCAAGAGATCTCCAGCTTCGTGCCCGAGAATGGTGGCTCCCAAGATGTGGCCCTTGCGGTCTGCAGAGATCTTCACGAAGCCCTGCGTGTGGGCATCCGTGATGGCGCGGTCCAAGTCGTCGAACCCATACGTGTAGGTCTTGGCTCCACGCGCCTCCGCTTCCTGTGCACTTATTCCGACGTGGGCGACTTCGGGGTCTGTGTACGTCACCCAGGGAACTCTCGTGTAGTCTGCCTTCGTGCGGAGGGGCAAGAGGGCGTTTCGGAGCGCCGTTTTGGCCATGTAATCTGCTACGTGCGTGAACTGGAGCCCTCCGGTGACGTCGCCTGCCGCCCAAACCCCGCGGTTCGTCGTGCGCAGTCCCGCGTCCACACGGACAGCCGCTCCGTCCGTCTCGATTCCGGCCGCCTCGAGGTTGAGTTCGCCGGTGTTCGGCTGTCGTCCGGTGGCCACGATGATTTCGTCTACAGCAAAGCGCCGTCCGTCTTTGGCGACGATTACCTTTTCGGACCCGTCGACCTCGACGCTGGCGGCGGGGGTTGCCAACTCGATCCGGATGCCCTCCTGCCTCAGTATCGCGAGCAAGGCGTCTCCAACGTCCGGGTCTTCCTTGATCAGGATCCGGTCCAGCATCTCGATCACAACCACTTCCGATCCGAGTCGGCTGAAGACCTGAGCGAGCTCGAGTCCGATCGGTCCTCCCCCGAGGATGCCCACCCTTGCGGGGTGGCTCTCCAAGTCGAACACGGTCTCGTGCGTCTGATAGCCGGCCTGAGCGAGTCCCGGCACCGGCGGAACCGCGGGTCGGGCACCTGTCGCGATAATGATACGCTTCGACTTGAGCGTCCCGACGCCTTCCACTTCGATCCGGTCCGGCCCGATGAATCGGGCTGTGCCGAATCGCACGTCGACCCCCATCTTGCGGAAGCGCTCCGGGTCATCGTGATGAGCCACGCGTTCCCGAGCCTCTCGCATCCTCGCCATCACGCTGCAGAACACGTCGGCGGGTGGGGCGCCCACCAGTCCCAAGGACTCGGCGTTCCTCATGGCGTGTGCCAAACGAGCGGACGCCAACAATGCCTTCGAGGGAACACACCCAGTCCACAAACAGTCACCGCCGAGGGCGGCGCGCTCCACCAACGCCGAACGAACCCCCAAGTACGCGGCCCCCGCACTGCTGACGAGCCCCGCGGTGCCACCACCGATCGCGATGAGGTCGTGTTCGATCAGGCTCATCCATCACCCATGGGTCTCGAGGCCTTTCGCTGTATTAGAATCGTTCGGTGCCCGAATGCCTGGGCGTTTCAACCGGTTCCCGAAGGTGACACCTTGGCAGCGTTCATGCGAACGCCGCGTACAGACATTCCCCAGTCCCGACCCGCCCCTTAGTTTCATCCTCTCGGACCCGACGGCCGGAAGGGACTTTCGCTTTCTGTTCGGGTACTGTACAATAGGTGCCGATGCACGGTTTCAGCGAGGACGGAATGACGACGTTAGAAGTAGCGAACGACCTGAGCAGCGAAAAGAAAAAGGCCCTCACTACCGCCATCACCCAGATCGAGCGCGCCCACGGGAAGGGCTCGATCATGCGTATGGGAGCCGACGGCATGAGGGTGGAAATCGATGTGATTGGCACCGGAGCTATCAACCTCGATGATGCGATCGGGATCGGAGGTGTTCCTCGGGGTCGCATCACAGAGATTTACGGGCCGGAGTCGAGTGGTAAGACGACGCTATGCCTTCACGTTATCGCCAACGCACAGAAAACCGGGGGGATTGCCGCCTTCATTGATGCCGAGCACGCATTGGATGTCGGATATTCTCGGAAGCTCGGGGTGGATGTCGACAATCTGCTCGTCTCCCAACCGGATACCGGGGAACAAGCTCTCGAGATCGCCGAGGTCTTGATTCGAAGCAACGCCATCGATGTCGTGGTTATCGATTCCGTGGCGGCCTTGGTTCCGCGCGCCGAGATCGAGGGTGAGATGGGGGACTCGCACGTGGGGTTGCAGGCGCGCCTCATGAGCCAAGCGCTACGGAAGCTGACCGGGGCCGTCGCCCGATCGCAGACGGCGGTCATCTTCACCAACCAGCTCCGCGAGAAAATCGGGGTCATGTACGGGAGCCCGGAGACGACGAGCGGTGGGCGGGCTCTAAAGTTCTATGCGTCTCTTCGGATGGACATTCGACGGATTGGGGCGATTAAGGACGGCATGGATATCATCGGAAACCGGACCCGGGTAAAGGTGGTGAAGAACAAGTGCGCTCCTCCATTCCGGCAGGCCGAGTTCGATATCCTCTACGATGTGGGAATCAGCCACGAGAGCCTTCTCATCGATATTGGTGTCGAGGAGGACATCGTCCAAAAGTCGGGTTCATGGTATTCCTACGGAGATCTGCGGCTTGGGCAGGGGAAGGAGAACGCTCGCGATTTCTTGCAAGAGAATCCTGACGTTCTCGAAGAGGTGGACGCGCTTGTCCGCAGCGCTCTCGGACTGGGTGATACCACCGAGGAAGCGGAGCCCGCCATGAAAGCAGCGGCGAACGGGGAGGTCTGACGGCTTCCGGAGCGACCTTGACCCCCTCGAAGGAAGCCCGGTCGAAAGACCGGGCTTTTTTCTTGTGAATCGTAGAAATTAAGGAGTCACCCAGCGGCGATCACCGTGTTGGGCGGGGCCGATGACGTCGTTATACTTTGCGACTATGGACGGCCAACCGCAGCGACCATGACCACATCCGAAATCAGGGCGAGATTCCTCGAATTTTTTCGTGCGAAGGGGCACGAGATTCGACCCAGCGGGCCGCTCGTGCCCAAGGACGATCCCACGCTTCTGTTCACGAACGCGGGAATGGTCCAGTTCAAGAACGTCTTCCTGGGCATCGATCAGTTTCCGTTCAAGCGTGCTGTGACGTCTCAGAAGTGTGTGAGGGCGGGAGGGAAGCACAATGATCTCGAGGAGGTCGGGAGAACCGCTCGCCACCACACGTTTTTTGAGATGTTGGGTAATTTTTCTTTTGGAGACTACTTCAAGCACGACGCGATCTCGTTTGCGTGGGAGTTCTTGACGGATGAACTAGGATTGGATCCCGAGAGACTTTTCGTTTCGATCCATCACTCGGATGATGATGCCGACCAGCTTTGGAAGAACGTCGTCAACGTTCCGCCGGAGCGGATCTTTCGCTTGGGCGACAAGGACAACTTCTGGCAGATGGCGGACACGGGGCCGTGTGGTCCGTGCTCGGAGCTCCATTACGACATCAGACCCGACTCAGAGCGGGGTGGGGACCTATCGCTCGAGGCATTTGTCGATCTCGGTGAACGAGGCATCCTCGTCGAGTTGTGGAATCTCGTTTTCATGCAGTTCAACCGTGACGACGAAGGG
>CAUZAE010000009.1:0-34128 GCA_963577685.1 Gemmatimonadales bacterium UBA6960 | reverse complement strand
GACCGCTTTTTAGTCCCCGTCATCGACGGAGCCCGGGCTGCATGAGAGCCCTCCCGACCATACCCGTGAAGGCGAGTATTCCGAAGATCGCCAGGACCGGCGGCAGGAGGTGCGAATGGACTCCGCTCGATGAGGAGGGGGCCGCGAGCGCCAGCAGGCTCTGGTGCAGGGGCCGAAACGGCATCCACCCCTCTACGGTGGCCTGCCACGTACCTGGGACGGAGGGGCGGAACGTGCCCGACAAGTGGAGCAGTAGGAGTGCCGAAACCGCGGCGAATAGCGCGCCCTCGGCGACCGATCGGGCCACGGCAGCCGTGAACGCGCCGAGCAGGTTGGCGGCGAAGAGCCCGAGCGTCGCGGAGGCCGCGAGAGCGAGGAGGTCGCTTGAGGAGGCCCCCCGTCCGAGCGCGATCACCGCTGCCGAAGGAGCGAGTTGGCACAGGTCGAGTGTCGCGGTGGCCGCGACGCGCTGGAGCAGGAACCCGCCTGGGCTCACGCCAGCGACGCCGAGCCGTCCCAGCAGTCCGGATTCTCCATCGCGGATGAGTGGAATACTGGAGCCGAACGTACCGAACAGCGTGAAGAGAACTGCGAAGGTCGCGGCGGCATGTGCGGCCGGCGCGGCAGAGTAGGCAATGGGTGTCACAAGAAGGAGCGGGATCAGAGTGTTGAGCACCATCAGCCGACGTCGCCTACGCGCGATGAGCCACTCGGTCCTCCAGATAGGGAAGCTCAACCGTCCTCCCCACGGACGCTGCTGTCGGCGATGTGTAGGCCCGTCAACGTGGTGAAGAGATCCGCGAGATCGGGCTCCCGCACATTGATCCGCAGGATCTCGAGTCCAGTGGCCAAGATGGCGATGGTTAGGTCGGGCAGGATCTCCGTTCCCATTTCGGACTCGGCGACGATGCGACCCTGCTGTGCCATGACGGTGGCGCCCTCCACGGCGATCGTGTCCGCCGTGTGACCCGTCACTGATACCTCGATGGTGGTCTTCCCCCCGAAGCCTTCGAGAAGCTCTTCCGGTGCGCCCTGCGCGACGACTTCCCCCTTGGAGAGAAAGACCACGTTGGTGGCCACTCGCCGTGCCAGGCCGGGTTCGTTGGTGGCGATCAGCGAGCAGGTACCACAGGCGGAGCGGTCCTCCAGAATCTCGAGGAAGGCCGCCTGGGAGGGAGGGTCCAGTCCGAGCGTCGGCTCGTCGAGGATCAGCAGCTCTGGGTCGTGGACCAACGCCTCGGCGAGGAGGAGCTTTTTTCTCATCCCGTAGGAGTACTCTCCCACCTCAACGTCGCGGACGGCCTCGATACCGAAGTTCGAAAATAGGGCTGCGAGTCGAGGCTCCGCCTCCGGCTCCCCGACGCCATAGAGCTCGGCGAAGAAAAGGCCGTTTTCCATGCCAGTGAGTTCGTCGAAGTGCACCGCCTGATCTTGAACGACGCCGAGCCGCCCTCGAAGTCTTCGCGAGGCGAGTCGTCGGGAAGTCGAGTCCCACCCGCTCTCGAACAAACGAAGGGTTCCCCTCGGGGCCGGAAGCTCGGTCGAAACGAGGCGAAGAAGCGTGCTTTTCCCCGAGCCGTTCGGGCCCATGATGACGACCCGCTCCCCAGGGCCCGCCTGCAGAGAGACGTTGGCGAGGCCGGCGCGGCCGGAAGAATACGTGTAACTGAGCCCGGCGACCTCGAACAAAGTTACATCCCCTCCAGGCCCAACTCCGTTCGAGCCCGGTCCATGATCTCGGGTGTAATCTCCGAGACCCCGTTCTGTTGTGCCCAATCCGTATAGATTCGCTTGACCATCCCCCGGACGAAGCTCGGCACCCGCTCCAGCCTGCCGAGGGCCTCGGGGCTCCACGCCGTCCGGCCCGGACGACTGCCCCCCGCCGGCTCCACGTCTGACGTCGGTGCATCGGCGGGAGCTCGGGGAATGTCCTCGGAGAGCGAGAAGGCGTCGTCTCGCCCGCCTTCCATAGACGTGCGAGTGAGCTCCATGGCCTGGCTGGGGACACTCCGTCCACCGATCTGAATTCCGAGGCCGGACACGAGTTGGGTCTCCATGGGGTTCGTGAGCATGGCCATCTCGCGGCCACAAGATCCGCAGGTGAACACGGCCGCCAGTGTGCCGTCCCCGGGCAGCTGTCGCTCGGCGAACTTCATGACGTCGTCGCAGTCGAGGCACAGAAATTTCACGAGTCTCGAGCCTCCATCTGGGTGGCCACCCTATCCGCCAGGGCAAACAGTGCGCGACTGGCCGGAGCTGTCGGGTCCGTCGTCACCAACGGTGTTCCCGCATCCGTGTCTGCGCCGAGCCGAGGATCGAACGGAATGTCGGCCCACAGCGGCACGTCGGCCTCGTCTTGGAGACGCCTCGCGCCGTCTCCGGCAAAGAGTTCGGATACGTGCCCGCATGAGGGACACGTATGTCCCGTCATGTTCGCGACGAGGGCGACGGTCCCTACCTCGGCCTCTCTCGCCAAACGCACAGACTTCGCCACCACGAAGCGGGACGTCTCGGAGGGGGTCGTCACCAACAGCATCTGATGCAGCGACGGCACGAGCTCGAGGAGTCGGGAGATCTTGTCCGTCCCGGGGGGCACGTCCACGAGGAGCACGTCCAACTCACCCCACTCCACGTCGCCGAGAAACTCTCTGAGAACACCGGTCTCGAGCGTACTTTGCCAGATGAACCCACCCATCGAGGGCTCGCGCCAACGAAGCGGCGCGTCCTCCTCTTCCTGGAGAAACTCCATGGACATGACCTGGACGCCGGTAGGGCTCTGAGCCGGCTTCACACCGTCCGGTCGGTCGGCGAGACGAGCACCGGATACGCCGAGCATTCGCGCAAGCGAGGGGCCGTTCAGGTCGGCGTCGGCCGCTCCGACCGCGAGCCCTCGTGCGGCGAGCGCGGCGGCCAGGTTGGCGGTGACGGCGCTCTTCCCCACACCGCCCTTGCCGCTGGCCACAGCCACCACGGCTCGTATATGGGAAAGGCGCTCCGAGAGGCGACGCTGCTGCTCGACGACCTGCTCGAGTAGCCCCGACTCCGTCTCGTGGGAGACTTCGCTATAGGTCCGAATGTTTCTCATAGGCTCAGGGAGCAACTTGCTGGCCCTTTTCGTCCAGCGCGATGAGGGCGTCTACGGGGCAACACTTGCAGGCCTCGACCAACGAGTCTCCATCCACGGGAGCCAGATCCTCCAGGAAAACGATGATGCCGTCGTCATCGAATTCCCACACTCCGGCTACGACGTCCATGCAGTCCCCGAACCCGACGCACAGGTCACGATCGATGCGGATCTTGAGTCCTGCGACCACACGTTCCTGCATGTCATCCAACGCCATTACTCCCTGGAGGCCGAAGGTTCAGGCATTTCCCTGCCGACGGTGAGGAGAAGTTAACCCGAGCGAGGAGCGGGGGAAGCGGCGACGGGAAGCGTAAGGACGCCCCCTGCCACCGTCACAGCGTGTCCGATGAGGTGGACGCGATCCCCCACCAGCCGCACCCGTAGCTCACCCTGCCTCTGGCCACCCTGGCGGGCCCTGATCTCAGGTCGGCCGAGCTCCCCTATCCAGTACGGTCCGAGCGCCGTATGGGCTATGCCCGTGACCGGGTCCTCGTCGATCCCGGCCCACGGGGCAAAGACCCTCGAGACCACGTCTTCTTCGGGAAGGGGGCTCTCCGACGTGACGGACAATACCAGAACATCCCTTCCCAGTTCGATCCTGCCGAGTTTCGGGAAGTTCGGCTCGAGCGCCTCCACGATGCTTGGGCTGGAAACCCGGAGGATGTAGTTGATGCTTCCGAGCAGCGCCTCGCTCACATCCTCGTCACGGACGCCGAGGGCCTCCAGCAAGTCACCGCGGGGCTCCACGTGTGCACACACGTCCACTGGAAAATCCAAGCGGAGCGCCGCGTCTGGCTCATCGTGCACCGTCAGCAAACCGCTCGCGGTCGAGAATCGGTGTGGCCCGGACGTTCCGCTCGAGCGGAGCACATGTCCGGCAGCAAGGGTCGCGTGTCCGCACAGGGGCACCTCCACAGTCGGTGTGAACCAGCGGAGCCGTCGCACGCCCTCACCGTCGGCGTGTTCGACGAAGGCCGTCTCCGAGAGGTTCATCTCCGCGGCCACAGCCTGCATCGTAGCCGCACTCAGAGGTTGGTTCAGAACACAAACGGCCGCTGGATTGCCTTTAAAGAGGGACTGCGTGAAGGCATCGACTAGGTAGTATTCGACGTCTATGGTGGATGGCACGGTTTTCCCTCGCCGACGTCTCGGATTGAAAGGACTCACGTGGGCGGGTATTGTATCCAGCCCGTCACCCGGAAGTGAGCGACTGATGCACAGTATAGGTGAGGATTTCTTTCGGACAGACAAGAGCGTTTCAAGCTTCTCCGTCAGTGCCGAGCGGTCGCTCCGCTCCTGTTGAGTCCGTCCGAATAATGCCACCGACGGGTGAGAGATAGCGGTGCCGGCGCACTTTGACACCCCGGAAGGGTTTGCGCGGTTTTACGCGCCGCTCGCCGCGACGAGCCTGTTGCTCACCTCCACCAATCCGCTGCTCACGGCAGCCGTGGCACGATCGTCCGACCCGCTGTCCGCTCTCGCCGGATATCTGGTCGCGTTCTCTCTGTCCGGTGTGCTCTACAGCCCCCTCCTGGTCACCCAGCAAGTGGTGGCGACGCGGATGCTCGAGGGCGGGAGGCTGGCGCCTGTTCGGCGGTTCGCCCTGGTCATCGGGGGGCTATTTACGACGATAGCCGTGGCGATCGCTTTTTTCGATCCCCTCTCGGAACTGGTGTTCGGAACGTTCTTGGCCCAAACCGACGCGGCGTTCGAAGAGGCGGTGGCCGCGATGCGGTTTCTTTCACCGGTGCCCCTGCTGACAGCGATTCGCGCGACGCACCAAGGGCGCCTCGTGGCGGGCCACCGGACCCATCCCATAGCGGCCGCCACGGGGGCGCGGACGGGCGTATTGGCTCTGGCCGCCTTCACTCTCGTGGGACTTTCCTCAGGCGCATGGATCGGGGCGGCGGCGTTTACGGCGGCTCTCGCGGTGGAGGCCTTCCTCGTGGCGTTCGCCAAGACGCCGGAGTTACAGCTGAGCCTGCAAGCAGAGGGGTCGGCGGACACGATGAAGACCCTGCTGCGCTTCTCATGTCCCCTGATGCTCAATGTGCTCCTGTGGTGGAGCACGCCATTGCTCATCAACGTTGCTCTGGCCCGGACGGCGACGCCCGAGCTCAACATCTCGGCGTTCGGCATCGTCGAGGCGGTCGTATGGTTCCTCGCGTCACCGGTGGGCCAGCTTCAGCACGCGAGCATCGCGCTGGTGAACGGGGTCGACAGTCACAAGAAAGTACGCGGATTCGCCATGGTGGTCGCGTTGGGTACGTTCGTCCCAATGGCGATCCTCGCGCTGCCCGCCGTGTGGCCGACGATCCTGTCCGCTCTCTATCGACCAGAGAGTGGCCTCCTCCTGAATGCCGGTGCGGCGCTGCCGATCGCGGTGCTCTATCCCTTCCTATATGGACATCGGCAGTACTATCAGGGCCTGTTCATCCGGGCGGGACAGCCGGGTACCGTGGGGATGGGTGCAGTCCTGAGGATCGCTTCGATCGTGGTAGCCACGGCGCTATTCCTGAGCTCCCAAGGCGATCGCGGTGCCGTCTTCGGCGTGTCCCTCGTCGTGCTCGGACTAGGAATCGAAGGGAGCTATCTGATGGCCATCGCACGCAGCCGGTCACTTCCCGGTCCAGTCGGGACTCCACCCGTACAGATCGACGCTGCGTCGACGGGGAGTGAGGCCGGCTGAGGGGAGATGAACCCCTCGAGGCTACGTCTCACTGCGCGCTCGATTGGCGTCGATCGCGGCTTTCACGAAGTTGGCGAGCCCAGGTGCGTACTTTTCGTAGTATTCCATGAACCGGGGATCGCTGGCGTACAGCTCCCCCAAGCCAGCCTGCATCGCAGGAGAGCACTCGTAGAACCAACGGCCGATATGCTGTCGGTGCTCCTCTGCCAGATCCATGGCCGGGGCACCGGCCGGAAGTTGCTCCGGCCTCTAGTTGCTCCGCAAACGCAGTCACAATGGATTCGCCCTCCTCGATCGCCTCCCGCCATTGATCCTTGCCGTATCGTCGGGTCCGGCGCCTCGACTCGTCAACGGCGACACCGGCCCACCGTTGTTCGACCTCCGCCTCGTGCAGCTTCGGGTCGAAGTCGCCGAAGACGTCGAACATCTCTTCCTTCGTCATGGCTAACCCCTTTTCTTGTGCGTCGAGGGCGGTGTCGATGGCCCCGATCATTGCTTGGAGATGCTTCGTGCGGGTCACCAGCAAATCGCGTTGCTGATGTAGTGCTCCGCTGCGGTCGTACGCGGAGTCACCCAGTAAGGACCTGATCTCGCCGAACTCGAACCCCAACTCGCGGTAGAACAGGATCTCCTGTAACCGCTCGCAATCTTCGTGCTCGTACAGCCGGTACCCGGCACTCGATCGAGCTTTGGGCGCAAGCGGCCCGACGCTGTCGTAGTGGTGCAGTGTCCGCACGGTAACACCGGATAACTCCGCGAGCTGGCCCACGGTCAACGTCATCTCCCTCCTCCTGTTGACGAAGGGTAAACCCTTACGATACGTGAGGGTCAAGGCCTATCTACGCCAGACCTTGAAGAGGGCTCAGGCGGTAATCTGCACCACGACCTTCCCCACGGCCTGACCGGATTCCAGGCGGGTATGGGCCGCTGCCACATCTTCAAAAGCATAGGGTTCACCGTCCAGCAGCGGGCGGATCCGCCCGGCTTCCGCCAGCGCGGTAATTTCCCGCATGATGTGGCCGTGCGCAGCCGCACCCGCACCATGCAACAACGGGATGAGCATCAGGACGCCGATATGCTGCAATCCCTTCAGGTGCACGGGCGTCAAGTCCTGCGTCGAATTGCTCTGGCAGCTGATCACAGTGCCCTTCAGTTTGGCGGCGGCCCAGGATTTGGGGATATTTTCGCCTCCAACCGTGTCATAGACGATATCGAAGCCAGCCCCACCCGTATGGGTGACGACGTAGTCCTCAACGCTGTGCTCCCGATAGTTGATGGGAGTCGCGCCAAACTCGCTTACCGCGGCGGCCTTTCCCGGGCCGGATACGGTGGCGTAGACCGTGGCCCCCCGGGCAATCGCAATCTGCGTGGCGACATGGCCCACACCACCCGCGCCCGCGTGCACCAATACAGTCTGGCCCTGGCCAACATTGGCGCCATCGACCAAGCCTTCCCAGGCGGTTAGACAAACCAGGGGTAGTGCCGCAGCTTCCATCATGGACAGATTGGTCGGCTTCGGCGCCAGAAAGTCAGCATCACAGGCCATGAATTCGGCCAAGGCCCCACCCGTATTCTTCACCCCACCGGCACAGCCGTAGACCTGTTCGCCCACCGCGAAACCACTGACATCGGTGCCAACCGCCTCCACGACGCCAGCCACATCGCCATGGAGCACGGCGGGAATATCGGGGCCGTAACCCGGGCCGAGCTTGCGGATCTTACAATCCACCGGATTGACCGAAGTCGCCGCGACCCGCACCAGAACCTGGCCGGCGCCGATCGGTGGCACCGGGATATCCGCTGCTTCGAAGACCGATGGCTCGCCGCTTTCGCGGATGACCATTGCTTTCATGATTCCTACCTCCGTTCCCACGGTTTCCAGTCCATCCCCATGACATACTTCTGCATCCACTTGATCTCTTCTATGTCACGCATGCGTTGATGCCTCGGTTCACGGAAACCGTGCGGCTCGCGCGGGAAGCTCACGTATCGGACCGGCGCTTTACCGATGTCTTTGAGCGCTGTGAAGAACATCAGGCTTTGCTGGGGTGTGCTGACCTGGTCACGCTCACCGTGGAGCAGCAGCGTGGCCGTGGTCACGTTCCCCACGTACCAAAGGGACGACACCCTGCGCCACTCCTCCGGGTTTATCCAGTGGGCTCCCCCGATGTAGTGCACCCTGAGATCGTAGCTGAGCCCCGGCCCGGTCTCTGCCGTCCAGCTCCCGACCATGGCCCCTAGCGAGGCTGCCTTGAACCGGTCGGTACGAGTAATGACCCAACTGCCGAGGATTCCTCCCCAACTCCATCCGCGTAGCCCCAGCCGTTCAGGATCGACATGGCGCTCTTCGATCAGGTAGTCGACGCCGGTCATGACGTCCTCGTACTCGCCGCCCCCAACATCGCCCATGAGCGCAGTCAGCAGATCGTCGCCGTAGCTGTCGCTCCCTCGAATGTTCGGTCCGAACGACGCATACCCAAGACCGGCGAAAACGTGGAAATCGGATTGAAACTCGTTCGCGAAGTGGCCGGGTGGGCCACCGTGGATGTCGAGGATTAGCGGAGTCCCGGACCCCTCCGGGGCGTCCAGGGGCAGATAGAAGACTCCTTCGATCTCCATCCCGTCCCGGCTCGCCCAGCGGACGATCTCCGCCTTCGCCAGCGTGATCTCCTCTTCGATCCAGGGATTAGCGTGGGTCAACCGAACGGGACTGAGATCCTCCACCGAGGAGACATGAAGATCGCCCGGTGTCTCGAAGTCGCTGAACGAATACACCATCCTCGTACGGTCTTCGGAGAAACCGAGCACACGCAGCGAACCAGTGATGTCGGTGATGTCCGTCGATCGCCCGGTTGCGACGTCGATACGGTAGAGATTCCTGTTCGTGCGGCGTGTCTCATTGAAGAGGAGGCTCTTGCCGTCCGGCATCCAGGTAAGGGAAGAGATCTGACCCTGGCTCTGACCTTCCAGCCGTCTCTTTTCACCCGTGTCGACGTTCATGACCCAGACGAAACCGTGGGTCAAATCGAATTCGCCGTCGGACGGAGCGTGGTAGGCGATCGTCCGTCCGTCCGGTGCCCACAAGACGTTCCCCTCGGCTGCGTTGTTGTCGGTGAGACGAACGACCTCCCGGCTGCGCGTGTCGACGAGGTACAGCTCGGACAAGTAGAAGTAATTGCTGAGGTCTTGGCGCGTCGCCGCGAAGACGACACGGCGACCGTCTGACGACACGTCGAAATCGTCGACGACGAGCTCCCCGTCCGTTAGACGTGCCTCCTCTCCCGATGCGAGGTTGAACACCCAGAGGTTGCGCCAACTGCCCGGCTCTCTGCCGTTCGGACCCTCGCGGACATAGAACGCATCAGCCCCCGCGTCGTATTCCTCCTGATCCTCATCGCTCATCGCCTCGTCAGCGGTAAAGAAGATCTCGCTTCCGTCGCTGGACCACCTATAAGAGACGACGCCACCCCGGTGGTCCGTGAGCTGTCGGGCTTCACCGCCGGAGAGGATCATGCGAAAGATCTGCTGCTGGTCGTCGACGCTCCTGAGAAACGACAAGTGCTCGCCTTCGGGAGAAAACTGAAACGCACTCCCACCAGCGTTCCCGATGAAGTGGATCGCTTCTCCACCGTCTGCGGCGATCAGGTAGTGTTCTTGGTTCCTGCTGTTGTCGTCCCAGTCGAGCTCGGACTGGGAGAAGAAGACCCACGCTCCGTCAGGCGACATCGTGACGTTTTGAAGGCGCACTATATTCAGGGCGTCGTCGACCGTCATTGGGCGGCGCACCACATCCTGTGCAGCGAGGGTCGCGCCGGTGAGGAAATCACCGAGGAAACCGGTGAGCAAACCGGCGAGCAAACCGGCGATCAAGCCGAAGGTGATTTTTTTCAACGGTCCGCTCCTATAGAGTGACTAACCACGTCAGCAGGGTGGCAGAGGGCTCAAATTCGGTCCTGCGCTAAGCGGGCCGCAATATCCCCGGCGACCCTGGTTTCTATATTGGCAACGGCGAAGCGCAGCATGCGTTCCTGGCCCGGCCCGAACATCCCGCCAGGCATACACGACAGGTTCTGTTCCTCGGCAAGACGCTTGGCGACTTGTTTAGATTCTTGGTCCTCATGCGGGTGTTCCATATAGGCGAAAAAAGCGCCGATGGAGCGGATACGGTATCCTGAATCGCCGTTCTCCATGGCACGCTGGAAGGCGCCTACCCGCTCCGCCATCAATGATCTTTTGTCCGCCCGCCATTCTCCCAAATGCTGTAGGCCATATAGGGCCGCACGCTGTCCAATATTGGGGGCGCATATGGCGAGACAATCCATGACCTTGGCAGCCTCCTCGATAAAGCCAGGGTCCGCCACAATGGCACCCACCCGATAACCCGTCAGGCAGAATACCTTGGAGAAGCTATAGAGATGGATGAGGTTCGAATCGCGCCAGCCAGGATCGGCAAACGTGGTGTGTGGCACACCATGGTTGGGCGGCAGGAAATCGCGGTAGGTCTCATCGATCACCAGTGCGATGCCATGCTTGTCCGCAATGCGAAGAAACTCGGCAATAGTTTGGCTGGAGCATATGGCGCCTGAGGGATTGCCGGGCGTCACCAGAACCATCGCACGGGTGTTGTCTCGTAGGAGGGATTCCGCCTGGGCCGGATCAGGGATCATGCCGTTTTCCGGAAGGCAAGGCAGGGGAATGACATCGATCCCCATCATGTCCAGAATCATGCGATGATTGAAGTACCACGGCTCTGGCAGGAGAACGGAAGTCCCTGATTCGGCCAAGACCATGATGGCGATATAGAAGGCCTGATTACAGCCCGCCGTGATCATCACGTCGGCTGCGGCGATCTGGCCGCCGTAACTGACTGCCGTATCGTGTGCCAGGGCATCACGTAGTGCCGGTATGCCCTCGACGTCGGTATAGAAGGCGGTGTCGTCCTCGACCACCAGGGATGACAAGTGATCTCGGAGTTGGGTCGCGGGCCCATACGCTGGCACGGCTTCCGACAGATTGATCAGTGGCTTGTCGGCACCAAAGCGGTCCGGTCGCCGCCAGCTTCCCGCTTCAGTCACGGGTGGTTCCTCAATACCGGTGACGAGAGAACTTGTGGTATAGGACATACAGGTCAGCCCTTCTGTGCGTTTTGGTGGGCGGCTATCGATCTCCTCGATGATCGAGGGTAGAGCTTAGCCTCAAGCCCGTGAGGCCCGCAAAGCCACTCACGTGGGTGCACTGGGCGCGGACGCACCCCGCCGGTTGACTGGGGTATCGCCGGACACCAACATGTCAGCCTTTCCCCAACTGGGATCTAGTGAACGATGAGCCGCCCGCACGGTCTACTCCCAGATTGGGGAACGAAACCGTTGCCGGCGCCACCTACGTTCACGCGACGCAACGTCCTGCGTACGATCGGGCCCGGCATTATCGGCCTCGGCGCCGCCATCGGCAGCGGCGAGTGGCTGTTGGGCCCTTCGGTGATCGTGGCCTACGGGCCAACCCTGCTCTGGATCACCACGGTCGCGGTGCTCTTGCAGGTGTTGCTCAACCTCGAGATGGCCCGCTACACCCTCTACACTGGCGAACCGATCATCAGCGGGTACATGCGGACCTGGCCGGGACCCGGCTTTTGGGGGAGCATCTACAGCGCTCTGGCGTTTCTGCAAGACGGATGGCCGGGCTGGGCCCTCGCCGCCGCTACTGCCACCGCGGCGTTGTTGCTGGGTCGCATGCCGACCGCAGCCGACGCCGATTTCATCATCTGGCTCGGGTACCTGACCTTCGGCGCCTGCTTTCTCGTCACCATGCTCGGCAAGAGGACCGAACGTACCCTGGAGGTGGCGATGTGGCTGATGGTCGGCTTCGTGGGGGTGTATTTGCTTGTCATCGACCTCACTACGGTGTCCTGGGGCACGTGGGGCCGCGTGGCCACCGGATTCGCTGCTTTTGGGCAAATACCCGAGGGCGTCGACTGGGCACTGATCGCCGCGTTTGCCGCTTACTCCGGCATGGGCGGGATCGACAACGCCTTTCTCACCAACTGGATGCGGGACAAGGGCTACGGAATGGGATCCACCGTCGGCTATATCCCGAGTGCGTTCAGCGACCGAGTCAGCCTTTCTCCTCAGGGTAACGTCTTCGAGGTCGATGACGATTCCCTCAAGTCTTGGCGCAACTGGTGGAAGTTCCTCAACGTCGACCAGTGGGGCGTGTTCGGTCTCGGCTCGGTCCTCGGCATGGCACTGATGATCCTATTGACGCTCGAGTATGTCGGGGCTGGATCAGCGATCGACGGCTGGGCAGTGGCCAACCTGCAAGCGTTGGGTATCGCAGCAGTCCACGGGCCGATCTTCTGGTACGTGACGCTCATCGCGGGCGTGTGGGTTCTGTTCTCGACCCAATTGGCATTGGTCGACGGCCTGCCGCGGGCCATCACGGACATCTTGTGGACGAGTAGCCCGGCCGTTCGCCGCTGGCGAGGCGGTGACGTGCGCGCGATCTACTACAGCGTCATGGCTGTTTTCGCCGTTTGGGGCTGTATCGCCTTGAACCTGGCACAGCCGCTGACCCTGATCATTATCGGTGCCAACGTCGCCGGCTTCACGTTTGTGCTGGAGAGCCTCCACACGCTCGTCGTAAACCGGAAGTTCCTGCCGCCAGAGTTGCGCCCGGCGTTGTGGCGGGAGGCGTCCGTTGTCTTGTGCGCGATCTTCTACGGAGTCTTGGTGGTCCTAGCTTTGGTGCAAATTCTGGGGTGAGCGGCCAATCGGGTCTCGACGGTGGCACACACGTTTCCGCGGAAACGATTTTGAGGGACCTAGCCCACCCTCCGCCGCTTGTTCCGCATGAAGTCCATCATGATGTACTGGCCGAGGGTCTGCGTCGACGTGAAGTAGGCCTTCCCCCTCGCGATCTCCGAGACCTTGTGCACGAACTGCACCAAGTAGGGGTCCTGGGCCAGCATGAACGTGTTGACCAGGATCCCGGCACGCCGGCACGCAGACACCTCTCGGAAGGTCTCACTCAGGATGTGTTGGTCCATGCCACCTGAGTTCTTGTAGATCTGTCCATCGGGCATGGTGATCGCAGACGGCTTGCCGTCCGTGATCATGATGATCTGCCGCATGTCCTTCTTTTGGGCCCTCAGGATGTTGCGGGCCAACAACAGCCCCTCGGCCGTATTGGTGTGGAACGGTCCCACCTGTGCCTTGGCGAGCTGACTCAGTGGGATTTCCTCTGCCCGATCACCGAAGGTCACGACGTTCAGTGAGTCGCCCGGGAACCGGGTCCGAATGAGATGAGATAGCGCCAATGCGACCCGCTTGGCAGGCGCGAAACGGTCCTCTCCGTACAGGATCATCGAGTGCGAGATGTCGAGCATCAACACGGTGGCACAGGACGACCGATATTCGGTCTGATGCACCATGAGGTCCTGGTAGTCGATGTCGAGGGGAACGCCGAGCCCTTCGCGTTCGATGGCGTTCTTGAGCGTGGCGGGGACATCGAGGTTCATCGTGTCACCGAACTCGTATGGCTTGCTCGTCGCGTCGGCTTCTACGCCCGTCGCCAGGTGCGGAGTCTCGTGTGAGCCTAAGCTCGAGCTCCCCACCGCAGACAGGAGATTCTTGAGCGCCCCGTACCCCAGGAAGTCCATCCCCTTCTGTGTCAGGTTGAACTGCACCTGCTGCGCGGCCTCCTTGGCTTCGTCGATCTCGCCCTGTCCAGTGACGTCCTGTACGGTGCCGGGCATGGTCGGTGTGCCGCCGTCCAGCGTCAGATAGCCCTCATCTACCATGCGCTGAATGAGATCGTCCAGCAGGTCGGCGATTTGCTGCTGGACGGCCTCGTCTCCCTGCCCCTCTCCACGCAACTCCTCGATCATCTCCGGTGTGAGCTCCCCGCTATCTATGAGTGCCTGCAGGAGCGCATTCTTGAGGGAGTCCACCGAGTTGGTGTCATCGAGGCCCGACCAGCCCCAGAAGGGGTGGTAGTTGGGCCCCCCGGCGAAGCCGCCGTTCAGGAGGAAATCCGAGAGGAATTCCATCAAGTTCTCGAGGTTCATGGCGTCCAGCCAACGGCCTCGATACTTGGTATACGTGGTGAAGCGCATGGTACCTGACGGGCTCTAGTAGAACTGACCGCTACCCATCAAGTTTAGTGAAGCGTCGCCTCAGAGGCCACTCGACCCCGAGACGTGAACACTCCCTCGCATGTTACACGAAGCGACTCACAATGAAGATGAGGGCCACCGCGCTCAACGACGCCAGGCCTACGTATGCGTAAATCAGCATGGCTTTGCCGGGTCGGTGTTCCTCGGGAACGTGCGAAGACGTGATGACCCTCAGGTTGAGGTAGCCCAGCACGGGGCCGGTGAGAAACGCTACGATCGTGACGAAGTCCACCATCTGCGTAAGGCTGCTCACGAACAACTGCAGGAGGAGGGTCATCAAGATCCCGATCGTGATCAACGCGATCCAGTAGGGCCTCGAAACCTCGGCGTGAGCGGTCTTGGCCGGGTCCTTGGTCATGATCACTTTGACGCAACGGTCGATGACGCGCGGATAACCGTCCATCACCGTCAGGGCGGTAGAGAACATCGCCGTCAACGCGGTGACGACCATGATCGGCCGGGTCCACTCCCCCAGAGTCTGTACGTAGAGGTCGATCAACTGGGTCGAGAAGACGGCGCCGGCCGAGCTGAATTCCTGACCCGAGCCGTACATCACGCCCGCCCCGAGCGTGAGAAAGGCGAACGCCAGGATCGTGGTACCGCCGTAAGCGATCTTGAAGTCCAGCCGAGCCGTCGCGACACTCGCCCGCATGCCGCTCGCCTTGTCCTTGGCGAGGGTCCACAGAGAACTGTAGGCGGAGATCAAAATGTCGGAAGGCATCCAGCCTGCCAGAGCCAACATGAACGCCAACTGGATGGTGCCGCCCCGCGGCGGGAGCGGTACCAGGCTGAAGCTCGAGAAGTCGGCCCTCGGGAGGACGATTACGGCCGCAGCGAGCGTGGAAACCGCCAGCAACAGGAGCACCACCTTGATGGCGAGGTCGAGCGCCTTGTAGTGGCCGATCCATAGGAGTATCCCGCACCCGGTATAGACCACTGCCGAGGCGAGGACCGGAGAGACATCCACTCCCAACGCGTACTGAAAGAGGGACGACGTGAACAGGAGGATCGCGGCGTTCGTGAAGACGACCGTGCTGAGGGCGATGAGAAAGAACATCCAGACGGCCCATCGCCCGATCCTGTGATAGCCCTCCACGAGGCTCTCACCCGTGGCGGCAGCGTACCGCGGACCGAACTCGAAGAACGGATACTTCAGGGCGAGCGCAAAGACGATTACGCCGGCTAGAGCGAAGCCTGCGGTCGCACCCGCTCGAGTGGACTGGACCAGATGCGAGACGCCGATCGCACTTCCGGCCCACAGGAGGCCGGGTCCGAAGCTCCTCATAAAGGTGCGAAGATCGAAGGCGGTGCTACCAGTGGCCACCTCAGGCGATGTGACGTCCGGACTCATACCCTACTCCCGTAGCGAGACTGTAAACACAGCGACATGCAACGCGATGTACAACGCTCCGGCCATGCTTACGACGTCTCCCGAGGTAAGCGGTCCGGTGGGGTCACGCAACTCACGCGCCAGAAGACGGAGGCCTAGGGGCTCAGGACCTCGGTCAGCGTTCCGATCACTCGCGCGGTCTGCTCGGGTGTTCCTACCGATACGCGCAAATGGGCGGGCAGCCCCCAAGGCCCCATGGGCCGGACGATTACGCCACGGCGCAACAGGCGCTCGTACACCGGCGTCGCGTCTTGTCGGACGTCGATCAGCACGAAGTTTCCAAGAGAGGGATAGGCGCGGAATCCCAACGCCACCATCGCTTCTATGATCGCCGGGATGCCCTCATGGGCCGCCTTGCGAGATCGTTCGATGTGCTCCGTGTCGTCCAACGCCGCGACCGCGGCCGCTTGCGCCACGCTATTCACGTTGAACGGACGCCGAATGCGATTCATATAGTCGATGATCGCCGGCGAGGAGATTCCGTAGCCGACGCGCAGCCCAGCCAAACCATAGATCTTCGAGAACGTGCGCAACGTGATCAGGAGAGCGCGGTCGGATCGATGGTCCAGTGAATTCGGGTAATCTTCTACGCCGGCGTCGATCGCGAACTCGTGATACGCTTCGTCTACGGCCAGAATCACCTGCGCGGGCAACTCGGCCAGCAGGCGCTCGAAGTCCGCACGAGGAAGGTACGCCCCGGTCGGGTTGTTGGGATTCGCGAGAAACACCACCCGGGTCTTGTCCGTCACCGTAGCAAGCAAAGCTTCCACGTCACATCCGAGTAGGTCGGTCACGTCGGACTCGACGAAACGGATGTTGTGTGCCATCGCTGCCAGTCGGTAGCTGATGAAGGAATACTGTTGGGTGACGATCTCGTCGATGCCGGGACGGCAAAACGCACGAACGACGAGATCGATTACCTCGTTGCTACCCGAGCCGAAGACGAGCTCTTGGGGTGTGATGCCAAGGCGATCGCATAGCGTCGTCCGCAGGGTGTAGCAATCGCCGTTCGGGTAAGCGTTGACCGTGGCTAGGACGGCGGCGGCCGCTGCGGTGGCACGGGGTGACGGTCCCATCGCGTTCTCGTTCGAGGAGATCCGAATTACGTCCGTGATCCCCAGATCACGTTCGATCTCTGCGATCGGCTTTCCCGGCTGATAGGCTCGCAGCTGCTTGATGTTGTCCGGGACCAGTTCATTCACAAAATGCGACTCTTCCGAGGCAGCCGCGTGGTGGGCGCAGCGGCTGTGCGACGGGACTCTCCGGCGGGGAACGAGGGGCGCCCACGTCTTTCCGACCGCCGAGAAATGGCCCCGGCAACGTAAGGGGTTTCAGTGATTCTGCCGAGGCGTTGACCAAAGTCGGCTTTGTTTCGCGACCGACCGGCTCGTGCCGTAGCCGGCGGGGGCGGGCACCCTCTACCTTGCCCTCCGATGACGACGATCCCCGATCCGGCCCGGACTCGCCGGCGACTTCTCGAGCACTATGACGCGCACGGGCGTAACCTTCCCTGGCGGGAGAGTCGTGAGCCGTACCGTGTTTGGGTCTCCGAGATCATGCTGCAGCAGACCCGCGTCGAGACCGTCGTTCCGTACTACGCCCGCTGGATGGAGCGCTTTCCCACGGTCGCGGCACTCGCGGAGGCCGATGAGGAGTCGGTACTCAAGGCTTGGGAGGGGCTCGGCTACTACGCGCGGGCCCGCAATCTTCACCGTTCCGCACGCATGGTTCGCGAGAAGCTTCGCGGAGACCTCCCAACGAGCGCTTCCAGCCTCCGCACGCTTCCGGGCATTGGAGCGTACAGTGCGGGTGCGATCGCGAGCATCGCTTACGGTGAGGTGGTACCGGCCGTGGACGGCAACGCTCGTCGTGTGCTGTCACGGCTGTTCGACGAGGACGGCACCTCCGACGCGCTGCTACGGCGGAGGGCTGTCGAACTCTTGGACCCCGATCGACCCGGTGACTGGAATCAGGCGCTCATGGAGCTCGGCGCCACGGTATGCTTGCCGCGCTCGCCGCGCTGTGGGGAGTGCCCGCTGGCGGGCGAGTGCGGCGCGTTGGCCGAAGGCACACAAGAGCTGAGGCCCGCCCGCAAGCGGCGCGCTGCGGTAAGGACCCGGGTCTTCGCGGTTCTGGTCGGCTGCCGCCCGAGCGGGGACCTACTCCTGGTCCGTCGCCCACGGGAGGGTCCCCTGGGCGGAATGTGGGAATTCCCGGCCGCCGAGATCGAGGCGGGCGAAGCCTTGGAGCAAGACTCTCTCGCACATGCGCTCACCCAAGGATGGCGGTCGGTCGCGGAGGGGATGGGCGTGACACTTCCGACCCGAGGTGCGTACCGGTGTGTTCTGCCCGAGGTGAGACATGCGTTCACCCATCTGAAGGCCGTGTACCGTCCGATGTTGGCGATGGAGGTCCAGGATACGGCGGGGTCCGTGGCGACCGGGCCGGAATTAGGGAGCCGACGCGCGGAGCAAGAGCGAAGGTGGGTCGCACCCGACCAGATCGACGCCCTGCCTCTTCCGGCTGCTCAGCGGAGGATGCTCGTCTCCGCTTTGGCAGAGGTCGAATCTTTGGCGGACGTGGCACCTTGACCGAGGTGGGGTCGAAACCTACAGGCTGACCCCCCCAAAAGGATCCAGCCCCTTGTACCCTTTGCCTTGCGACGGCTCGTGGCGAGCCTTCGCATAGCTGCCGGTCGTGGACTGACTGATGCGCCGCTCGGCGACCAACGCCTCCAGAACCAGCTCGCACGCGCCCGCACGCCAGCCGTCTGAGCAGGCCTTGGGGGCGAGTCCCACCGCTTCGACCAACTCCAGGAGTCCAGGTACAGTTTCGAATCCCTGGACACACGCCTTCCCCGAGCTGTCGGAACCCACCTGCAACGCGGCACCCATCTCGAAGTATTCGACGATCTCATCGACGTCTGCGCCGCCCGCGCGATCCTGGAACAACTCGCTGGCGGCCGAGCTGATCAACTCCCGGGCGATCCGCTCCGAGCCGTGGAGCTCTCCTTCATACTCCAGCTCGATCTTTCCCGTGATGGCCGGGAGGGCTCCGTATATATCCCCGATCCGGGGAACCGCCTGCTCCTCCCCGAGGATGAGGGCTCTTCGCTCGGCCGAGGACACGACGCTCTCGAGAACAGTGATGGGCATACGCTGACTCACGCCCGAACGCTGATCGATTCGCTTGTCACTCCGGCCCAGGAACGCGATTCGCTCGACCAACTCAGCGATGAAGTCGGGGACTTCGATCTCCACGGAGTCACGTTCGAGCCACGCCTCTTGCCGGGTGATCGTCATGCCAACGGACACCTCAGTGGGATAGTGCGTCTGGATCTCGACACCGATGCGGTCCTTGAGTGGCGTGATGATTTTTCCCCGCGACGTGTAGTCTTCGGGATTGGCCGTGAACACGAGAAAGACGTCGAGGGGCAGGCGGATCGGATAGCCCTTCACCTGCACATCCCCCTCCTGGAGAATGTTGAAGAGCCCGACTTGAATCTTCCCCGACAAGTCCGGTAACTCGTTGACCGCGAAAATGCCGCGGTTGGCCCTCGGGAGTAACCCGTAGTGTATGGTCAGCTCGTCCGCGAGGATGTGCCCGCCCCGAGCGGCTTTGATGGGGTCTACGTCGCCGATGATGTCGGCGATGGTCACGTCCGGGGTTGCCAACTTCTCCACGAATCGACTGTCGCGAGTCACCCAGGAGACCGGGGCATCGTCCCCATGTTCCTCGAGGAGGGTGCGGGCGTACTTGGAGATCGGAGCAAGCGGATCGTCATTGATCTCACTGCCCTCCAATATGGGGATCTCCGGATCGAGCAAGTCGACGAGTTGCCTGAGGATTCGACTCTTCGCCTGGCCCCGCAGTCCGAGCAGTATGAAGTCGTGGCGTGCGAGAATCGCGTTGACGATCATCGGAATAACGGTGTCGTCGAAGCCGACGATGCCCGGCAAGATGTCCTCGCCTGCCTTGAGCTTGGTGATGAGGTTCCGACGCAGCTCGTCCCTCACACTCTGGGGCTCGTATCCGGATGCTTTCAGCTCGGCGACTGTGACGGGGCGGGTCGATGTCATGAACGGCGTCTCGTTCGAGTGCGCGCGATCGCATGAACACCTACAGCTCCCATGCGATGTCGAGCCGGAATCGTTAGGCTAGTGTGGTGCTCCAGAGGTATCTCGGCCATTCGAGCACCGATAACGATACACGGAGCGGCTATGTCCGAGAAGCTCTCGATGTCCGGGTCGGTGCGGCCGGCCCGCTTTCAGCCTCGCCTTCCCTCTGAGACCCTGATCGTTCATGAGATGCCGGACCCTGAGGGCGTGCCCATGGACGTCGTCTTCGTGGGAGGCGGGCCAGCCGGGCTGGCCGGTGCGATAGAACTGGCCCGCCTCGTCCAGAAGGACAATGAAGCGGGTGATGGACTCGGGGACGTCGAGATCGCCGTCCTGGAAAAGGCGGGCCAACTCGGCGAGCATTCCCTCTCGGGCGCCGTCGTCAACCCCGTAGCGTTGCGTGAGCTCTTCCCCGAGCTCGACATCAACGATTTGCCTCTGCGCGATCCGGTAGAGAGTGAGGCCGTCTATTTCCTGACGGAGAAGAGGGCCATCCACATCCCCACACCCCCGACCATGAAGAACCACGGGAACTACACGGCGTCGCTCTGCGAGATCGTGCGGTGGCTCGGGGAGAAAGCCGAGGGGCTGGGGGTCAATGTATTCCCGGGCTTTCCGGTGGGGGGACTCCTGGTCGACGAGGGCCGTGTCCTCGGCGTGCGTACCGCTCCCTCCGGACTCGACCGAGAGGGTCGGCCAGGCGGAGATCACGAGCCGGAGATGGATATCAGCGCCCGGGTCACGGTCCTTTCGGAGGGCACGCGGGGCCCGCTCACGCAAGCGTACTTGGAGTGGCAGGAGATCGGATCGGAGAATCCCCAAATCTTCGCTCTGGGAGTAAAGGAATTGTGGGCGACGAAGGTGCCCTTGAGCCGCGTCGTCCATACGATGGGCTGGCCGCTTCCGAGCAACGTGTTCGGTGGGAGTTTCATGTATCCCCTCGACCAGAATCTGGTCGCGCTGGGGTTGGTCGTCGGACTCGACTATCGGGACGCCCGTTTCGATGTCCACGAAGTATTCCAGCGCATGAAGCTGCACCCTCTGTTCAAGCCGTTCCTCGAGGGGGGTGAGATGGTGGAGTGGGGCGCGAAGACCATCCCGGAGGGGGGCTACTACTCCGTTCCAGCCCAGCGGCACGGGGATGGCATCTGTATCGTGGGCGACGCGGCCGGATACGTGGACGTCCCGTCTCTCAAAGGGATTCATTACGCGATGCATTCCGGGATACTCGCCGCCAGGGCCATTTTTCGTGCGCTCAAGGCCGGGGACGTGTCGGAAACCGGCCTTCGCTCCTACACCGACACGGTGGACGCCAGTTACATCATTAGGGATCTACGACGGACCCGAAACATTCGGCTCGCCTTCAAGCACCGATTTTTCGGGGGGACGATCCGGGCCGGCATCATGACGCTTTCCGGCGGTGCCATCCTGGGCGGGAAGATTGAGGTCCCGAATGACGTGAGCGAGGAACGCGTCCTCGGAGACGGGGGTCCTGCCACTCAGCCGGACGGGGAGATCACCTTCAGCAAGGTGGACGCCGTCTACAAGTCCGGAAACCAGACGAGAGACGACGGTCCAAATCACCTTGTCGTGGGAGCTGATGTGAGCCCCGAAGCGGCCGAGTTCTACGTGCACATGTGTCCTGCGGGCGTCTACGAAAGGGATGGGGACGAGCTGCGCTTGAACACGCCCAACTGTGTGGATTGTAAGGCTACCGATGTATTGGGACCGCGATGGACGGTCCGTGAAGGCGGGAGTGGGCCCGCGTATCGGCGTATGTAAGAGGAGCCTTCGCGGAGGCCCGTCAACCGCCTTCGGGAATGATCTCCGGGATCCTGAGCGTGATCCCCTCAGCGGTTCGGATCAGGCGGGGGAGGATGCTCGGAATGGTGCGGGTCCGAAAGTCCTGTAGCAGCGAGGCCGTGCCGTCGAAACCGGCCAATGCTTCCAAGGTCTTGAGTGTGGGGAACACCATCGGGAGGGACCCGGCCTCGGAGCGCTCGAGCGCCTCACGTGGGGCTATCCAAAGCGCTTGGGTCATCTCCTCCTCGTGAATCGCAGGGACGGCTGCCTGATCGACGGCCGCCGCGAAAAAGCGTGTGTCGTAGCGGCGGGGCTCGACCGTGGGAGTGATCCAGTGCGCGATGTACTCCATCGCCGTGGAATCGAGAAAGGCACCGAGGTCCTTCAGCGCTTCCGCAAATGAGCACGTTCCCGCCAAAAGGCGTTCCCGCGCGTCCCGAACCCCCGGCTCAGCGTGGGCCACTGCCATGCGGTCGCCGCTCGCGCTCCGTCCCACCAGGATTCCCGTTTCTTCGAACGCCTCGCGAAGGGCGGCCAGGTAGTACGCGACAGCCGGCGTCTCGCCATCCGGAAGATTCAGACGCGCGGCGGCCTGCGAGAGAGTCAGGCCCGGGGTCCGCTCCAAGACTTCCTCGCTCGCATCAGCCGCGTCTACCCTGCCGCCTGGAAACACCCATGCTCCCGGCACGAAGCCGCTGCTTCGGACTCGCTTCAGCAGAAGAACTTCGAGGCCGTGATGGGCGTCACGCATGAGGACGACGGTGGCGGCTGGGCGCGCTGGCACCGGTCGGGCCGGCGGCTCATGGACACTTCCAGCGAACCCGTCGGGAAGCTGATCCTCCGGGATGACGAAGCCCGAGTCCTTTGGGGTCAGCTTGGCATGCCTTGCTCGAGGATCATGACTTCGCCGTCGAACAGCTCCTTCACTTGCTCAGCGTTTTCTCTGGTCCCCCCGCAGTGCACCGGAACGACGACCCGGGCGTGGCACGCTGCCGCGGCTCGGACGGCGTCTTCGGGTCCCATCGTGTAGTGCCCCTCACAAGGGAGAAATGCCACATCACAACGAATCTGGTTCATCGCCTCGAGAAAGTCCGTGTCCCCCGAGTGGTAGAAAGTGACATCGCCCAGCGTGAACACGTAGCCTAGCCACTCGCTCTCCAGGGGATGGAACCTCTTTCCGTGGTTGTAGGCCGGCACAGCCAGAATCTCGACACCGTCGAGATGGATCATGTCGCCAGGCCGCATGAGGTGGTCGACTCCCTCGAGCTGCTTGCGCATCGACGCGGGCGCTACGACGATGGTATGGGGTCCACGGACGCGGGCGATGTCGTCCTCGGAGAAGTTGTCGTAGTGGGGATGGGTCAACAGGATGTAATCGGCCTCGCTCTCGTCCGGAACGCCCCAGGGGTCGACGTGAAGCTCGACTCCGCCCCTTCGAATGCGGACTGAAGACTGTCTGAACCAGGTGATTCCTTCGAGCATGAGTGCACCGGAATGAGCTGCGTAAAATGCCGACCGACAAGCTAAGCACTGGAGTTGTGTCAAAAAAGGCCGACATTATGACAGAGGGCCTGCAACTTCGGCATGTTTTTGCGTCGTGGGTTGGCAGGGTTCATGCAGTGACATGTCGACAACCTTGGACGACTGTCAGGGGGTTCGGGGATTGCCAAGTGAGGAATCATGGGTGAGCGATACACATTACCGGTCCTGCCGCTTCGCGACACAGTAGTCTATCCGGGCGTAGCGGTTCCAATATCCGCTGGACGAGCCGGTACGGTCGAGGCAATTCAGGAGGCCCTGGACGGCGACCGGCGACTGTTTGCGGTAGCTCAGAGGGAAAACGTCGACGACCCACATCCCGACCTGTTGTACAACGTCGGGACTGTGGTGCGAATCATCCAGACCCACAGAGTTCGGGGTGGAGTGCAGCTCCTCGTCCAGGGGGAGGGTCGCGCCCAGGCGATCTCCTATCAGTCCGAGGGTGAAGAAATGCTGCGCGCGGTTCTCGTCGAGATAGACCGCCAGCCAACCACGAGCATCGACGATCCGGCTTTTCAGGCTCTCAATCAGGAGTTGCGGGACCGCGCAGCCGAGCTAGGCACAAGGCGCGGTGTACCTGCCGAGGCACTCAACCAATTGATCCAGGGCGTGGACGAGCCGGGGGCCTTCGCGGATCTGGTATCGTTCTACCTCGAGCTGCCGACCGAAGACAAGCAGGAGCTCCTAGAGACGCTGGATGATGAAGAGCGCATGCGCGCGGCGCTCGTCGCGGTGGAGCGCGAGCTGGCTCGCCTCGACGCCCAGGAAGAGATCCAGGCGCGTGTCCAAGAGGAGCTCGGCGAACGGCAGAGAGAGATGCTACTGCGGGAGCAGCTCAAGCAGATCCAACGTGAATTGGGAGATGAGGACGAACGAGACGATGTCGAAGAGCTTCGCGAGCGAGTCGAGGAGTTGCAGCTCGATGAAGAGCAGGGTGCCGAAGTAGAGCGAGAACTCAAACGGCTGGAGCGTACGAGCCCCCAGTCTGCCGAGTATCAGGTCATCCGGACGTTTCTCGAATGGGTGACCGAGCTTCCGTGGAACGTGCGCTCCGAGGACAAGATCGATCTGTCGTTGTCGTCGGAGATTCTGGACGCTGACCACTATGGTCTCGAAGACGTGAAGGATCGGGTGTTGGAGTTTCTTGCGGTCCGCAAGCTGCAACTGGAGCGGTTTGGCCCGGACCCGTCGGAGGCGTCTGAAGACGGGGTCGATGAGGCTGTTGAAAATGGTGTCGAAAACGGCGGCGTCGAGGATGGGGCAGAAGTGCAGATGTCCGACAACGGCGTATCCGATTTGGAGCACGAAGAAGAGGATTCGGTCGATGATGCCGGCCCCGTAGGCGGAAGGGGGCCCATCCTCTTGTTCGTAGGCCCTCCCGGTGTGGGGAAGACGAGCATCGCGCAGTCCATCGCTCGATCTCTCGGTAGAGAGTACGTGCGGATTTCTCTTGGAGGGGCCCGCGACGAAGCCGATATCAGGGGCCACCGGCGCACTTATGTAGGGGCAATGCCGGGGCGGATCATCCAGGGGATGAGGCAGGCGAAGTCGAAGAATCCTGTCTTCTTGCTCGACGAGGTGGACAAGCTAGGGGTTTCGTTCCAAGGAGATCCGAGCTCGGCGCTTCTCGAGGTGCTCGATCCGGAGCAAAACTCCAGCTTCACGGACCACTACCTCGGGATTCCCTTCGATCTTTCGGAGGTGTTGTTCATCGCGACCGCCAACTACGCGGATCGTATCCCGGCTCCCCTGTACGATCGGATGGAGAAGGTCGATTTCTCCGGCTATACGGAGGCCGAGAAGCTACAGATCGCCAAGCGGTACCTGCTTCCGCGGCAGGAGAGGGAGAACGGCCTGTTGGCGGACGAGTTTGTACTCGGCGACGACGCGATTCTGACACTCATCCAGGAGTACACTCGCGAGGCCGGAGTCCGGCAGATCGAGAGACAGCTGGGGAAGTTGGCCAGGAAGGTCGCTCGCAAGATCGCCGCCGGAGACGTGAAGCGTCTCAAGATCGATCGAGAGGTCATCCGTGATCTGATCGGGAGGCCGCGCGTGCATCCTGAGCAGATGGCGGCGGCCGACGTCGTGGGAGTCGCCACCGGAATGTTCTACACGCCGATGGGCGGTGACATCATGTTCGTCGAGGCGAGCGTCATGCCCGGTGAGGGGAACCTCCTGCTCACGGGCCAACTCGGAGACGTCATGAAGGAGTCCGGGCGTGCGGCTCTGAGCTTTGCAAAGACCCACTTTGATCGACTTGGAATCTCGGAGGAGGCGCTCAAAGGGCGCGAGGTCCACATCCACGTACCCGCAGGTGCCGTTCCGAAAGATGGGCCATCGGCCGGCATCACGATGGCCACGGCTCTCGTGTCGGCCCTGTCCGACAGGAAAATTCGGAGAGACGTCGCCATGACGGGAGAGTTGACGCTCACCGGGCGTGTGCTGCCGATCGGAGGTCTCAAGGAAAAGATCTTGGGTGCTATACGGGCGGGTATTCAGCAAATCATCATCCCGTTTGACAACGAGGCGGACCTGGAGGACCTGAGGGATGACGTGAGAAACTCGCTGACCGTCCATCTCGTCTCGGATCTGGACGAGGTCATCAAGATCGCGCTCACTGATCACAAGCCTCCGAAAAAGAAAGCGTCAGCGAAACGCAAGCCCCGCTCAAAGGCGAAGCCATCCGGGAGCACAGCGCAGACGCTCCCCCGTTAACGCTATACCTTCAAGCATGAACCTTCACGCTGGAATGGTACGAGATCGTTTGAGCGATGCGATCAAGAAGTCCGAGCCCGAGTTCGATTTGGCGCGGACCTCTCTGCTAATCGCCATGGAGGAGTATCCGCAGCTCCCGGCAGAGCCGCACCTTCTGCGCCTCGACGCACTGGCCGAGGCCACGAAGGACCGGCTCGACGACGAGACCGCCGGTCCGATCGTTTTGGGTGAGGTCATCCGTACGCTCTTTGAGCGTGAGGGGCTCAAGGGCAACCAAGAGGCCTATTACGACCCGCGGAATTCGTTCCTCAACGATGTGCTGGACCGGCGACTCGGAATTCCGTTGACGTTGGGCATCATCTTGCTCGAGGTGGGGTGGAGGCTCGATCTCCCCCTGGAGGGAGTGAACTTCCCGAGCCACTTCCTCGTTCGTTACAGGGGCGCTGCGGAGAACCTCCTCATCGATCCCTTCGAGGGGGGACTCATTCGCTTCGAAAGCCAAGCACAGGAAGTGTTGGACAAACAGTACGGAGGGACGGTTCGTATGCAGCCTGCCTTCCTCCGGGCGGTGACCAAGCGCGACATGATCCAACGTCTTCTCTTGAACCTGAAGGGGCTCTACGTCAGTGTCCGGGACGACCGGCGCGCCCTCGCCACAGTGGAGCGGCTGCTGCTCTTGGTTCCTGACGCGCCGGGGGAGCTTCGAGATCGAGGCATGTTGCTTCTGAGGCTCGGCCGACGAAGTGAGGCCAGAGAGCAGCTCCAGGGATACATCGACTTCGCGCCACGGGCTGCCGATGCCGCACGCATCCGTTCACTCGTTCACCGCCTCGACCGGGGAGACGAATCGCCGATGGATGGTTTCGGGGAGTGAGGTCGGAGGAATACGCCGCGGCGATTGGAGAGCTGGCGGTTCGGGACCGGAGCGAGCGGTCTCGCCTGCTCGTTACGGGACGGGCCCCGGTCGAGACCCTGCGAGGGGTATTCACGGGCAAGATGCCGAGCGCTCCCCAGACGTCGCATGGCGACGACGTGAAGGGAATCGTCGAATATTCGGCCGTCCTTACAGTCAAGGGAAGGATGGTCGCGGATTTGCGCGTCATGTGGGGTCCGGACCCGGAGGAAGAGAGCTTGCTGCTCGACGTTCCCGACGTAGCTGTCGAGTCGCTGATGGAGCATCTGCGACGTTACTTGCCTCCTCGCCTGGCCACCGTCGAGAACGTGTCCGAGTCGGCCGGTCTTTTGACGGTTCTCGGCCCGGAGTCGGGACCCACGGTCTCCAGGCTGGTGACGGATGGCCATGTCGACGCCGATGCGTTGGCGGGTCTCGAAGAGGGTGAGTTCTTGGTGTCCGGAACCGGGCAGGATCAGATTCGGATCGTGAGAACCTGCGAGGTCGCCACACCGGCGTTGGACCTGTTCGTGTCCGGCGACAGGAGCGCGGAGTTGTGGGGGAAGCTTACCGATCTCGGGGCCGAACCCGTAGGTGTCGAGGCCTGGGATATGCTACGGGTGGAGGCCGGCCGGCCGGCTTATGGTCGAGACATGGACGAGTCCACGATCCTTTCAGAGACCGGGCTGGAGGGCCGAGCCGTGGACTCCGCCAAGGGGTGCTATACGGGCCAGGAAGTCGTCGTTCGAATCCGAGACCGCGGCCATGTGAACCGGTCCTTGAGAGGACTATTCCTGGCGGATGGTCCGATTCCGCCTAGTGACGCGGAGTTGTTCCAGGGTGACCGTGTCGTGGGTCACATTACCAGCGCCGTAGAGTCACCGCGGCACGGGGGTGGCATCGCACTCGCATACGTACGACGCGAGGTCGCTCTTGGGGAGCGAGTGCCTGTGGGGTCCCCGGACGGGCCCCGGGCCGAAGTACGCGAGCTCGGTTCGGGCTGGGCACTCGCACTCACCTAGCCGGAGTTCTCCCGACCTAAGGGGCGACCTCCCCGACCAATCGTTTCGTCAGCTTCTCGATTCGATCGCGAACTCCCCTGAACTCCTGCGGTCGCATGTCTCTCGGGTCGGGGAGTTCCCAATCCTCCTTGCACGTAGTCGGAAGAAGTGGACAGTCGTCCCCGCAACCCATGGTGACCACGACGTCATAGGAGTCATGGGGGATCTCGTCGAGGGACTTGGAGTGGTGCGTGGACAGGTCGTAACCCACCTCTGCCATCGCGTCGATCGCACGAGGGTTCACGGTTCCGGACGGGTGGGAGCCAGCGGAGTGTGCCTCTACGATGCCTTCGCCGTGAATCCGGGCGAAAGCCTCCGCCATCTGGCTCCGGTTCGAGTTTTCTGTGCAAACGAAGAGTATTTTCCTCAACGCGCGCTCCCTCATTGAGCCACTCAGGACAGAGACAAGGAAGTCCCCGACGATTCACCCGGCAAGGGTGGCGACCCTTCGAAGGGCACGTTGTGGCGCAACCGGATCGCGGATCTGGTGTAGGAGAGTCGACCGAAGTCAGGTTCCCTACCGATTCTTGCGAAGTAAGGAGTGTTCGATGTTGAGCAGGTTGCACTTGGAAAGACGCTGGTTCGTGGTCGCTGCTGCCCTAGTGGTGCCGATTTGCGCGGGAACCCCGCTGTCGGGGCAGGAGGCCGCCGCCCTGAAAATAGGCGTGTTCAACGCCGACCGCATCATGGCCGATACTCGTCCCGGTCAGCAGGCACTAGCCTTGTTCAACCAGCTTCGTGAGCAGCGTGTGGGCGAGCTACAGGTGCAACAGGATCAAATCAACGGGTTGCGCCAGCAGGCGCTGGCGGCGATTCCTGGAAGCCCCGAATCGGCCCAGCTTCAGCGACAGATGGAGGATCGTATGCTCCAGATGGATCGTCTCGAGCAGGACGTTCAGCAAGAACTCGGGCTGCGGCAAAATGAGCTGACGGCCGGCATCACCGAGATGGTCGCCGCGATCATCGAAACGATGGGTGAAGAGGGTGGATACACGATGATCTTCAACTCGCTCCAGAGTGGTATCGTCTACATCGATCCCACGATCGACATAACCGACGAGATCGTCCGACGTGTCGACGAGGCGAGTCCGGCGGAGCCGTTCTGATACTTCTCAAACAACACCGCCTAACAACACGGCTCTAGGGAACCCGACGGGAAATCCGACGGCCCGGCCCGAATCCCCTGCGGAATCTCGAGGGCATCATCTGGCGCCGCAATCGCCGGGGGCTCATGCGTCGTTCCCGGAAACCTTGCCCACGGAACCCGCTCCTGCCGCGTCTGAGTTGTCGGCCCCTGGAGCCCGAGCGAAGTCCTCGTCCCGGAGCCGTTTGGCGTCGCAGTTCCCGGACGAGCTCCCTTTGCGTGTCATCAAGAACGGCATCCAGCTCACGTCGGTGAGCCAACCGCTCCTCCGCCGCGAGGGTCCGGCGTCTACTCATCTCGGTGCGCAGTTCATCCCGCGTGATTTCGTCGTCCCGTAGCGCATCACGCAGATCCCTCATTTGCAGCCTCGCCGCGTCCGTGAACCCCCGACTCGTGGCTTGCGCAGCCTTGATACGGTCGACTTGATCGTTCGTGAGGTTCAAGTCGCTTCTCAGACGAATGAGCCGATCCGCAGACAACTCCCGTGTCCGCTCCAGACCGTCAGCGCGCCGGCCTCGCTCGAACCGGTCTCGTGCCTCAGCCGGATCCTGGCCTTGGATCGAGTGGGCCAACAGCGAGAAAAAGACCATCGCCATGCCTGTTGTCCACTTCATGACGTACACCTCGTCATTACCTGCATCCTCCCGCTGAAAGCGCTTTATGATTCTCCGATCAGTTGGACGCGCGAGTACTCACGGATGTTAAAGTCGCACGGCATGCCGCCTCTATTCCGATCCGTCGGGGTCACTCGCGGATAGACGCGGTCGCTCCGGCAGGGGCTCCAGGAGGTCCTTGTAGAAATCGCGCTCCTGCTCCAACCGTTCGACGCGTCCGCTCAGGTCACCGAGCGTCTCCCGAAGGCGGTGCAGTTCTTCGGTGTCGACCCGCATGTAATCTCCACGAACCCCATCACGCAGGCGGCGCCGGTCCAGGACCTTCACACTTGTCGAGATCAACACCAAAATGATGACGAACCCGAAGAAACTCATTCTCCCGTCCTTGCCGGTGTAGCGTAGCCTCTCGCTAATCTAAGTATGAGACGCACACAGTCCATCACGGGTTCGCCCGCCGGTGTTGGATCGGAGCTAGATTCGAAGCTGGGGCTCACACCTTTCGATAGCGGAGAAGGTGATCGTGATACGTGTGACGGTGACATTGGTGACGGCTGTGATCTTGCTGAATCCGGGGCAGCTTCATGGGCAAGTCGTCGGGGGTGTGTTCGGGGTCCGTGCCCACGACGCTTTCGGCGGAAGCACGGGCTTCGGGGTGGAGGGTGGTCTGAGCATTCCGGTGCTCCCCCTGGATGTATTCGGAAGTGGCGAGTGGTTTTTCCCCAGTTGCACCGGATGTGATCTCAATGGTTGGTCACTTGGCGTCAAATACCGTGTTTTCCCCTTTCCGGTGGTGAGACCTTATGTGACGGGTGGGCGGACCTGGCGGAGCCAGAGTGTCGGCGTGGTTTCCGCGGTCGACGACGAAGGGATGTTTGGGGGGGTCGGCGCCGACGTTGCCCTCCCGGGCTTCCGCCTCTTCGGAGAGATCCGTTACGACTTTCTCAGCGGAGATCTCGAGCGGACGGTCGCAAGAACGGGCTTTCTTCTGTCGTGGGGTGGACTTCCCCTGTAATTAGCTGACAGTGGCTCGGGACGAGGCCTACTTGGTCGATCCTGCCTGACGGGCGGCCTCCGATGCGACGATGGACTGGATGATCTTGGGGCCGTGTAGCTTTCCGTTCTCGATGAAGATCTTGTTCGCGTTGTAGCCAGCGGCGAGAACGCCGGCGATGTAGATCCCTCGCGTCGTACTCTCCATGGTGTCTTGATCGTGAGCCGGGATGCCTGTTTCTTCGTCGATCTGCACGCCGAGCTCGATCAAGAATTCCCGATTGGGGCGCCAGCCGGTCATCGCGAGTACCCAGTCGTTTGCGATCTCGACAGTCTCTCCGGAGTCCTCATCCCGAAGAACCACTGATTCGTCGCGAATTTCCACGAGTCGATGTTTCCAGAAGACCGCGATTTCTTCATTCTTGAGCCGGTTTTGAATATCGGGGACGACCCAAGGCTTCACCCCGCGATCGATCTGATCGGAGAAGTGAACCATCGTGACTCTCGCCCCGGCCCTGTAGGTCTGCAGCGCCGACTCGACCGAAGAGTTTCCCGCTCCGACCACCAACACGTCCTGATCGAAAAAGGCGTACGGCTCTTTGTAGTAGTGGTGCACCTTCGGCAGGTCCTCACCCGGCACGCCCAAAAAATTCGGTTCGTGAAATCCGCCCGTAGCGATGACCACGGCCTTTGCTTGGACCGTGTGACAACGACCGACTCTCGTGCGTGTCTTCAGGGTGAAGTTGCCGGCTAAGCCTTCGATCGAGGTTACTTCCTCGTACTGACGTACATCCAACTCGTGGTGCTGAACCACGCGACGATAGTACACGAGGGCCTCGCGCCGAGTCGGCTTGTCCTCCGCTATCGTGAAGGGCACGCTGGCGATCTCCAGCTTACGAGCCGTGCTGAAGAAAGTCATGTAGTAGGGGTAGTCCACCAAGGAATTAGTGATGCACCCCTTATCATAGAGGGTGGATCCCAGTCCGCTCTGGGCCGCAGCAGCGCCTACGGCGATTCCGCAGGGGCCCGCCCCGACAACGGCAATATCAATGAATTCGCTCATCTAAGTCTGGTGGTCACAGTGGAGCAAAACCTACCGGCGCAGACCTCTGTCCCCAAGGGGATCATGCCAGATCACACCCGGTTTCGATGCTTGTCGGACAGCAGCTTCTCTAACGCCCGTCGCGCCTCGCGGAGGACGTGTGCCCACCAACGACTCGCCAACCGGTTGGTCCATTTTCGAGCACCATCGTCATCATGCCGGCGAATTCAAAGGCTGTTGGTCCCTCTCCGATCACCGTCCGAAATCGAGTAGAGACCCTGGCGCCGGCGTTGCCCACCGGAGTGATTTCGCGTCCGTCATACTCGGTGCGAATCGCGGCGTCACTGGGCAATGCAGCTAGGCCCGCCAAGATATCGTCAGACGAGCGATATCGGATCTCGCCGTCCTCAATCCACTCGAAGCGGCCGTCATCAACGTACAGGGTCTGGATGAGGGCAACGTCGCGGGTTTCAAGGGCCAAGAGATAGGAATCGAGAAAGCTCGCCACCTCGTCTTCCATGTCGTCCACGAGGGGTTGGTCCGCATCCTCAATGCCCCCGCAGCCGAGAATCGCAGCGACGGCGCACAGGGTAAGCACTTTCTTCACTCGTGGAGTCTCCGGTGGAACTTCAGGCGACCAATCCCTTCACTCGCTCTCGAAGCCTCGGCAAGATCTCCTCCTCGAACCACCTATTCTTCCTGAACCATGCTTGGTTCCGAGGGCTGGGATG
Source organism: Gemmatimonadales bacterium UBA6960 (assembly GCA_963577685.1). Lineage (GTDB taxonomy): Bacteria > Gemmatimonadota > Gemmatimonadetes > Longimicrobiales > Gaopeijiaceae > UBA822. The sequence goes on along the minus strand of CAUZAE010000009.1, from coordinate 2,103 downwards.
GGGCAGCGGGAGTTTCTCGGGCCAATAATCGCGCCCCGCAACCACGGCCTCCGTCACGCTCCGGAATGTCGTACCCAAGTGGTAGATCTGGGCGTATCGCCGCAGCACAAGGGTTAGGCGAATACCGGTCAAATGGTCCAGGACTGATCGTTGCCACGCCGGGGCACACTCGGGCCTGGGAGGCTTGTCTCCCGACGGACCTGTCCCTGGGAAGCAGAATCCCATGGGTAGAATCGCGACACGCCGCGGATCGTAGAACACGTCTTCACCGACTCCCATCCATTCTCTCAGCCGGACTCCTCTGGGATCTTGGAAGGGGATCCCCGAAGCGTGTACTCGCCTCTTTGGGGCTTGTCCCGCAATCAAGATCGAGGCGTCTGAGTGGACTTGGACAACCGGCCGCGGGCCGACGGTAGATGGGCCGCACAGATCTGACAACCGCGGATTTCATTTAGTAGGACAGCCAGTCCAGCCACTCCGCCCCCTTTAGCGCCAAGGTCACCGCACCGCCTAACGGATCGCTCGTGTATGCGTGGACGGCGTCGAAGTCCGAGGCCTCCAGTTCGCGAAGCCGGAGGCGTTCGGTCTGCAACGGGAGCGAGTTCTTTGTCTGCGTCACTGCCGTTCACCAAGGGCCCTAAGGCCGTACAACGAATCTGCGATTCTGCTGCGCGGCTATGATGGTGACCGCGGGCGTAGCGCGCGAGCCTGATGTCGACCCCGACTGTAGCGATCGCTTGTTATACAGCTTCCGCGGTAGTCCCGGGGACCTCCCGATCCTGTTTTCGGTAATGGGGCGGTCAAGGCAGACCTTATGGAGGAATGGACAAGGTAGACAGATGTCTTCGCTGATCGTGGGGGCAACAGGACAACTCCTAGTGCGGGAACTCCTTGGCCGCGGCCAGCAAGTGACAGCCGTCGCACGTACACCGTCCAAGCTGGGGGAGGAGACCCTTCGTGACCCAAACCTGTCTGTCATCCAAGCGAGCATCTCCGAAATGAGCGAGCGGGATCTTGCGGACCTAGTCTCGGGATGTGATGCCGCAGCGTCTTGCTTAGGTCACAATCTGACATTCAAGGGGATATTCGGGCCCCCTCGCAAGCTGGTGACCGATGCGACTCGTAGAATCTGCGAGGCGCTTCGTGAGAGAGCACGCCACAGCCCGGCCAAGTTCGTCCTTATGAACACTACTGGAAACAGCAACCGGGACCTGACGGAAGAGATCTCGTTCGCCCAGAAAGGCGTCATATTACTGCTTCGTGCGCTGCTACCTCCTCACGTCGATAATGAGCAGGCTGCCGACTATCTCCGCCTCGAGGTCGGGCAGGAAGATCCGAGACTAGGGTGGGTGGCGGTACGCCCCGATGGCCTAGTGGATGAGGACCATGTGTCGGAGTACAGCCTGCATCCCTCGCCGATTCGCAGCGCCATCTTCGACGCCGGGGAGACGAGCCGGATAAATGTTGCCCACTTCATGGCTGACCTCATCACCGCCGCAAGACTCTGGTCCCGCTGGAAGGGCCAGATGCCAGTCATCTACAACGAGTCTGCGGCCCAAGCGGACGCTGAGTCATGAGGGCGCTGTCTAACGTCCTCGCGATTCTGCTGCGTCGCCAAGATGTCTTCCCAGCGCCGCAGGCGCGAGCCATCAGGGGCTTCCGCGACAGCAGCAAACGCTTGTTAGACGGCCACGGCCAAGGGGGAAGCACGGTCCGATCGGGGGGCTCCACTGGTCCAATCGGGATCGTTCGTGCCTGTATCCGACTGCCGGGCGAAACGATCTGTCAAAAGGCGATTCGATACCTTTACCGGTAAGGAGGTACATTCAGAGGGGCTGGACCACAAGCGCCCTCCCCTGAGGGCAGCTCGTAGGACCCCTTCATTCCAAAAGCGCGGGCTCCAATCGGGAGGGCGCGAGTCGAATTCATCCGGAGGCACAGTGGCGCGACGCCCGAACTACGGCTTCGAAAAGAAGCAGCGAGAGCTGAGGAAGAAGAAGAAGAATGAGGAGAAGGCCGAACGCCGCAGCCGTGAAGAGGCAGCCAGCTCAGCGCCCGCAAGCGGCGAGGCCGAGGACGAGGACGAGGACGAGAACCCGCCCG